>NZ_JBSFEO010000020.1:0-183835 GCF_053594475.1 Embleya sp. NPDC001921
CCCCGCTGGAAGTCCCCGGCGACCTGGTCCGCCTCTCCGTCGGCATCGAATCCGCCGACGACCTCCTGGCAGACCTGGAACGAGCACTGGGCTGAGCCCGGCGGCCGTCCTGCGGCCCGCGCGCCCTCGAACACCGGGCGGCCCGACGTGGCCGGGCCGGCCGGCATCAGGGCTCGCGGGCCGCCGAGTCCACCGAGCGGGCACAGTTGCTACTTCGGTGCGGGTTGCACGGCGCTACCGGGACACCAGTTGTTCGCATCGTCCGGACGGGTGTGCTTGTTGGCCTTGCCGTTGCCGTCCACACCGACCCGCTGTTTGCACGTCGTGCATTGCCACTGGGATGCCGCTTGCCTGGGGGCCACGTTTTTGCCTTCCCGACGCAGGTACGTGCAGGGGCGCGCCGTTCCTGGATTCAGATGGTGTCCGGACACTGGTAGGCCGCTCCGGGGCGACCACCAGAGCTGTAGGCGTCCTGGAAGTTCACGCGGATCTTCGCCCCGCTGTGCCAGCGGAGTTCCAGGCCGTAGGGGATCGCACCCACCGGGTTCTCCTGGGAATAGCGCGTACTCACTTGCAGGAGCTCGGGACTTCCGCTGTTGACCACCAGAGCGGCCAGCCACTCCTCGATGTCGGCAACCTCGACCTTGGCCCCATCGATCGTGGGCACCGAGTCGACGTGTGCCGGCGGCTCACCCCGAACCTCGGTCTCCGGTTGGGCGTACTGGTCGCCCTGTGCCGACTCCGCGGTGATGCTCAACTCGACCGTGGCCCCGTTCCGCAGCCGGAACGAGACTCCGTACGGACCCGGACGAGGAGCCTTCTGCTCACCGGCCTCGGTGCGGATCGCAACATCGGTGACCGCGCCGGACTGCCTGAGCAGCTCGGCCAACCAGGGCTCAAATCGCACGGGACGCATGAGTACCTCTCGACGGGGGCGGAATTCAGCAGTCTAGATTGGGGGGCCGACTGCTCGCGGGACGTCGAATACGAGGCGAAGTTCTCCTGTGCTCCGCCGGTCGGTCCGGGCGATGGCCGCTCGCCCGAAATCGACCGGCGGCGGGGCGGTCAGGCCTGGTGAACGTCGGCGATGAACGCGTGCGGAACGGGTCGCGTGCCGAACCGTTCCGGTGTCCGAGCGGGTCGGGTGGAGTTGTCGCAGGCGCTCAGCGCGTCGTGTCTGCGCAGGGGGTGCAGGCGGTGATCAGGTTGCCGGTTTCGTCGTAGACGGTGATCGAGATCGGGATGTCGGTCGTGTAGGTCCACAGGTAGGCGACGCCGGGGAGGCCGGGCGGTCGGCTCAGGCGCATCTGTCGGGCGCCCGTGGGGTCGCGCAGTTCGCCGCGGACCGCCGGGGCGGGCATGCTCTGGCCGACCAGGATCGCGACCACCAGGCGTTGACCGGTGGGCGCGTACACGCCCGGGTCCAGGGTCGCCGTGTCCAGCCGGCCGGGCGTGGGCAGGAATCGGCACGTCGAGGGTTCTTCCTCGGCCGTCCCGCCCAGACACCACGACGAACCCCGCTCCGGGCCCGCGTCGCCGATCCACACCGAGCCGCCCAGGCCGACGTCGGTGCGAACTCGCAGTGGCGCGATGTTCTCGATCGGCCCCACGGGCGTGGGCGTCGGCGCCGGCGGCAGACCACTCCCGCCGCCGGTCCCGGGCGTGGCCAACCACAACCCGCCGGCCACCGCGCCGGCCAGCGCGCACGAACCGATCACGTGCCGCAGCCGTCGGCGGTGCGCCCGCCGTCGCACCCGTCGCGCCAGGTTCGCGGGCAGCGGCCGATACGGGAACTCCGGCGGCTCGGGCACCTCCTCCGCGTCCGCCGACCCGGGCGGCGACACCGTCACGCTCATCGGACCGTCTCCGCTCGGACCGTCTCCGCTCGGACCGTCTCCGCCGGGACCGTCTCGACTCGGACCGTCTCCACCCGCACCATCTGTGCTCCGACCGTCTCCGCTCCGACCGTCTCCGCCCGAACCGTCCCCACGCTCGCCCCCGCCCCGGATCCGTCGCGCGAGAGCGTGCCGCCGGCCAGTACCTCGGCCAGCCCGCGCCGCCACGCGCGGGCCACCGTCTCGATCGGCAGCCCCAACGCCTCCGCCGCGTCGTACTCGTCCAGGCGCGCGTACAACCGCAGCACCACGGTGGCCCGCTCGACCCGGCCGAGCCGGTCCAATGTGGTGAACGGCTCGCCCGCGTCGGGGTGTTCGCCGCGATATCCACGCGGTCCCGGACGCCACGGGTCCAGGTACCCGGCCAGCAGCGCCCGCCACGCGGTGCGTACCGGATCCTGGTCGGGTAGCCGGCTCCAGTTCACACAGGTGTGCGCCAACGCGCGCTCGACCCGGCGTTCGGCGCGCTGGCGGTCACCGGTGAGCAGGTCGGCGGCCCGCAGCAGTTGCGCGCCGACGCTGTGGACGAAGACGTCGAACTCGCGAGCGTCGCGCTTGTGCACGGTTCCTCCCGCAGATCCGCCGAGCGGATGTCCGGCCGGCCCGATGCCGTCGCCGCTCACTGTGAGGCTGCCCCGCCCCCGTTCGGGTAGTCGCGAGTCGCGACATGTCGGTCCTCGAGATCGCGCCGCGCACCGCGCCCCAGCCGACGCCGACCGCGGTTCCGCCCGACATCCGGCCGCGGTCGCACCCGCCGGCGACGGCGACGACACCTCCCGGTATATCGGCGCGGCAAAACCCGGGACGGCAATGCGGGGTGGAATCACCCGGTCGAGGCCCGGTGATCCCGGTCCGCGCAATATCCTTCGGAGCACCACATCCGATCGACGAACGAGCGGCGATGACTCCGGACCAGGCCCATGACGACCCCACCGGCTCTGCCGACCCGCTCTACGACCGCCTGCAGCACGAGGTGGCGCTGTTCGCGCGTCGTGCCGAGCAGACCCGGCTCGGCGCCGTCGGCGAACTGCGCAACTCGATGGACCGCGCGGCCTATCTGCTGCTCGGCCGGCTCGAAGCGGGTGGGCCGATGGGCGTCAAGGCGCTCGCGCAGGCGATGACGATCGATTCGTCCACGGTGACCCGGCAGGTCACCCCGTTGGTCGAACAGGGCCTGGTGGATCGGGTGCCCAATCCCGACGACGGTCGCGCCGTACTGCTCGAACTCTCCGCCGAGGGCCGGGACCGGCTGCACCAGGTGCGGCACGCCCGGCAGCGCCTGATGGCGGAGATCTGCGAAGGCTGGAGCATGGACGACCGCGAGCGGTTCACCGAGCTGCTCACCCTCTTCAACGCCTCGATGGAACGCCGCCAGAGCCGGAACCCGTCCGGCTCCTGAACCGGGCCCCAACCGCCTGAACCGCCTCCCGAACCGGCTCCGGAACCGAGGCCCGCACCACCTCCCCAACCCCGGGCCCGACCCGCCTCCCGAACTCCCGTGACCACCGGGACGGGAGGAGACCCAGCGCATCCGCATGTGCGGTTGGTGCGACACTCGGCGTATGAGCAGTCCTGCCCCGGCCACGGTGACCCTGCACGACATCCGGATCGCGCGAAAGATGCTGGAGAGCGTCGTTCGCGAGACCCCGATGAGGTCGTGTCGGGCGTTGACCGACCGCATCGGCGCGCCCGTCCACCTCAAATGCGAGAACCTCCAGCGCACCGGATCCTTCAAGATCCGCGGCGCATACGTGCGGATCGCGGGCCTGTCCGAGTCCGAGCGCGCGCGGGGCGTGGTGGCGGCGAGCGCCGGCAACCACGCGCAGGGCGTCGCGCTCGCGGCCCGCACCCTGGGCGTCGCGTCCACGGTGTTCATGCCGGCCGGCGCGCCGCTGCCCAAGGTGGCCGCGACCCGCTCGTACGGCGCCGAGGTGATCCTGGGCGGCGAGAACGTCGAGCACGCGCTGGCCGCCGCGCGGGCCCACGCGGACCGGACCGGCGCGGTGTTCATCCACCCGTTCGACCACCAGGACGTGGTGGCCGGCCAGGGCACCGTCGGCCTGGAGATCCTGGAGCAGTGCCCCGAGGTCAAGACCATCCTGGTGGGCACCGGCGGCGGCGGCCTGCTGGCCGGAATCGCGGTCGCGGTCAAGGCACTTCGCCCCGACGTCAAGGTGATCGGCGTACAGGCGGCGTCCGCCGCCGCGTACCCGCCCTCGCTCGCGGCGGGCGCGCCGGTCTCGCTGCCCTCGTTCGGCACGATGGCCGACGGCATCGCGGTCGGGCGCCCCGGCGAGGTGCCCTTCGCGCTGATCCGGGAGCACACGGACGGTATCCGTACGGTCGGTGAGGAATCCCTGTCGCAGGCGCTGCTGCTGTGCATGGAGCGGGCCAAGCTGGTGGTCGAGCCGGCCGGAGCCGCGTCGGTGGCGGCACTGCTGGAGGCCGGCGAGCCGATCGAGGGCCCGGTGGTGGCGGTGTTGTCCGGCGGCAACGTGGACCCGCTGCTGATGCTCCGGGTGCTGCGACACGGTCTGGCCTCGGCCGGCCGCTACCTGTCGTTGCGGGTACGGATCCCGGACAGCCCCGGCGCGCTGGCCACCCTGTTGGGTCGCCTGGCCGAGACCGACGCCAACATCGCCGCGGTGTCGCACGTGCGCACCGACGCGACGCTGCGGGTCGGCGAGGCGGACGTGGACCTGCAATTGGAGACCAAGGGCCGCAGCCACTGCGCGGCGGTGGTGGAGGCGCTGTACAGCGCGGGATACACCGTCGGCAAGAGCTGAGGCGACGGCGACGCGGGGCGCCGCCTCGCGCGGCGGAGGTCGCAACAGGCGGCGGGGTGGGGCGAGTCGGCGATGTCGGCGCCGTGTGCTTGGCTGTTGGGCCAAGCCATGTCCGTCCACGGAGGACGCGGCCGAGAGGTATCCGGGGTTCGCCGACGCACGACCAGGCGATTCCGGTGGGCTGTCATCCGGACACGAAGAGTTACGCTTCCGGAGAAAAGCGGTCGCATGCTCGGTGCGTTGGGCGCATGGTGGAGATCTGAATCGATCGGCCCGCCCCCATGCCCCATCCGCACGAGGAGTGATTCACCGACATGCAGGAAGCGATCGTCGCCGAAGGTCTGGTCAAGACCTTCGGCTCGGTCCGAGCGCTCGACGGCGTGGACGTGAGTGTGCCCACCGGCACCGTCCTGGGCCTACTCGGACCGAACGGCGCAGGCAAGACGACATGTGTGCGAGTGCTGACCACCCTGCTCCAACCCGATTCCGGGCGAGCCGTGGTGGCCGGTCACGATGTGCTCAAGAATCCCAACGCGGTCCGCCGCTCGATCGGCCTGTCCGGCCAGTTCGCGGCCGTGGACGAGTATCTGACCGGCCGCGAGAACCTTCGGATGGTCGGCGAGCTGTATCAGCTCAGCGGTCGTGACGCCAAGCGTCGGGCCGACGAACTGCTGGCCCAGTTCGACCTGTCCGAGGCGAGCGACCGGCCCGCCAAGACCTATTCGGGCGGCATGCGCCGCCGGCTCGACCTGGCGGCGGCACTCGTGGTCAGCCCGCCGGTGATGTTCATGGACGAGCCGACCACCGGGCTCGACCCGCGCAACCGCATGGCGCTGTGGCGGGTGATCGAGGAACTCGTCGCGGGCGGCACCACGTTGCTGCTGACCACGCAGTATCTGGAAGAGGCCGACCACCTCGCGAACGACATCGCCGTGGTCGACCACGGCAAGGTGATCGCGCGCGGCACCGCCGACCAGCTCAAGGCCAAGGTCGGCGGCGAGCGGGTCGAGGTGGTCGTACACGACGCGGAGCGCATGGCCGACGCGAGCGAGATGCTGACCTCGTTCGGCAAGGGCGAGTTGGGCGTGGTCAAGCTCCAGCGGCGGATCACCGTACCGGTGACCGGCGGCGCCAAGCTGCTCGCCGAGATCATCCGCGAACTCGACGCGCGCGGTATCGAGATCGACGACATCGGGCTGCGCCGACCCACCCTGGACGACGTGTTCATCGCGCTCACCGGCCATGCCGCGGAGTCCGAGACCGGCAACGGCGCGGGTGGGGACGACGTCGAAGAGACGACCGAGGACGGCCCGCAGCGCGGCCGCGACAAGGCGGTGAAGCTGTAATGGCCGTGCTGACCAAGACCTCCGTAGCCACGCCCGTGGCCCGCGGCGGCGTGGCCCAGTCGCTCCGCGACTCCCTGGTCATCGCCCGCAGGAACCTGATTCGGATGACCAGGATTCCGGAGATGATCCTTTTCGGGGTCATTCAGCCGGTGATGTTCGTGGTGCTGTTCACGTACGTCTTCGGTGGCTCGATGAAGATCGGCGACAGCACCGACTCGGACGTCTACAAGAACTTTCTGATGGCGGGCATCTTCGCGCAGACCGTCACCTTCGCCACCGCGGGATCGGCCGCCGGTATCGCGGACGACATGCAGAAGGGGCTCATCGACCGGTTCCGCTCGCTGCCCATGGCGCGTGGTGCCGTCCTGACCGGCCGTACGGTCGCCGATCTCGCCCAGACGGCCATCACGATGCTCGTGCTCGCGAGCGTCGCCCTCCTCGTGGGCTGGCGCACCGGCTCCGCCGAGCCGACCACCGCCGGGCGGATCATGGCCGGCTTCGGCCTGCTGCTCCTCCTGGGCTACGCCTTCACCTGGATCGGGGCGCTGATCGGCCTGTCCGTACGCACTCCGGAGGCGGCGACCTCGGGAGGAATCATCTGGCTGTTCCCGGTCACGTTCATTTCGAACGCCTTCGTGGACTCCAGTCAGATGACGCCCTGGGTGCGGCACATCGCCGAGTGGAACCCGTTCAGCGCGACGGTGCAGGCGGCCCGAGTGCTGTTCGGCAATCCGGGTGTCGTGCAGTCCGACGCGTGGCCCATGCAGCACCCCGTGTGGGCGTCGCTGATCTGGTCGGCCGTGATCATCGTCATCTTCCGGGCGCTCGCGGTGCGCAAGTACCTCCGGGCGACCGGCTGATGCCTCGCTGAGGATCGAGCCGAGTTCCGCACTCCAGGCCCCGGGAAAGCAAGCGGCCCGGCCCCCGGAATACCGGGAGCACGGGCCGCTTGGGGTCGGCACTCAGCCTGGGGTCGGTGCTCAGCCCTTGTAGGGCTTGGCCGCCAACACCTCGACGCTGGTGCTCTTGCCGTTGGGCAGCGCGAACGTGGCCTTGTGGCCGACCGTCCGGCCGTTGATCGCCTTGCCCAGCGGCGACTGCGGCGAGTAGACGTCCACGTCGCTCACCGCGTCCTCGCGCGAACCGAGCAGGAAGGTCGTGGGGTCGTCCTTGTCGCCGTTGAAGATGACGGTGACGACCATGCCGGGCTCGACGACGCCGTCGTCCGCGGGGGCCTCGCCCACCTTGGCGTTCTGGAGCAGGCCGATGAGCTGGCGGATCCGCAGCTCCTGCTTGCCCTGTTCCTCCTTGGCCGCGTGGTAGCCCGCGTTCTCCTTGAGGTCGCCTTCCTGGCGGGCCTCTTCGATCTTCACGGCGAGCTCGGAACGGCCGGGACCCGACAGGTGTTCCAGCTCGGCCTTGAGCCGGTCGTACGCCTCCTGGGTGAGCCAGGTGACGCTTTCGCTGGTCTGGGTCACGGGGTGCTCCTCGTAGGTCTGCGACAGGGGTTGCGTACACGGTGCGTACGAATGAGGTACACGCGGTCCGACCGGCCGTCCGGGCGGGCCCGGTCGGCGGAGGGGGTCACATATACCAGCGCCCCCTCACCGTCCGCGGTGTGAACACCTCGGGTCGTGAGGGGACGAAGCTTCGAGAGTAACAATCTCCCGACGTCTCGGGCAGTCACGCACACCCGGGTGACACGGGACACGATCGGCCGACGACATCGGCACCGCCGCTCAGCCGACGGTGTGACAATCCTCCAGCTCGGCGGTGTTGGGCCGGCCCATGGTCTGCAGCGTCTCGATGCGCTCGATGTGCTTGTCGCCCTTGGCGAAACGCAGTTCGCGGCGACCCACCTCGGCGCCGCCCACGTCGCGCGAGCGCAGCACGCAGACGGCTTCCTTGTCGCCGTCCTTGCGGATCTCCACCTGGACCTCCACCGAGGAATCCGAGGTGACCTTGAAGCTCGGAATAGACCCGCGTACGCCGGGGTTCGCCACATCGAGGCCGATCCACACCGTCCCGGCCACGAGCACGACCATGAAGACCGCGAACGCGATCCGCAACTTTCGATCGCTTCGGGTGGCGCCCTTGCCGTAACGGGTGACGGGCGTTGCGCTCACCGGGTCTCCTGCGGGACGGGCCCGGGTTTGCGCCCGAGCGAGATCTATCGGCCACTATATGTCCGGTGCAAGAGCGGCCTTCGACAGGTCCCGGCGGTACGACCCGGCGGCTGGGACACGGGGCACGGATGAGGAGCGACGTTCCGGTGAGTGACGATCGGCTGAGGCTGATGGCGGTGCACGCGCACCCCGACGACGAGTCGAGCAAGGGCGCGGCCACCATGGCGCGCTATGTCGCCGAGGGGGCCGAGGTCCTCGTCGCGACCTGTACCGGCGGCGAACGCGGCTCGGTGCTCAACCCCGCTCTCCAGGGCAACCCGGAGATCGAGGCCAACATCCACGAGGTGCGCCGCAAGGAGATGGACGCGGCGCGCGAGATCCTGGGTGTACAGCAGGCGTGGCTGGGTTGGGAGGACTCGGGACTGCCCGAGGGCGACCCGCTGCCGCCGCTTCCGGACGGTTGCTTCGCGGTGCTGGACGTGGACAAGGCGGCCGAGCCGCTGGTTCGGCTGATCCGCGAGTTCCGTCCGCACGTGATCACCACGTACGACGAGAACGGCGGCTACCCGCACCCCGACCACATCCAGACGCACAAGATCACCATGGTGGCGTTCGACGCCGCGGGTGACCCGGACGCGTATCCGGAGTCCGGCGAACCGTGGCAGCCGCTGAAGCTGTACTACAACCAGGGCATCTCGCGCGCGCGGATCGAGGCGCTGCACGAGGGCATGCTCGGTCGCGGCCTGGAGTCGCCGTACGGCGAGTGGCTCGAGCGCTGGGGCGACCGCGACGAGCGCGACATCACCACGCGCATCCCGTGCGCCGACTGGTTCGAGACGCGCGACCGGGCGCTGATCGCGCACGCCACCCAGGTGGACCCGGACGGCTTCTGGTTCCGGGTGCCGCTCTCGGTGCAGCGCGAGGTGTGGCCGACGGAGGACTACGAGCTGGTCCGTTCGCTGGTGGACACGGATCTGCCGGAGGACGACCTGTTCGCGGGCGTACGGGTGGGCGTGCGGCGCTGACCACCCGCGGATGACCGTACGAGGGCCCGGAGCACGATTCTCCGGGCCCTCGGTGCATACGTCCCGCCGATCGGATGTCACTCTTGTTCACAAGGGGTTCCGATCCAGGAGGTAGTTCGTCATGACACCGCTCGCGCTCCAGCTCGCGGTCGAGGAGAGCAAGGTCACGCCCGGCCTGCTCGGGTTCGTGGTGGTCGCCGCGATCGCGGTCGCCACCTGGCTCCTGCTCAAGTCGATGAACAAGCAGCTCAAGCGGGTGGACTTCGACGAGGACGGCAAGCCGGGCAGCACCGCCGACCGGGCGGCCGAGTCCGAGCGGACCGCCGAGTCCAAGCGGGACAAGGGCGCGCCCGTCGCCTGACCGGCCGAATCACCCGCAATCCTTGCCCCGTACACCGTCGGCGGTCGCAGGCGTGGTGCGCGAGGGCGGGGCGGTCACGGGTGTGCGGACTCGGCCCTGTCCGGGTCCTCGGCGTGGTGCGGGATGAACGGCGGATCGTCCCAGTCGGCCACGGGGCCGGTCGGAAGGTCGCGTTCGAGGTCGGCGAGCAGGGCGAACCAGGCGGGTCCGGTGCGTGGTTGCACGGTCGCGAGCGTGCCGTTGGTGACGGCCCACGTCTCCATGATGTCGCCCGGTGGGCGGTGGGCCGGGTCCTCCTTCCCGACGTAGCGAACCCGCCGGTACAGGCGCGGGGGCGGCAACCGGACGATCACCAGTGTCGGCAGCCGGCAGGTGAACTCGACGCCGTTCATGGCGCGCAGGTAGGCGCTTCGACCGTTGACGGCGGTGAGGGTGCCCTCCCGCCCCGTGCGGCCGTCGCGGCACCAGGCGTCCCGGTAGCGCTCGACGAAGGCGGCGGCCTTGTCGATCTCCTCGCCGGTCGACCAACCCGGTACGCGGTGGGCCGTCGTGTCCGGGTGGAGTCTCGGCCGTGCCTCGCGGTAGGGCGGCTCGGCGCGCACCAGGGCGGTCGATGTACCGAAGGCCCACCAGATGGTGGAGGTGTCCGTCGGCTCGGGCCCACTGCGGGCCGGCTCCGGAATGGGAAGCCGCAGCCGCGCGTCCGGCACCCGTTCGAGTGCCGAAATCCCGGCCGGGCCGGGGCGAATGTCGTCGCGATCATCTGTCATCGGGACGGGTCCTTTCCGTTGGGGGCACGAGGGCCCGTCGGCACTCAACGCGCCTGTCCTTCGGCCGCGTTCGCCGGTATCGCTTCGATGCACGCGACGGGCGCCCGCCACTCCAACGCGGACGGCATCCGCGCGTAGGCCGTGGACCCGATGACGTCGACCAGGACGCCGCACACCCCCGACCGGGTGTCGCACACCTGTTTTCCCACCAGCTCGTCCAACAGCCGACGCCCTTCGGGGCTCGGCTCCAGCGCATCAGATTTCACGCGCTGCTGCCCTTTTGTGGACATGCCTGTACCTCCGTTCGCGACGTTCCGTGTGCACGGGGTCGCTGACAGCAGTTTGACTGGAAACCCAACCGGAACGCAACGTTTCCGTAGGAAACGTGCGTCGTGTTCGGATCGGTACCAGGTGTGCAGGCAGAACGGGCACACTGTCGCTGGAGGGAGAGGGGATCACGTGGCCGCAGAGCAGCCGCCGACCGTCCGACGTCGCAAGCTGGGATCGGACCTGCGTCGACTTCGAACGGCAGCGGGGAAGTCACTGGATGACGCTGCCGCAGTCCTCGAATGCCACAAGACCAAGGTGTCGAGGATCGAGAACGGTCGCCTGGCCGTGCGAGCGCGCGATGTCCGAGATCTGTTGGATCTCTATGAGGTGACCGACCCTCAACTACGGGCCACGCTTGAGAGGCTTGCGCGCGAAGGCAAAAAGCGTGGATGGTGGGAAGAATTCGGTACTCTGCTGCCGCCCAAATCCGTTGGCTACCTCGGGCCGGAATCGGATGCGAATTACATCCGGGCGTTTCAGATGGTTCTGATCCCGGGGCTACTTCAGACCGACGAGTACACGCGCGCTGTCGTCAACGCCAACCCGGACTCGAGTCCGGATGCGGTGGAAGCGTTGTTGCACGTCCGCAAGGAGCGGAAGGCGATTCTGACCAGGGACGACCAGCCCGTCCGCTTCTGGGGAATCGTTGCGGAGTCGGCCCTGCGGCTGCCTGTCGGCGGGCGCGGCACCATGGCCGCTCAGCTCTGGCACCTGTGGGACATGACGCAACTTCCGAATGTCACACTCCAGGTACTCCCCGAGTCCAGGGGCGCACATCCGGGAATGAGTGGATCATTCGTGATTTTCTCATTTCCTCTCGTTGGTGACACGGACGTCGTGTACGTGGAGAATCTGACGAGCGCGCTGTACCTCGAAGAAATGACCGACACGCGAAATTTCACTCTCGTTTTCGACGAGCTGCGGTCGATCTCTCTCACGCCTGCGGAATCGGTAGAGTTCATTGAAAACGCGGCCAAGCTACTAGCCAAGGAATCACCATGATAGAAAGCAACGTCGGGCCGTGGCGAAAGTCGAGCTACAGCGACCACTCCGGCGAATGCGTGGAAGTCGCACCGACTCACACGACCACGGATGTGCGTGACGGCAAGGATCCCGGCGTCGGGCGTCTGGCCTTCCCGCCCGCGTCGTGGTCCGCCCTGACCGACGCTCTGCGGCTCGACGCCTGACGAAGCTCGACCGCCGGTCGATTTCGGGCGGACCGTAGTCGCCCGGACTGACCGGCGGAGCACAAGTCGCGTCCGGTGGGAGCGCCGGCCTCTCCGCTACCCGGCGTTCGGGAAGAGGAGGGTGGGCTCGGCGAGGATGTCGCGTCCGGCCTCGCTCTTGTAGATCTCGTCCACGCTGCCGAACCTGGCCTCGGCGTAGTCGAGTTCCACAAGCGCCGCGCCCCCGCGGACGGATGCCTCGTCGGGGCCCTCGATCTCCACGAAGGTGGGGAGATCCGGCCAGGTGTCGAAGTCGAAGGCGACCTCGCCCAGACGCCACTCCTCGCGATAGTTCTCCTGGTAGCGAACCTCCCGGAGGCCCAGCCCGCAGAGGATCTCCGCCATGGCGTGCAGGTCCGCGACCTCGGTCTCGATCTCCGTCGTGCCGTCGATCCTGGTGGAGTCGGTCACCCGCTTGAGGGTGAGCGTGGACCGGGTGCCCTCGTCCCGCAGACGCAGCCACGCACCGCCGTCGAGCGCCTGGCTCTCGAAGATCCAACGCTTGAGGAGAGTCCGGGGAAACGCCTGGACGGCACCCAGCCCGATCAGCTTGTCCCGGAGGCCGGCGACGTCGACGGCCAGGAACTTCGCCTCGTACTCGTGCTTCATCGATCCTTCTTCCCATAGCGGAGCAGGGTGCGTGCACCGGCCGCGACGAGGGCCGGGCCCGTGCGCCGACCGCCGGCCGCAGGCCCCCCGCACACGCCGACGCGGGTCCCCGTGCGATGCGGACGCCGGACTCGACTCGCTCGACGCGGGCCGGTTGGTGGGTCGGTGGGGTTCGGCGCGCGAGGATGGTTCCATGCCGAATCGTCTCGCTGGGTCCACATCGCCGTACCTCCTCCAACACGTCGACAACCCCGTCGACTGGTGGCCGTGGGGTGAGGAGGCGTTCGCGGAGGCCCGCCGCCGTGATGTCCCGATCCTGCTCAGCGTCGGGTACAGCGCGTGCCACTGGTGCCACGTGATGGCCCACGAGTCCTTCGAGGACGAGGCCACCGCCGCGATCGTCAACGCGAACTTCGTCGCCATCAAGGTGGACCGCGAGGAACGCCCGGACGTGGACGCGGTCTACATGGAGGCCACCGTTGCGATGAACCACGGCCAGGGCGGCTGGCCGATGACCGTGTTCGCGACGCCCGACGGCGAGCCGTTCTACTGCGGCACCTACTACCCGAGCGAGGCGCGCCGGGGCATGCCCTCGTTCCGGCAGGTGATGTACGAGATCAACAAGGCCTGGGTCGACCGCAACGACGAGGTGCGCCGCACCGGCCTGCAGATCGCCACCTCCCTGGCCGCCCCGCGCGACCTGCACACGGGAGACGACGCACCCACCGCCGAGGACCTGGACATCGCGCTGACCCTGCTCGCGCGCGAGTACGACCGCGTGCACGGGGGCTTCGGCGACGCGCCCAAGTTCCCGCCGTCGATGGTGCTGGAGTTCCTGCTGCGCCACCACGCCCGGACCGAATCCGAGGCGGCCCTGGAGATCACCCAGGAGACCTGCGAGGCGATGGCCCGGGGCGGGATCTACGACCAACTCGGCGGCGGCTTCGCGCGCTACTCGGTGGACGCGGCGTGGGTGGTGCCGCACTTCGAGAAGATGCTCTACGACAACGCCCAGTTGATCCGGGTGTACACCCATCTGTGGCGGGCCACCGGGAGCGAGTTCGCCCGCCGGATCGCGCTGGAGACGGCCGACTTCCTGGTTCGCGAACTGCGGACCCCCGAGGGTGCGTTCGCCTCCGCGCTGGACGCGGACAGCCCGGACGCCGAGGGCAGGTCGGTCGAGGGCGCGTTCTACGCCTGGACCCCGGCGCAACTGATCGAGGTGCTGGGCGAGGAGGACGGCACGTGGGCGGCCCGCGTGTTCGCGGTCACCGAGGAGGGCACCTTCGAACACGGCATGTCCGTCCTGCAGTTGCTCGACGACCCCGAGGACGTCGAGCGACTGACCGACGTGCGGGCCAGGTTGCTGGCCGCGCGCGAGGAGCGGGCCCGACCGGGCCGCGACGACAAGGTGGTGGCCGCGTGGAACGGGCTGGCCATCGCGGCACTGGCCGAGGCCGGCACCCTGTTCTCCCGCCCCGACCTGCTCGACGCCGCGCTCGCCGCGGCCGACCTGCTGCTCGCGGTGCACCTGGGCGGCGACGAGGACGACGAACTCGGCGACCGGCTCGTGCGCACCTCGCGCGACGGCCGACCGGGCCCGAACGCGGGCGTCCTGGAGGACTACGCGGACGTCGCCGAGGGCTTCCTCACGCTGTACGCGGTGACCTCGGACGACGCGTGGCTGACCTTCGCCGGCGTGCTCGTGGACGTGGTGCTGGGGCACTTCGTGGACGAGGACGGCGCGTTCTACGACACCGCCGACGACGCCGAGGAACTCTTCCGCCGACCGCAGGACCCCACCGACGGGGTCACCCCGTCCGGCTGGACCGGTGCGGCCGGCGCCCTGCTCGGCTACGCGGCGCACCTGGGCTCGGAGGACCACCGCGAGGCCGCCGGACGCGCGCTCGGCCTGGTACGGATGCTGGCCGCCCGGGCGCCGCGGCAGATCGGCTGGGGCCTGGCGGTCGCCGAGGCGTGGTTGGACGGGCCGCGCGAGATCGCCGTGGTCGGCCCGCGCGACGACGACGCGACCTGGGCGCTCTACCTGACCGCGCTGATGTCCACCGCCCCCGGCGCGGTGGTCGCGATGGGCGACCCGGCCGAGGAGTCGCCGGTACCGCTGCTGCGCGACCGGCCGCTGGTGGACGGCCTGCCGGCGGCGTACGTGTGCCGGCACTTCACCTGCGACGCCCCGGTGACCGACCCGGAGCAGTTGGCCGAACAGGTGCTGGCAAAGGCGGTCGCCCGGGCCTGAGCCCGACGCCCGGCCGCGTTGCTCGTCCGCTACGCGGCCGGACCGGCGCGTCCCCTACGGGTCCGGGTCCGCCGGTCGCTCCGCGCCGGGTTGCTCGGCCCCTACGGGGCGGGTCGCACGTCCGCTGCGCGGCCGGGTCCGGGGTCGGGCCGGGCGCTGCGCGTCGGGTTGGTCGTGTGGTGCGGGGGTGGCGGGCGCGTAGCGGACGTGCATCCCGGGCGCGTAGCGGACGGCCCGACCGTGACCGCATAGCGGGCATGCACCCCGGCGCGCCGACCGCCGGCCAACGCAGCCGCCGCGCCGCCGTGCGCGTCACGCGCCCGCCGCCCACCCCACGCCCGCCGCGCCTCTCACGGGCTGTCCCCCAGCCCCCGTTCCAACAGGCCCAGGGACTCGTCGGCCAGTGCGACCAGGTCCCCCGTGCAGCCGTCGCGGGTCCACCCCACGATCGCCTCCGACAGTGCCGCGCCGATCGCGGCGGCGGCGACCCGCAGTTCGAAATCGTCGGCCGAACGCCCGGTCCCGGCGGCGAACGACTCGGTGATCATCGCCCAGGTCTGCATCTGGTGCTCGTAGTTGCGCCGGCGCAGCGCCGGGACCTCCAGGATCAGGGTCATCCGGGTGACCAGTTCCTCGCGGTCCTCCTCCAGGATCTCGCGCAGCGTGTCCAGGATGACGGTGCGCATCACCCGGAGCAGGCTCATGCCCTCGGGCGCGGTCCGCAGGATCTCCACCATCAGGGGGTCGTACTCGTCGGTGAGCACGATGTCCTCCTTGCTGGGGAAGTAGCGGAAGAAGGTGCTGGGCGAGATCTCCGCCGCCTCGGCGATCTGGTCGACGGTGGTCGCGTCGTAGCCGTGTTCGCGGAAGAGCCGGTAGGCCTCCCGGCGGATCGCCTGGCGGGTCTTGATCTTCTTGCGCTCGCGCAGCCCCACGGGTGAGGCGGCCAGGTCACGGATGGAGGACTCCTTCGCGGTCATGCCTCGATTCTCCCGGTCCGGCCGGGCTCGCCGCCGGCGCCGGTGCGTCGGCGATGCGGCGGGGCAGGAAGGTCGCCACCGCGACGCCGAGAACCAGTGCGCTGACGCCACAGATCAGCAGGCTCAGGTTCATGCCGTGCACGAACGCCTCGCGGGCCGAGTCCAGCAGTGCCGGGTCCGCGCCGTGGGCCGACACCTTGGCCGCGCCGCCGATCGAGTCGCGCGCGGCGTCCGCGACCGGGCCCGGGCGTCCGGCGGTGTCGATCCGGTCGACGTAGGCGGACGCGAGCACGCTGCCCAGGATCGCCACCCCGAGCGCGCCCGCCACCTGCCGCAGGGTCTGCACCAGGGCCGATCCCATCCCGGTGCGCTCCGGCGCGAGGTTGGCCATCACCGCGTCCATCGAGGGCACCAGCGACAGGCCCAGGCCCAGGCCGGTCACGGTGAGCCAGCAGGCGGTCCATCCGTACCCGTCGTGCACCGAGCCGGTCGCGCCCAGCAGCAGCCCGCCGCCGAGCACGAACAGGCCGCTCGGGATGACCACCTTGTAGCCGAACCGCGCCGCGAGCTTGGAGCTCGCCAGCGAGGCCACGAACAGCCCGCCCAGCAGCGGCAGCAGTCGCAGCCCGGTGCCGAACGCGTTGTGGCCGTCCACGCCCTGGAACCGCTGCGGGACCAGGAACAACACGCCGGAGATCGCGAAGGACGGCACCAGGGCGGCGACCGTGGCCCACCGGAAGTTGCGGTCGCGGAAGAGCCCCAGATCGATCATCGGCCGCCGGGCCCTGGCCTCACGCACCACCAGGCTCGCGATGAGCAGCGCCGCCGCGCCGAACAGCGTCAGCACGCGCGCGTCGCCCCAGCCCCACTCGGGCGCCTCGATCAGCGCGAAGATCAGCGTGGTCAGCCCCGCGACCACCAGGACGGTGACCGTGATGTCCACCTTGGGGGCGTCGGCCGAGCGCGACACCGGGAGCAGGAATCCGCACACGAGCAGTGCCAGCCCGACCATCGGGATGTTGATCAGGAACACCGAGCCCCACCAGAAGTGCTCGAGCAGCAGCCCGCCCAGGATCGGGCCGAGCGGGATGCCCAGCGCGGTGCTCGCGGCCCAGACCGAGATCGCCTTGCCGCGCTCGGCGGCCGGGAAGAGCGAGGGCAGGATGGACAACGACAGCGGCATGATGAACGCCCCGCCGATGCCCATCAGCGCGCGCGCCGCGATCACCCCCTCGACCGAGCCGACCAGCGTGCCGACCACCGAGCCGACGCCGAATATCGCGAGGCCCACGAGCAGGAAGCGGCGCCGGCCGTAGCGGTCGCCGATCAGTCCGGCCGGAAGCATCAGCGCCGCGAACACCACGACGTACGAGTCGGCGATCCACTGCAGGTCGCCCGTGCTCGCGCCCAGTTGTTCGCTCATCGTCGGCATCGCCACGTTGATGATCGTGGTGTCCAGGCCGACCACCAGGAGTCCGACCACCAGCGCGCCCAGCGCCCACCACCGCCGGGGGTCGGGCGGCTCGCCGGCCTCGTTCGCCCGACTCGGCTCCTGCTTCGTCGCATCCATGACAGTCCCCATCTATTGAGTGCATCTACCTTATGACAGTAGCTCTCAAAATCTAGTGACAGTCAACTTCCTCGGCAAAGAGCAGACCAAGCTCGGGGGAAAACCCGGAAAAGCCCGAAGGCCCACAACTCCGAGCGGAGTCGCGGGCCTTCGGGCCGATGAGTGGAAAGCGATCAGTCGAGCGCCACCAGGGCGACGGCGACGAAGTGGCTCGCGAACGCGAGCAGCGTGAAGGCGTGGAAGACCTCGTGGAAGCCGAACCACTGCGGTGAGGGGTTGGGTCGCTTGATCCCGTAGACCACCGCGCCCAGGCTGTAGAGCACGCCGCCGACGATCACCAGAACCACCACCGCGACGCCGCCCTCACGCATGAACTCGGGCAGGTAGAACACCGCCGCCCAGCCGAGCGCTACGTAGATGGGGGTGTAGAGCCAGCGTGGCGCGCCGATCCAGAAGACCCGGAAACCGATCCCGGCGAGCGCCCCGATCCACACCACCCAGAGCAGGATTTGGTCGCTTTTGCCCAGCAATAGAATGGTCAAAGGGGTGTAGGTACCCGCGATGATCAGGAAGATGTTGGCGTGATCGAGTCGGCGCAGGACCGCCTCGCCGCGCGGTCCCCAGTTGCCTCGGTGGTAGACCCCGGACGTGCCGAAGAGCATCGCCGCGGTCAGTGCGAACACGCCACACGCTATGCGGGACTTGGTATCCCCGGCCAGGGCGACCAGGACGATGCCGGAGGCCACGGCGAGGGGAAAGGTCCCCGCGTGGATCCATCCGCGCAGCTTGGGTTTGATGGGCGTCAAGGGCGCCGTCAAGGCGTGCGCGTCCACACTCATGTCGCCGAGTGTACTTACGCCCACGTAGGTTACTGGTAAGTACGGAGTGAGACGCATCACGGGAGATCTTGTCCCGGAGGGGCGCGAAACCGCACGTCTTTGGGGTTTTCGGTCCGGTACGGGGCACAACTTCCAGGTGGGGACCTGTCCCGGGCGGTTCCGCGTTCGGATGACCGGATAAAATCCCCGCAACCCTCAACCCCGACGCCGGGGACTCGCCGTCCCAGGCGCGAAATGGAGCGATCGTGGCCAACGAGGTCCCGACGAAACACAGGCAGCTGCTCGACTGGGTGAGCGAGATCGCCCGGCTGACCCAGCCCGACCGAATCGAATGGTGTGACGGTTCGGAAGAGGAGTACCAGCGCCTCGCCGACCTCCTCGTCGAGAAGGGCACCTTCCGCAAGCTCGACGAGAACAAGCGCCCCAACAGCTACTACGCGACCTCCGACCCTCGGGACGTCGCACGCGTCGAGGACCGGACCTACATCTGCTCCGAGAAGGAGGAGGACGCGGGTCCGACCAACAACTGGATAGCTCCGGCCGAGATGCGCACCAAGCTCGGCGGCCTGTTCGCCGGCTCGATGCGTGGCCGCACGATGTACGTGGTGCCCTTCTGCATGGGTCCGGTCGGCTCGCCGCTGTCCGCCTACGGCGTGGAGATCACCGACTCCGCCTACGTCGCGGTCTCGATGCGCACGATGACCCGAATGGGTCAGGCGGTGCTGGACTTCCTGGGCACCGACGGAGAGTTCGTCAAGGCCGTGCACACCGTCGGGGCCCCGCTCGCCGAGGGCGAGGCGGACGTGCCGTGGCCGTGCAACAGCGAGAAGTACATCACGCACTTCCCCGAGGACCGGGAGATCTGGTCCTACGGCTCGGGCTACGGCGGCAACGCGCTGCTCGGCAAGAAGTGCTACGCGCTCCGGATCGCGTCCGTCATGGCGCGCGACGAGGGCTGGATGGCCGAGCACATGCTGATCCTGAAGCTCACGCCTCCCTCGGGCGCCGAGCCGAAGTTCATCGCCGCCGCCTTCCCCTCCGCGTGTGGCAAGACCAACCTGGCGATGCTCCAGCCGACCATTCCGGGCTGGAAGGTGGAGACCGTCGGCGACGACATCGCGTGGATGCGGTTCGGCGAGGACGGCCGGCTGTACGCGATCAACCCCGAGGCGGGCTTCTTCGGTGTCGCGCCGGGCACCGGCGAACACACCAACGCCAACGCGATGAAGACCATGTGGGGCAACTCGGTCTTCACCAACGTCGCGCTCACCGACGACAACGACGTCTGGTGGGAGGGCATGACCGAGGACGAGCCCGCGCACCTGATCGACTGGAAGGGCAACGACTGGACTCCCGAGTCGGAGACCCCCGCCGCCCACCCCAACGCGCGGTTCACCGTCCCCGCGTCGCAGTGCCCCACCATCGCGCCCGAGTGGGAGGACCCCAAGGGTGTGCCGATCTCGGCCATCCTCTTCGGCGGTCGGCGCGCCAGCGCGGTTCCGCTGGTGACCGAGTCCTTCGACTGGCAGCACGGTGTCTTCCTCGGCGCGAACGTGGCGTCGGAGAAGACCGCCGCGGCCGAGGGCACGGTCGGCGAGCTGCGCCGCGACCCGTTCGCCATGCTGCCGTTCTGCGGCTACAACATGGGCGACTACATGGCGCACTGGCTGGACATCGGCCAGGCCACCTCGGCGGACAAGCTGCCGAAGATCTACTACGTGAACTGGTTCCGCAAGGACGCCGACGGCAAGTTCGTCTGGCCCGGCTTCGGTGAGAACAGCCGCGTGCTCAAGTGGATCGTCGAGCGCCTGGAAGGGCTCGCCGACGGTGTGGACTCCCCGATCGGCGTACTGCCGACGCGCGAGTCGCTGGACCTCAAGGGTCTGGACCTCACCGACGCCGAGCTGGACCTGCTGCTGAGCGTGGACCGGGAGATCTGGAAGCAGGAGGCCGCGTTGGTCCCCGAGCACCTGGAGAAGTTCGGCTCGCACACCCCGCAGGGACTGTGGGACGAGTACAACAAGCTGGTCGCGCGACTCGACGCCCGAGGCTGACTCGACGTCGAAATACCGGTACGCTCCGGGCCCGGCGGGATCTCTCCCGCCGGGCCCTCGGCGTTCGGAAAGCCACCCTCGGATGAGCGCGCGACACGCCGTCCGCGAGCCGACCTTCACCGCATCTTCACGCCCGCCCTCCGCCGCGTGACGTCGAGCGGGTGTCGGACGGGAGTAGGGTTTTCGGCGCGGGTGATCACGGACGGAGGAGCAGGTGGACATGGGCCTGCGGGACCTCGCATACGGCGCATACGGCAAGCGCATCGAGGCGTCGCTCGACCGTACGGTGATACCGCGTCACGTCGGCGTCATCCTGGACGGCAACCGCCGCTGGGCGAAGGCGTACGGCGAACAGGTGGCCGAGGGGCACCGCAAGGGTGCCGACAAGATCCACGAGCTGCTCACCTGGTGTGAAGAGGTCGGCGTCGAGGTGGTCACGCTGTGGCTGCTGTCCACCGACAACCTCAATCGGCCGCCGGAGGAGCTGGCCGATCTGATGGTGATCATCGAGAACGCGGTCACCGATCTGGCCGCCGCCCGGCGCTGGCGGGTGCACCCGGTCGGCGCACTGGACCTGCTGCCCGAACACACGCGCGAGGTGCTCAAGCGCTCCGAGACCGAGACCGCGGACCTGACCGGCGTGTTCGTCAACGTCGCGGTCGGGTACGGCGGTCGGCACGAGATCGCGGACGCGGTGCGCTCGCTGCTCGTGGAGCACGCCGGCAAGGGCACCTCGATCGAGGAACTGGCCGAGGTGCTGGATGTCGAGCACATCGCCGAGCACCTCTACACCCGCGGCCAGCCCGATCCGGACCTGGTCATCCGAACCTCGGGTGAACAGCGGCTGTCCGGTTTCCTGTTGTGGCAGAGCGCGCATTCGGAGTTCTACTTCTGCGAGGCCTTCTGGCCGGACTTCCGCAAGGTCGACTTCCTCCGGGCGCTGCGCGACTACTCCGCCCGGCACCGCCGCTACGGCGCCTGACGCCTCGTCATCGTGCCTGCGCAGACCCGGGATTCCATCGGCATGTGATCATCCGGTTTGTGTTGGAGTCCCCGCGGACGGGAATAACCCCGTCGGGCCGGCGCACATCATGTGGGCCGGTGCGATATGTGGGTGACACCCCGTCACCTGCCCGGGAGGCCCTTCCGTGCACTACACGCTCCACAGTTCACGGCGACAGGAGGGCCGGGCACCCGGCCTTCGGGCCGGGGCCCGGACTCCGAGCGATCAGGGCGCACGGTGCGCGTGCCCTGAGAGGGGGCGAGGCACTCCGTGGCCACGATCCAACGCCGTGCTCCGCAGCACCGGACGTATGTCCTCGACACCAGCGTGCTCCTTGCCGATCCGTCGGCGCTCTTGAAGTTCGACGAGCACGAGGTGGTTCTTCCCGTCGTCGTGATCACCGAGTTGGAGGCCAAGCGGCACCACCCGGAGCTGGGTTACTTCGCCCGTCACGCGCTGCGGATGCTGGACGAACTGCGCACGCAGTACGGCCGCCTGGACGCCCCGGTGCCGATCGGGGAATCCGGCGGCACGCTGCGGGTGGAGCTCAATCACATCGACGCGACCGTGCTCCCACCCGGATTCCGGCTGGGCGACAACGACTCGCGCATCCTGGCGGTGGCCAGGCACCTCATGGCCGAGGGACACGATGTGACGCTGGTGTCCAAGGACGTGCCGATGCGGGTCAAGGCATCCGCGGTGGGACTGAGCGCGGAGGAGTACCGCGCCGAACTGGTGAACACGTCGGGCTGGACGGGGATGGCCGAACTCCAGGTCGACTCGGCCGACATCGACGCCCTGTTCGAGCGCGATCGCACCCACATCGAGCAGGCCGCCGACCTGCCCTGCCACACCGGACTGGTACTGGTGTCCGAACGCGGCAAGGCGCTCGGCCGGGTCACCGCCGACAAGCAGGTCCGCCTGGTGCGCGGCGACCGGGACGTGTTCGGCCTGCACGGACGCAGCGCCGAGCAGCGGATAGCTCTCGACCTGCTGCTCGACCCGGACATCGGCATCGTGTCGATGGGCGGCCGGGCGGGCACCGGCAAGTCGGCGCTGGCGATGTGCGCGGGCCTGGAGGCGGTGCTGGAGCGCAATCAGCACCGCAAGGTGATGGTCTTCCGTCCTCTGTACGCGGTCGGCGGCCAGGAGCTCGGATACCTGCCCGGCACCGAGAACGAGAAGATGAGCCCCTGGGCCCAGGCGGTCTTCGACACGTTGTCGGCGGTCACCACGTCCGACGTGATCGAGGAGGTGGTCGCGCGCGGGATGTTGGAGGTGCTGCCGCTCACCCACATCCGCGGCCGGTCGCTGCACGACGCGTTCGTGATCGTGGACGAGGCGCAGTCCCTGGAGCGCAACGTGCTGCTGACCGTGCTCTCGCGGATCGGCAGCAATTCGCGGGTGGTGCTCACCCACGATGTCGCGCAGCGGGACAACCTGCGGGTCGGTCGGCACGACGGGGTGGTCGCGGTGGTGGAAAAGCTCAAGGGGCATCCGCTGTTCGCGCACGTGACGCTGACCCGGTCCGAGCGCTCACCCATCGCGGCCCTGGTGACCGAGATGTTGGAGGACCTGCCGGGCTGACGGATGCCCTGGTGGGAGACCCGGAGGCAACGGTTGTGCCGGCCCCGTCGGCGACGTCTCGACTGCTTCGAGACGTCGACGGCGGGGCCTCGCCGTGTCCGCATATTCCGGGTGGAAACGGTCTCGGGCGAAAAGGGAAAAAGCTTGGCCGTTCCGGGAGTTGTGATGTTCGCCACGTCCCGGGAAATTGCTTCCGAATGTTTGGCTGAGGCAGGCTGCTGGACTTGTAAGACCCCCGCGTACGGCTGTGCCCGACAACTCAACACATGACCTGCTGTACGCCGCCCACGCAGGCGCCGGGTGAACCACTCGGCGCAGGGGCCGAAGCACTCCCTTCGGGAGTGTGGGAAGACCGGGGGTTGGATTCGTTCGCCGCTTCGCTCGCGGTGCGCGCCTGCCGGAAGGAACGTGTGTGAGCCGGATCTCGGTTCGGGGGATAGCCGTGGCATCCGCCACCGCTGTCACGGCCGTTGGCGCCGTCGTCGGATTCAGTGGCACGGGCGTTTCCGCGTCCGCCGACGCCCAGACGGTAGACGAAGCGAGCACGACGAAGCTTCTCGAGGTTCCTGCCGCCCCCCAGGCGCAGCAACTGAGCACGGGTATCACCCACCAGGCCGACGCGCAGACCGCCGCCTACGACGAGGCGCAGCGTGTCCAGGCCGAGGAGGCCGCCCGGGTCAAGGCCGAGCGCGACGCCGCCGAGAAGGCCGCCGCGGAGAAGGCCGCGGCCGAGAAGGCGGCGGCGGACAAGGCCGCGGCCGACAAGGCCGAGGCCGACCGCAAGGCCGCCCAGGAGCGCGCGGCGCGTTCGGAGAACCGCGGCGCGGTGGAGAAGGTGTCGGCGTCCGCCGCCGATGCCCAGGCGATCGCCAAGTCGATGATGAGCGCGAGCGCGTATACGTGCTTCAGCAACATCGTCACCAAGGAGAGCGGCTGGCGGGTCGACGCGACGAACAAGTCGTCCGGCGCGTACGGCCTGATGCAGGCGCTGCCCGCGAGCAAGTACGCCTCGGCCGGCTCCGACTGGCGGACCAACCCCGCGACGCAGATCAAGTGGGGTCTGAGCTACATGAACGAGCGCTATGGCAGCCCGTGCCAGGCGTGGACGTTCTGGCAGTCCCACCACTGGTACTGAGTGGGCCGCGAGTCGAGCGACTCGCCCATGAGTTCGGATCGAGCCCCGCACGCCGTCAGGCGCGCGGGGCTCGGTCGTGTCCGGTGTCGACCGGGCCTCAGATCCGCTCGATGATCGTGCCGGACGCGTTGGCGCCGCCCGCGCACATCGTCACCAGCGCGAACTGCTTGTCGGTGCGCTCGAGTTCGTGGAGCGCGGTGGTCAGCAGCCGGCCGCCGGTGGAGCCGACCGGGTGGCCGAGGGCGATCGCGCCGCCGTTGACGTTGACCTTGTCCAGGTCGGCCTTCTGCACCTGGGCCCAGGACAGGACGACGGACGCGAAAGCCTCGTTGACCTCGAACAGGTCGATGTCGGACATCGACATCCCGGAGCGGGCGAACAGCCGCTCGGTCGCGTCGTTGGGACCGTCCAGGTGGTAGTGCGGGTCCGCGCCGACCATCGCCTGGGCGACGATCCGCGCGCGCGGACGCAGGCCCAGCGCGCGGGCCTTGTCCTCGTCCATGATCAGCAGCGCGGCGGCGCCGTCGGAGATCTGCGACGAGTTGCCCGCGGTGTGGATGCCGTCCGGCAGCACCGGCTTGAGCTTGGTCAGGCTCTCGATCGTGGTGTCCCGCAGGCCCTGGTCGCGGTCGACCAGGACGGTCTCACCGGTGGGCTTGCCCTCGGCGTCCAGTACGGGGGCCTCGATCGTGATCACCTGCGACGTGAACCGGCCCTCGTCCCACGCGCGCTTGGCGTTGGCCTGTGAGCGCACGCCGAGGGCGTCCACGTCGGCGCGGGTGATGCCCCGGTTGCGGGCGATCCGCTCGGCGGCGGTGAACTGGTCGGGCAGGTCGATCGCCCAGTCCTCCGGCTTGGACTTCTGGCCGGGCTTGGCGGTGTGCCCCAGCGGGTTGCGGCTCATCGACTCGATGCCGCAGACAACTCCCGCGTCGATGGCGCCGGTCGCGATCAACCCGGCGATCAGGTGCACCGACTGCTGGGCCGATCCGCACTGGCAGTCGATCGTGGTGCCGCCGGTGCGGGTCGGCAGTCCGGCGTACAGCCACGCGTGCTTGACGATGTCGCCCGACTGCTCGCCGGCCTGGGTGACGCAGCCGCCGATCACCTGGTCGACGAGTTCGGCGTCGATCCCGGCCCGTTCGATCAACCCGCGCTGGGCGGCGGCGAGTAGCTGCACCGGGTGCAGACCGGCGAGCCGGCCGTTGCGCTTGCCGATGGGCGTGCGCACGGCTTCGACGATGACGGGGTTGCCCATGAGGTCGCTCCTAGCGAGTCCTGAGTGGCCGGTCCTCGGGGCCGGGCCACGGGTGGCGACGCATTGATCCAGCCTGGTCTCACCCTGCCCCAGGTGTATGACTAAGTCAAGGATATGATCGAGGCGGCCGGGGCTCCCGATCCTCCCGGAACCTGGGATTCTCCCGACCGCCGGCTCGCCCCGCTCCGGACGCCCCCGCTCCGCGCCGGATCGCCCCGTGCCCTTGCGTCGGGTGGGTTCGTTGGGACCGGTGGGGCCGAGGGGGACTACCGGAACGTGAGATTCCGCATGGGATTCCCAGGCGTACTACGCTTGGCACGTGTTGAGCGATCGAGCGGGTGCGGAGCGTCACATCAGGCCGCGAGCGGATCGACGCGCGGAGATCATCAGACACGCCTGTGCGCTGTTCGCCAAGCGGGGCTACGGGGCCACCACCGTCCGCCAGATCGCCGAGTCCGCCGACATGCTCTCCGGCAGCCTGTACCACCACTTCCCGTCCAAGGAAGCGATGTTGCTCGAAGTGCTCGACACCTTCTTCGCCGACATCATGAGCCGCCAGCGGGCCACCGTCGAGCGCGGTGACGACCCCATCGCGACGCTGCGCGGCCTGCTTCGGGACAGCCTCGAAGTGATCGGCAACAGCCCCGACGCGGCGATCGTGGTGGTCGGCGAGTCGCGCCGACTCTCCCGCAGCGAGGGCTTCGTCTGGCTCTCCGATCGCACCGCCGAGGCGTCCATCCTGTGGGGCCGGGTGCTGCGCCGGGGCATCGAGGACGGCAGCCTGCGTCGGGACCTGCACCCCGTGCTGCTGTCGCTGATGCTGCAATCGGCGGTGTGGGGGATGGCCCAGTGGTACCGGCCGAGCGGGCGCTACGACCCGGACGCGGCCGCAGGACGTCTCGTGGACGTGTTCGTGCGCGGCATCGTGCGGCCCGGGCGCTACGCCTCGCAGCGGATCTGCAATCTGCTCGGCCCGGCCCGCTACACGGTGCCGACGCTGCGTCGGGTCGGCCCCGTCGAGGACGCCAGGGTCGAGGCCGAGCGCCGGATGGCCCGGGTGCCGCGCCGGACCGACGCGCGCACCCGGATCCGGATCGCCTCGAACCTGCTCTTCGAACAGGACGGGTACGCGGGCACCACGGTGCGCCGGATCGCCGACCTGGCCGGCGTACCGGTCGGCAGCCTCGCCCATCACATCGGTTCCAAGGAGCAGTTGCTGGCCGAACTGCTCGGCGAGTTCCTCGGCGACCTGCGCACCGCGTTCGACAAGGACGCGGCCGCGCAGCCGACGCCGGTGGAGCGATTGGCCGGACTGATCGGGCGGACCGTGGAAGCGCACGCGTGCCACGGCGTGTCCACCGTGCTGGCGATAAACGAGGTGCGCGGCGACGAGTTGCCCGCGAGCCGCCTGGCCGCGCAGCGCGCGAAGGTCTCGGACACCTGGACCCGGGCGCTGTCCGCCGGCATCCGCTCCGGCGACTTCCACCCGGACCTGGACCCGGTGTTCACCCAGCGTGTGCTGCGCACGGCGATCTCGACCGGAAGTCGGATCTATCGCGGGATGGGGGTCCGGGACGCGGTGGGCCTGTACCGGGAGGTCGCGCTGGTGGGGATGGGGGCGGCGTGAGCGCGCGGTACGGGCTGTCCGGGCCCGGTCTCGGGCCCGGCTCCGGGCCTGGGCCCGTTCGGCTTCGGCGGGTGACTCGGCTGCGCGGGCTGACCCGGCTGTGGTGGGCGACGGGTGCCTTGTGGGTGACCCGTTCGCGGTGGGTGATTCGCTCTCGTCCGGTGTCCAGGTCGCGCGCGAGGCGATGAGCGCGCGGCGGGGACGGGAACGCACGAGAGCCCGCCCCCGGGGTGGGGACGGGCTCTCGTGGTGGTGCGGTGTCGTGGTGCCGTGGCGTGCTGCCGTGGCGTGTTCGCCGGCGGGCGATCAGGGCGTGCTCAGCCCTGGTCGGTCTCCAGCGTCACACCGACCGCGTGGATCACGGCGGCGATCTTGATCGCCTCCTGGATCGTCTCGCGGGGCACGCCCTCCTTGCGCAGGACCTGCTCGTGCGACTCCAGGCACCGGCCGCAGCCGTTGATCGCCGAGACGGCCAGCGACCACAGCTCGAAGTCGGCCTTCGGGGCACCCGGGTTGGCCATCACGTTCATCCGCAGCCCGGCACGGAGGTTGCTGTACTCCGGGTCGCCGATGAGGTGCATCGAGCGGTAGTAGACGTTGTTCATCGCCATGATCGCGGCAGCGGCCTTGGCGGCGGTGAACGCCTCCTCGGACAGTCGGCTCTTGGCCTCGGGTTCGAGTTCGGCGAGCACCTTCGGGCTGCGCGTGGCGATGGCGCAGGCGAGGACGGTGCCCCACAGCGTCTGCTCGGCGAGCTTCGAGTTGCCGACGACCGAACCCAGGTTGAGCTTGAGGTCCTTGGCGTATTCGGGCAGAGCGGCCTTCAGGACGTCGAGACCCATGGATCAGGCGTCCATCAGCTTGGCGGCGTCGAGGGTCTCGCCGCCCTTCTGCCAGTTGCACGGGCACAGCTCGTCGGTCTGCAGCGCGTCGAGGACCCGCAGGACCTCGTCGGGGTTACGGCCCACCGAGCCGGCGGTGACCATGACGAACTGGATCTCGTTGTTCGGGTCGATGATGAAGACCGCGCGGTCCGCGACACCGTCGGCGTTGAGCACGCCGGCGGCCGAGGACAGCTCGCGCTTGAGGTCGGACAACATCGGGAAGGGCAGGTCGGTCAGGTCCGGGTGGTCCTTGCGCCAGGCCAGGTGCACGAACTCGGAATCCACGGATACGCCGAGCAGCTGCGCGTCGCGGTCCTGGAAGTCCTCGTTGAGGCGGCCGAACGCGGCGATCTCGGTCGGACACACGAACGTGAAGTCCTTCGGCCAGAAGAACACCACGCGCCACTTGCCGTCGTAGGACTTGTTGGTGATCTGCTCGAAGGCCTTGTCCGCCTCCAGCGACACGACGCCGGTGAGGTCGTACTCGGGGAACTGGTTACCGACAGTAAGCACTGGATCTCCTCCGCGAAGGGGCCGGACAGGCAGGTTCACCCGCCCGGTCGGACGTACGGTGATCACGATGCCACGGCCAAATTGATAGATGAAATAAGCAATGCCTCAACCATTGATCGTGATCACCTATCAGTGCGTGTGCGGCGGGAAACGCCCAGCTCGACGCACACGCTCGCGCGTTCGACCGCCGATCGGAGGTCACCGTGGGCGGCGGAGGAGGAGCATACGCGCCGATCCGTCGAACACCGAATCGTGACATTGGGATGATCTTGCGATCGGCGGGGCGGGGTCGGGCGGGCCTGCGTCGTGTGCGCCGAGTGGGTGACGGGATGGATTACGCGTGGTGACGGGGGCGGCGGCACTACGGCGAACCGGGCATGGCCACGGCTTCGGCGGAGGGTTTGATCCTTTGGGATGTCGCTACCTGGTCGCAGGCTGGGACCGAGGAAGCCGGCGGCGGCCGCCTCGTCCATCAGCATGGCCCGCTTCGGTTGTGGGATCAGGTGGAGGATGGGCTCACCGTGTGGCAGGAGGTCGGTTCGCCCGACCAGTCCGAGTTCGGGCTCACTGTGGCTGCCGACCTGACCCAAACCGTGTGGATCGGGGGGCGTGACGGGCCCTCCTGGCCGCTTCCGGTTCGAAAGGGCGCGTGTCGTGGGGTGTACGGGCTTCGGGCGCCGACGACTGTTCGCCGAATGACGTATGTGTTCACCGGGACCCGGGACCCGCGCTTCGATCAGCGCGCATGTGCTCGCGTCTTCGACGGGTGGCTGTCCGCTGCCGGAGTGGGCCGGCCGGGCAGGAGGAGGCACAGCGGGACGGCGATGGCGGTGAAGGCCACCGACCACCCGAAGGCGACGCCGAAGCCGTCGGCCACGGCGCCCGGGGTGTGCGCGCCGGCGGTGGTGTGCTGGAGGACGACGGCGACGGCGGCGGTGCCCAGCGAGCCGCCGACCTGCTGGGAGACGCGGGTGATGATGCCGGCGTCGGGGATCTCCCGATGTGCCAGGCCGACGTAGGCGGCGCCGGTGAGTGCGATCGTCGCGGCGCCCAGGCCGACGCCGCGGACGAACAGGGCTGCCATGAGCAGGACTTCGCCGGTGTCGGCGGTGACCGCGGTGAACGGCACGGTGGCCGCGGCGGCGACGGCGAATCCGACGAGGGCGACCCGGCGGGAGCCGAGGCGGTCGGTGTACGTGCCGGCCAGGGTGCGTGAGCAGAGCACGCCGACGCCCTGCGGGATGAGCAGCAGTCCGGCGCCGAGGGCGTCCTGGCCGCGGACCTGCTGGAAGTACAGCGGCAGCAGCAGCATCGCCCCGTACAGGGTGATGCCGGCCAGGAAGCCGAGGCCGGCGGCGGAGGCGAGCGCGCGATGCCGGAAGAGCCGCAGGTCGACCAGGGCGCCGGTGGTGGTGCGGGTCAGCGCCCAGGCGGTGAAGCCGCCGACCAGGGCGAGTCCGCCGATCAGCGGGACGAGGACCTCCGCGGCGGCGACGCCCGCGCTGCCCTCGACCCGGGAGAGGCCGTAGACGACCGCGGCGACGCCGGGGGAGAGCAGGAACAGGCCGATCACGTCGAGCCGGGCCCGGGGGCTGTCGAGGGCGGGTCGGTCCTCGGGCAGGTTGCGCCGGGCGAGCCAGGCGCCGACGGCACAGAAGGGGACGTTGACCAGGAACAGCCAACGCCAGTCGGCCAGATGCAGGATGAGGCCGCCCAGGACCGGGCCCAGGATCGGGCCGAGCGAGGCGGGCAGGGTGACGGCGGCCATCACCCTGCCGATGTTGCGGCCCTTGGCGGCCTGCATGATCAGCGTGATCATGAGCGGCATCATGATGCCGCCGCCGACGCCCTGGACGACGCGGAAGGCGATCAGGGCGGCCGCGTTCCAGGCGAGCGCGCACAGGAGCGAGCCGAGCAGGAATATGCCCAGGGCCGCGATCCACAGGCGTTTGCCGCCCAGGCGGGACTGGGCCCATCCGGCGATCGGCATGGTGGCGAACATGGCCAGCAGGTAGCCGGTGCTCACCCACTGGATCGTGGACAGCGGGGCGTCGAGTTCGCTCGCCAGGTCGTTGAGGGCGACGCTGACGACGGTGGTGTCGAAGACCACGGCGAGGGCGCCCACGATGAGGGTGAACGCCATGCGCCACACGGCGGGGTCCACCCGGTCGGGGTCCGACGCCGTGGGCGCGGCTTCGGCTTCGGGTTCTCGGGGAGCACGCACGGACGACCACCTAAGATATAGAGTCCTATCTTACGCGTCCGACGATAAGGCGCCGAGATAAGATAGGCAAGTCTATCTAAGGGAGATGTCGATGGCCGAGCGGCGCCGCGGGGCGGCACTGGAGAAGGCGCTTCTCGACGCGGCCTGGGCGGAGCTCACCGACAACGGCTACGCCGGCTTCACCATGGACGCCGTCGTCCGGCGCGCGGGCACCAGTCCTCCCGTGCTCTATCGCCGCTGGTCCGACCGTGACGATCTGGTCCGGGCGGCCATCGTGCACGCCTTGGAGGAGAGTCGCCTCGACGTCCCCGACACGGGGAGCCTGCGGGAGGACGTCCTCACCCTCATGCGGGAGATCAACGCCACCCGCGTCGAATTCGCCACCGTCATGAGCGCGCATCTGGCCAACTATCACCGGGAGACCGGCACCAGCCCGAGCGACCTCCTGGGGACGGGGCGGCAGGACGCCGTGGACGTACTCTTCGACCGCGCCGTCGAGCGCGGCGAGATCAAGCCGGAACGCCTCACCGAGCGCGTCAAGTCCCTCCCCTTCGACCTGCTGCGCCACGAGATCCTGACCACCTTCGTTTCCGTGCCCGACCACGTCCTCGAAGAGATCGTCGACACGATCTTCCTGCCCCTGGTGCGCTGACCGACAGCACGGGCACCCGCGCCGGCGGAGACGGCCGAAGTCCTCGCCGGCACGGGTCCACCCGCTGCCCCGGTCCCGGTGATCGGATCGCTCTTCCGGCGCATCCGCGACGGCGTGAACAGCCCGGTCGAGGACACCGTGCGGAAGATCATCGGCCGCCCGGGCCGCTCCTTCGCCGACTTCCCGGCCGCCACTCCCCAGCGCGGCGGTCCGGACGGGCCGGACGGGACCCGCCCGCGCGGTCTCACATCGGGTGGGTGCGCCAGAAGTCGACGGCCTCCAGGAAGGTCGGATCGGTGACCACCCGGAGCACCTGCTCGTTGCCCACCGGCGGCGCCGAGTCGGTGCGCTCGTCCCGGAACAGCGTGAACATCACCTGGGCACCGTGATATTCGAAGTGCGCGATCGGGGTGGACGGGGCCGCGTCCGCTGCCTTCTCCCCGGATTCGCCGCCCTTGACGGTCGCGATGTGACCCACCGAGACCACGCTCCCGTCCGGCAGCCGCCCCTCGGCGCATGGAAGCGGCGGGTTCTGCGGCGCCCGCTCGGCACACGGCCTGTTTCCGGCCAACCAGGGGCCGTCGCCCGGCCGGGCCTGCGCCGTGGCCCCGGCCGGGCCGATCGGCGGGTCGACCCGGACGGTGATGTTGTACGTCTTGTCGCCCGAGACCAGCCGGTAGGAGTGCACGCCGTCGTCCGGAATCACCATCCGGCCCGCGTCCGCGGGCAACAACCCGGTGAGCACGTCCGCGAGCTTCTGCTTGAAGGCGTAGCGCAGTTCGGCCTCGGCCCGAGTGGGTTCCTTGACCCTGCCCTTCTCCGTCGGCGGCACGTGCACCGTCGGATACGCCGTCGTCGGCGCGGCCAGCGGCTGGTCCGTGGGCCAGTTCGCCGGAATCAACGGCAACTCGCCGGACCGCGAACCGCCCGCCCGGGTCGTGTCGGTGCCGGCCCACGGCGCGAGCAGCAGGGTCGGCGCGGCGATCGCGGCGACCGAACCCAGGCCCACCGCGCCCATCACCGCGCGGGAGCGCAGCCGGAGCCGACGGCCCCGGCGCACCGCGCCCGGGACCAGGTCGGGCAGCGGAGGCAGCTCCGCCGTGGCTCGATCCAGCACCATCCGAAACTCCCGATCCGTACCGTGCGTACCGTCTTGACGCGGCATGGCGATCCCTCAGCTTTCCGTCGCGTACAGGTGGAGGTCTCCGAGTTCGGCCCGGAGCTTGGCCATCGAACGGGCGCACTGGCTCTTCACGTTGCCGGTGCTGCAGCGCAACAGCGCGGCGACGGTCTCCACGCTCAGGTCCTCCCAGTAGCGCAGGATGACCATCACGCGCGGCTTGGGCGGCAGCGTCGCCAGTGCCGCGAGCAGGGTCAGCCGCAGATCCGGGTGCCCTTCGACCTCTCGCGTCTCGGACGCCAGTTCGTGCGCCGCGTGTTCGCGCCGCCGGCCGCGCTGCTCGCTCAGGAAGGTGCGGCTGAGCACGGTCTTGGCATACGCGTCCAGGTTCTCCGCGCGGCTCGCCCGCCTCCAGTGCCGAAACAGCTTGGCCAACGTGGTCTGGGCCAGGTCCTGGGCCCGGTCGGCGTCGCCGCACAACAGGTACGCGGTGCGATAGAGCTGGTGTTGGCGCGCTCGCGCGTACTCCTCGAAATCCCGCTGTCCCGCCGTCGGCATCTCCGCCCCCTTGGTGTCACCCCGTTCAGAGCAGCCGACGGGCGAAAGGGTTGCAGCCGGATCCGCGCGAATGCGAAAAAAGAAATCGGGCCCGACCGGAGTCGGGCCCGAGCGTGGTGTTCGGCTAGGCGATGCGGACGTTGTCCGCCCAGTCGTCCGGGAGTTGCGGCAGCGGCCAGGCCGGGTCCGGGCGCCAGTTCTCCCACCCCTGGTCGAACGGCGCGCCCCAGGCCCGGATCGCCTCGACGGCGGCCCGGCCCTCCGCCTCGATCGCAGCGACCTGCTCGTCGGTGAGCCGACCCGCCTCCCGGGAGGCGGCCAGTTCGTCCTGGTCCTTGTACTCCCAGCGCCGGTCCGGGGTGACCCACACGTCCAGCACGTGGTCCTCGGTGTCCACGCCGCCGGCCCACCGGGTGCGCGGGCGTTCGAGGTTGACGTACCAGCCGGAGAAGCGCCAGTCGGCCTGCCAGAACAGCCAGACCGACCACGGTTCACCGGGCCGGGCCAGCATCAGCACCCCCGTCCCGGTCCACTCGACGATCGAGGGGATCCGGCCGAGTCGGAATCTGCGTTCGATCGGGGCCGTGCGGATATCGGATCCGTCCGGCAACATCGGCTTGACCCGTGAAGTGCCGCCGGCCAGCCAGACGGCGAGCTGGTCCGGGTCGTCGCGGACGACGGTCACCGGACGACAGTCCAGGACCTGATCGCCGCGCAGATAGCGCCACAACACCTGGTCGCCGGGAGACCAGGTGCCGGGCGCGTGACGGGGATCCTCGAAGTGCTCGTGTATGCGCAGGATGTTGGACATGACCTTGATTTACCCAGCGCCCGTGACACCTGACCGTGAGTCATGTTACGGGTGGGTCATCATGCGAAGAACATCACGGGTGCGGGCGTGCACACCCATCGCCGTGTGTGCGTCGCGCGACGCGTGGCGTCACGGTCGGGTCATCCCGAGCACGTCCAGCGCCGCGTCGAGTTCGGCCTCGGTCAGCCGCCCCTCGCGCACGTGCCCGCGCTCGATCACCACCTGCCGGATCGTCTTGCGCTCGGCCAGCGACTGCTTGGCGATCCGCGCCGCCTCCTCGTAGCCCAGGAAGCGGTTCAGCGGGGTGACCACCGACGGCGACGACTCGGCGTACTCGCGCATGCGCTCCACGTCGGCCTCGACGCCGGCCACCGTGCGATCGGCCAGCACCCGGCTCACGTTGCCCAGCAGCCGGATCGACTCGAGCAGGTTGCGGGCGATCACCGGCAACATCACGTTGAGCTCGAAGTTGCCCGCCGCGCCGCCGAAGGCCACCGCCGCGTCGTTGCCGATCACCTGCGCGACCACCTGGCCGACCGCCTCCGGGATCACCGGATTGACCTTGCCCGGCATGATCGAGCTGCCCGGCTGCAGATCCGGCAGCCGGATCTCGGCGAGCCCGGTGCGCGGTCCCGAACCCATCCAGCGCAGGTCGTTGACGATCTTGTTCAGGCCGACCGCGATGGTGCGCAACTGGCCGGACAGCTCGACCAGTGCGTCGCGCGCGCCCTGCGCCTCGAAGTGGTCGCGCGCCTCGGTGAACGCCAGTCCGGTGGAGGCGGCGATCTCCGCGATCACCCGCGCCGAGAACCCCGGCGGGGTGTTGATGCCGGTGCCCACCGCGGTGCCGCCCAGCGGCAGTTCGACCACCCGCGGCAGGCTCGCCTGCAACCGCTCGACGCCGTAGCGCACCTGCGCCGCGTACCCGCCGAACTCCTGCCCCAAAGTCACCGGTGTCGCGTCCATCAGGTGCGTGCGACCGGACTTGACCACGTCGGCGAACTCGGTCGCCTTCGACTCCAGCGTGGACGCCAGGTGGTCGAGCGAGGGAATCAGCGCGTGGGTGACCGCTATCGCCGCCGCGATGTGGATCGAGGAGGGGAACACGTCGTTGGACGACTGGGACGCGTTGACGTGGTCGTTGGGGTGTACGTCCCGACCCAGTCGCTCGGTCGCCAGGGTGGCGAGCACCTCGTTCATGTTCATGTTCGAGGAGGTGCCCGAGCCGGTCTGGAACACGTCCACCGGGAACTGGTCGGCCCACCGGCCGGTCACGACCTCGGCCGCGGCCTGCTCGATCGCCTCCGCGACGTCCTTGTCCAGCACGCCGAGTTCGGCGTTGACCCGTGCCGCCGCGCCCTTGATCCGGGCCAGCGCCTCCACGTGCGCGGGCTCCAGCCGCTGCCCGGAGATCGGGAAGTTCTCGACGGCGCGCTGGGTCTGCGCGCGCCACTTGGCGGCGGCGGGCACCCGTACCTCGCCCATCGAGTCGTGCTCGATCCGGTATTCGCCGGTCGGATCTGCGGTCGGTGCTGCCTCGGACATCGCTGCGGCCTCCTAGAAAGCGTTCCAAGGCCACAACGGCTCGTCGGCCCGACCTTGTTCCTGACGGGGTGTCCCGACGGGTGGCTACCCGATCACCAGGACGTGCAACGTGCGCGGCCCGTGCACGCCCTCCACCCGCCGGAGTTCGATGTCGCTGGTCGCCGAAGGGCCGGAGATCCAGGTCTGCGGCCGGCGCGGGTCCAGCCGGGCGATCGCCTCCGGCACGGTGCCCACGATCTGGTCCGCGCGCACCACGCACAGGTGGTAGTCGGGCAGCAGGGTGAGCACCCGGCGACCCTGGTCCGGGCCGGTGTCCAGGACGATGGTGCCGGTCTCGGCGATGGCGAGCGCGCATCCGGTGGCCACCGCGTCGATCTCGCCGAGCGTGTCCCGACCGAGCTCGGGCGAATCCACCACCAGTTCCACGCCGAGCCGGGCCAGCCAGGAGAGCCGCCTCCCGCGGGGCACCACCAGCCGGGTCACGCCCGCCTGGCGCAGCAGTTCGCTCGCGCCCAGCAGCAGGTCGCGGGTGTCGTGCACGCGCAGCACGCGGGCCTCGTAGTCGGCGACCCGCTCGGCGAACCGGCCGACCACGTCCAGGCCCGCCGGACGCTCGCGCCGATACGCCCGACGCACCGGCGGCGGCTTGGGCCGGTCGTCCAGGGCGGTGCGCAACCGGTCCAGGATCACCGTACGGGCCTCGCGGTCCGCCTCGTATCGCTCCACCGTCATTCCTCCAGACCACCGTCGGTGCGCTTGTGCCAGGCCCGGAACGACTCGGGCGGCGGCGCGGGCGCGTCCCGTTCGGCGAACCACGCACCGACCGGGCCGGTGAACCGCTTCGGCAGCGGGACCCGACCGATCACCCCGTGCCTGGTGAACCGCGCGCCGACGCCGGCCACGTGCTGCGCGAAGCCGATCCGCCACGGCTTCTCGAAGGTCCACCGCACGGCCTTCATGCCGGCGTCCTCGGCCCGGTCGTGCGGACCGCGCCCGCCGTCCACAACCTGTGCACGAAGGTGCACGAGCACCTCGGGGATGTCGATCCGCACCGGACAGGCGTCGAAGCACGCGCCGCACAGCGAGGACGCGAACGGCAACGACGCGGTCTGCGCGTCCACCCGGTGCCTGGCGATCCCGCGCAACTGCGGGGTCAGGATCGCGCCGATCGGCCCGGGATACACCGAGCCGTACGCGTGCCCCCCGGTGCGCTCGTACACCGGGCACACGTTCAGGCAGGCCGAGCACCGGATGCAGCGCAGCGCCTGCCGACCCACCGGGTCGGCCAGCACGTCCGAGCGGCCGTTGTCGAGCAGGATCAGGTGGAAGTCCCGCGGCCCGTCGCCGGGCGTCACCCCGGTCCACATCGAGGTGTACGGGTTCATCCGCTCACCGGTCGAACTGCGCGGGAGCAGTTGCAGGAACACCTCCAGATCGCCCCACGTGGGCAACAACTTCTCCACACCCAGCACGGTGATCAGCGTCCGCGGCAGGGTCAGGCACATCCGCCCGTTGCCCTCCGACTCGACCACGCACACCGTGCCGGTGTCGGCGATCGCGAAGTTGCCGCCGGAGACCGCGACCTCGGCCCGCAGGAACTTCTCCCGCAGATGCCGGCGCGCGGCGGTGGCCAGCGCACCCGGCTCGTCGCTCAGCCGCTCGGGCGCGGGCCGGCCCACCCTGCCCATCTCGCGGACGAAGATCTCCCGGATCTCGGCCCGGTTGCGGTGGATCGCGGGCACCAGGAGGTGCGACGGCAGGTCCTCGCCGAGCTGCACGACGAGCTGGGCCAGGTCGGTCTCCCACGCGTGGATGCCCGCCTGGGCCAGCGCGTTGTTCAGCTCGATCTCCTCGGTGGCCATCGACTTGACCTTGACCACCTCGTCCACGCCCTTGGCCCGGACGATCTCCACCACGATCGCGTTGGCCTCGGCCGCGTCCCGGGCCCAGTGCACGACGCCGCCCGCCGCGCGGACCGACACCTCCAGACGTTCGAGGTGGGCGGGCAGCCGGGCCAGCACGTCGTCCTTGATCGCCTCGCCGGCACGCCGGAGCAGTTCCCAGTCCGGCAGTTCCGCCACCGCCTCGTCGCGCCGGGTCCGGATGGTGTGCGTGGCCTCGCGCAGGTTCGCCCGCTGCACGTCGTTCGCCAACTCGGCGCGCGCGGCCTCGGGGAAGGGCGGCATCCCGACGAACGTCGGTTCCCGGCGTACGGGCGCGGTCATCGCGTCACCTCCGGTCCCAGGGCCCGCGCCGCGTCGAACCCGGACTCGGTGCCCGACGGCCCGTACGGCGGCACGTCCGGCAGCGCCGCGGTGTGCGCCAGGATGTCCGCGAGGTGCAGTACCCGGATGCCCGCGTGTTGCCGCGAGGCGAGCCCGCCGATGTGGGTCAGGCACGAGTTGTCTCCCGCGCACAACACCTGGGCGCCCGATTCCAGCACGGCGGTCACCTTGTCGTCGCCCATCGCCGCCGAGGTTTCCGCGTTCTTGACCGCGAACGTGCCGCCGAACCCGCAACACTCGTCCGCCCGCGGCAGGTCCACCAGGGTCAGGCCGCGCACCGCGCGCAACAGCCGGGTCGGCCGGTCGCCCACCCGCAGCAGGCGCAGCGAGTGGCAGGTGGGGTGGTACGCGACGCTGTGCGGGAAGTAGGCGCCCACGTCGGTCACCCCGAGCACGTCGACCAGGAACTCGCTGAACTCGTACACCTTGGCCGCCACCCGCGTGGCGCCCGCCGGCAGCGTGCCGCCCGCCTCCCGGGCCACGCTCGCGTGGTACTCGCGCACCATCGCGGTGCACGACCCGGACGGCACGATCACCGCGTCGTAGCCCTCGAAGGCGTCCACGAAGGACCGCACCAGCGGCACCGCGTCCGCGCGGTACCCCGCGTTGAAGTGCATCTGCCCGCAGCACACCTGGCCGTACGGGAACTCCACCTCGTGTCCGAGGCGCCGCAGCACCCGGACCACGGACTTGCCGGTCTCCGGAAAGAGCGTGTCGTTGAAGCACGTGACGAAAAGGGCAAGGCGCACAATTGACCTCCGCGATCGACTGTACGGACGTCCCCCGGCGGGCGCCCGGCCAAAGCCGCCGCACGCGTCCGGTCGTGTGAACCCGAGGGCGCGGTGTGTCACGGCCGGGTCGGGGGGTTGTTCGACCGGGGGCCTTGTGCCCGACCTGCGAGGTCGCACCACGTAGGGTCGGCGCATGAGCCTCCGGACGGCATTCGGCCGCCCCTTCGCCGTCGCCCGTTCGCGGTTGACCACGCGTCGATCCCGTGTCCTGGCCGGTGTCCTCGCCCTGGTGGTGGTGATCATCGCGGTCGTGGGCGTCGGCACCCTCGTCGGGGACGACGCGGCGACACCGGTGCGCAGCAGCGAGCAGCGCCTGGACGTCGCCGCCGGGCCGGGCGATCCGGCCAGGATCGGCATCGACACGACCTTGTTCCTGCCGCCGGGAGTGCGCGAGCGCGCGCCCGCCGTGCTGCTCGCGCACGGATTCGGGGGCAGCAAGGCCGAGTTGCGCCGGGACGCGGAGGCGTTGGCCCGTTCGGGGTACGTGGTGCTGACCTACTCGGCGCGCGGCTTCGGCGCCTCGGCCGGGCAGATCATGCTGGACCAGCCGGACTACGAGGTGGCCGACGCACGGGCGCTGATCGACTGGCTGGCCGCCCGGCCCGAGGTGCGCCTGGACGGACCGGGCGACCCGCGGGTGGGCATCGCGGGCGCCTCCTACGGCGGCGCGCTCGCGCTGCTGGCCGCGGCCCACGACCCGCGGGTGGACGCGATCGCGCCGCAGATCACCTGGCACGACCTCGCCGGCGCGCTGTTGCCGAACGCGGCGGGCGGCGGGCCCGCCGACGGGGTGTTCAAGAAGATGTGGGCCGGGCTGTTCTTCTCGTCCGGGACCAGCCCGCTGGGCGGCCTGGCCCCGATGGACGCGAACACCGGCTGCGGGAGGTTCGCCGAGCGGGTGTGCGCCATCTACCGCGAGGTGGCCGTCGGCGGGAAGTCCACGCCGCAGGCCGTCGACCTGCTCCGCCGGGCCAGTCCGGCGTCCGTGGCGGACCGGATCGCGGTGCCCACGCTGCTGATCCAGGGCCAGAACGACTCGCTGTTCCCGCTCGACCAGGCCGACCGCAACGCCGCCGCGATCGCGCGCAACGGCGCGCCGGTGGAGATGGTGTGGACGGCCGGCGGGCACGACGGCGGGCGGCCGCAGAGCGCGATGGTGCACGATCGTGTCACCGGCTGGTTCGACCGGTGGCTGAAGCCGGCGCAGGCCGCGCCGAAGGCCGGTACGCCGACCGCCGCCGGGTCGTTTCGGGTGACCCGCTCGGGCGGCGTGGACAGCGCCACGCGTGAGCAACGGCTGCGGATCGCCGACACCGACCGCTATCCCGGCCTCGACGGCACCCGGCAGCGTGCGGTCGCGCTGGCCGGGCCGGAGCAGACCGTGGCCAATCCGCCGGGGGGTGCGCCGACCTCGGTGTCCGGGCTGCCCGGGCTCGGGGCGCTGGCCGGCGCCGGCAGCCTGGGCGCGCTCGCGTCGAGCGCGGGCGATCTGGGCGGGATCGCGTTCGACCTTCCGGGGCAGAGCGCGTTCTTCCAGAGCGATCGCTTCGACCAGAGCACCTGGATCACCGGCTCGCCGACGGCACGCGTACGGGTCTCGGGCGCGGACGACATCGTGTTGTTCGCCAAGCTCTACGACGTCGCGCCCAGCGGCGGCACCGTGCTGCCGCACCAGCTCGCGGCGCCGATCCGGGTGACCGGCGCCGCGGCCGGGCGGGATGTGGAGATCCGGCTGCCCGCGATCGACCACCAGGTCGACTCGGGTCACCGGTTGCGCCTGGTGCTCACCGCGACCGACCTGGGCTTCGCGTCGCCGAACGCGCCCGCGAACTACCGGGTCGCGCTCGCCGGTCCGCTGACCGTGCCGTCGGTGCCGCAACTGCACGTGGCCGCGACCGGCTACCCGTGGTGGACGTGGGGCCTGCCGCTGATCGCCGTACTCGTCGCGGGTGCGCTGTTGCTCACCGGGCGGCGGCGGGCCGTCGCCAAGGCCCCGGACCCGGCGTTGGCCGAGGTGCCGCTGCGGATCCACGGGCTGACCAAGCGCTACAAGGGCGGCAAGCTCGCCGTCGACGACCTGTCCTTCCACGTGGAGGCGGGCCAGGTGCTCGGCCTGCTCGGGCCCAACGGCGCGGGCAAGACCACGACGCTGCGGATGTTGATGGGGCTGATCCTTCCGGACGGCGGCGAGATAAGGATCTTCGGCCGGGTGGTCGTCCCCGGGGCGCCGGTGTTGTCCCGGCTCGGCTCGTTCGTCGAGGGTCCCGGCTTCCTGCCGCACCTGTCCGGGCGGGAGAACCTGTCGCTGTACTGGCGCGCCACCGGCCGCCCGCACGCCGACGCGCACTTCGACGAGGCGCTGGAGATCGCCGGTCTGGGCGAGGCGCTGGATCGCAATGTGCGCACCTATTCGCAGGGCATGCGGCAGCGGCTGGCGATCGCGCAGGCGATGCTCGGCCTGCCGGACCTGCTCGTGCTGGACGAACCCACCAACGGGCTCGATCCGCCGCAGATCCGGGCGATGCGCGACGTGCTGATCGGCTACGCGGCCACCGGCCGCACCGTGGTGGTCTCCAGCCACCTGCTGGCCGAGGTCGAACAGACCTGTACGCACGTCGTGGTGATGCACCGGGGCCGGCTGATCGCCTCCGGTCCGGTCGAGGAGATCGTCGGCAACGGCAACACGCTGGTGATCGGGACACCCGTCCCGGACCTGGCGATCGCGACGCTGAAGGATCTGCCGGGCGTCGGCTCGGTGGAGCCCGAGGAGGGTGGTGTGCTCGTGCATCTCGCGGGCGCGCAGGCCTCCGTCCTGGTGGCCGAACTGGTCGGCGCGGGCGTCGCGGTGGACCGGGTGACCGCGCGCCGCCGCCTGGAAGACGCGTTCCTGACGCTCATTGGGGAGTCCTGATGACCCGTACGCTCCCCGACCTGCCGACCGACGAGGGCGCGCACCCGGTCCCGGGCGCGGCGCACGCGCACGGTTACCGGCCTCGGCACACGCTGCCCGTGTGGGTGGAGACCGTGCGTCAATTCCGGCGCCGGCGCACGTTGTTCATGATCGGGCTGCTGCTCGCGCTGCCGTGGATCCTGGTCGCCGCGTTCAAGATCGGCGGCGATCCGTCGGCGGACGCGGTGCCCACGCTGGTGGACGTGGCTACCAAGAGCGCGCTCAACTTCACCGCGTTCACGCTGTTCGTCTCGACCGGCTTCCTGCTGGTCGTGGCGGTGGCCCTGTTCTGCGGCGACACCGTGGCCAGCGAGGCGAGTTGGTCCTCGCTGCGATATCTGCTGGCGGCGCCGGTGCCGCGGGCGCGGCTGCTGCGGGTCAAGCTGGTGGTCGCTCTGGGCTACAGCGTGCTGGCCCTGGTGCTGCTGCCGCTGATGGCGATGATCGCGGGCACGATCGCGTTCGGCTGGGGTCCGCTGGACCTGCCGGTGGGGGCCTCGCTGCCCACCGGCGAGGCGCTCGCGCGGATGTCGGTCGTGGTCGTGTACGGCGTGGTGGCGCAACTGGTGGTGATGGGCATCGCGTTCTGGCTGTCCACGGTCACCGACGCGCCGCTGGGCGCGGTGGGCGGCGCGGTCGGGCTGGTGGTGGTCTCCAACATCGTGGACGCGGTGACGGCGCTCGGCTCGTGGCGGGACTACCTGCCCACGCACTGGCAGTTCGCGTGGGTCGACGTGCTCCAGACCGACCCGCAATGGGACGGCATGATCAAGGGCGGCGCGGTCTCGGTCGCGTACGCGGTGGTCTTCCTGGCCCTGGCCTTCCGGCACTTCGGACGCAAGGACATCGTGTCGTGACGGCTGCTTCGACTCCGGTGATCACGGGCCGCGAGCCGGGATCGTTCGCGCGGTCGGTGCTCGCGGAGCGGCATCCGGCGCTGATCGCGCGGGTGCGGGAGGCGTTCCCCTGGCCGCCGGAGCGGGGGCGGGCGCTGGACGCGCTGCTCGACGAGATCACCGACGGGGTGATCACGCCGCTGGGGCCCGAAGCGCACGACGGTGGCATGTGGGATGCCGCCCACCTGGGCCGCTCGTGGTTCGACGTGCCGTTCCTGTGGGCGGAGAGCTACTTCTATCGCCGACTGCTCGCGGCGACGGGCTACTTCGAGGACGGGCCGTGGCGCGGGGTCGACCCGTTCGCGCCGTTCAAGCGCGACGAGTTGCGCGGCGAGGTGGTGGACGAGGAGTTGGCCGCGCTCGACGGCCCCGGCGCGGAGTCGGGCGACGCGCTCCTGCACGGCGCGTTGTGGGGGAACCGGGCCGACCTGGGCTTTCGCATCTCCTCCTCGGCCGACGACCGCGCCCGGTCGCCCCTGATCGCCGACGACGGCGGCCGGCTGTGGTCCCTGCTCCCGATCGGCGGCGCGGCCGAGGTGCACCTGATCGCGGACAACGCCGGCCGCGAGTTGATTCCGGACCTGGTGCTGCTCGACCACCTGTTGCACACGGGGCGGGCCGCCGAGGCCGTGCTCCACCTCAAGCCGCATCCGTACTTCGTCTCCGACGCCACCACCGCCGACTTCCTGGCCGCGCTGGACCGCCTGCGGACCGCACCCGGCCGCGCCCGCGAGATCGGCAGCCGCCTGTGGTCGGCGCTGGGCACCGGTCGACTCGCGGTGGGCGCCCACGCGTTCTTCTGCGCGCCTCTCCCGTATGACGCGATGCCCGACGACCTGCGCCGGGACCTTGCGAAGGCCACCGTCACCATCCTCAAGGGCGACCTCAACTACCGCCGCCTCGTGGGCGACCGGCTCTGGCCGGCCACCACGCCGTTCGCCGAGCGGGTCGCCCACTTCCCCGGCCCCACGGCCGCCCTGCGCACCCTCAAGTCGGACGTGGTGGTCGGCCTCGACACCGCCACGTCGACCGCCTTGGAAGCGAGCGGGCAGGCCTGGCGCACCAGCGGCACACATGCGCTGATCCAGGTGAGCGGCTGACGACCGAACCGTGACGCGACAGGCGGCCGGGACCCACGGTCGCGCGGACTCCTCGTCCCGCACCACCGCCGGAGCGCACCCACCCGCGCGCTGATCGTCTACCCCGCCACCACGCGCACCGGCAACCCGCCGACCGCGCGGCGCAGTGCGATCGCCAGGTCGGCGAACTCCTCGCCCCGTCCCGTGCTGGAGCGCATCACCAGGCCGATGGTGCGGTACGGGGCCGGCGCGGCGAACCGGGAGACGGCGAGCTGTGAGCCCGGCCGGGTCTCCACGTCGATCGCGGTCTGCGGCAGCAGGGTGACGCCCAGGCCGCCCGCGACCAACTGCACCAGGGTGGGCAGGCTCGCCGCGCGGGTCGCGCCCGCCTCGCCCGCGCCCACCTCGCGGCACACGTCCAGCGCCTGGTCGCGCAGGCAGTGGCCCTCGTCCAACAGCAGCACGTCCAGCCCGCGCAGCGCGGCCCGCGGCACGTCCGCGCGGTTCGCCAACTCGTGCCCCTCGGGCACGATCAGGGTGAAGTCCTCCTCGTAGAGCGGGATCTCCTCGACGCCCGAGATGCCCGAGGGCAGCGCGAGCAGCAGCAGGTCGAGCCGACCGCTGGTGAGGCCGTCCAGGAGCGAACCGGTCTGCTCCTCGTGCACGTACAACCGCAGGTCCGGATACTCCTCGCGGACCAGCCGCAGCAGCGCCGGCAGTACGTACGGCGCGACCGTGGGGATCACGCCCAGGTGCAGCGGCCCGGTGAACGGGCGTCGGGCGGACTCCGCCTCGTCGACCAGGTCGGCGAGCGCGTCCAGCACCCGCCGGGTGTGCCGCGCGACCCGCTCGCCGGCCGGCGTGAGCAGGACGCGGCGCGTGGTGCGCTCCACCAGTTGGGTGCCCAGCGCCTCCTCCAGCGCGGCGATCGCGCCCGAGAGCGCGGGCTGACTGGTGCCCACCGCGGCGGCGGCGTCCCGGAAGTGCAGGTAGTCGGCGACCGCGGAGAAGGCCCTGAGCTGCGACAACGTCGGCGTACGAGTGCTGATGGGAACCACCTGTGAAGTGCGTGCGAACGGCCGGTCCCGCCGTTCCTCCACGATAGGGCAACCGGTTCGACCGGCCCGGACCCGCGCCGGCGGCCCGCCGGCACGGGCGGGTTTGTCACCTACATGCCTTCATTTCCCCTCTACCCACCGGTAGCTTGCTCTCGCTCCACAGAGCCCAAGTCCCCTTTGGGTGGCTCGTGCGTGTTCCTTCCATGCCACGAAGGCGAGGGTGCATGTCCACATTCGAGCGTGTGCGCGACAAGGTCCTACCGGTGGCGCTGATGGCGACCCTGATGGGTCTCACCGGCGGCCTGACGGCGGGCGGATCGGCCGGCGCGGCGCCGGCGGCCCCGGTGGCCGCCGCGTTGTCCCCCCAACTGGAGGCGATCCGGCAGGCCGAGGCCCAGGCGCTGTACGGGAGCCCCGGGATCAAGCCGTTGGCCGAGCGCAAGACCTCGCTGATCTCGCTCGGCGACAGCGAGATCGCCGGCGAGGGTATCGGCGTGTACGAACCCGGCACCGACGGTCCGGACAACTGGTGCCATCGGTCGCCGGACGCGGCCATCCACCGGACCGGGATCCCGGCCGACGTGACGTACAACGTCGCGTGTTCGGGAGCGTCCACGGTCAACATCCGGATCGGCGGCACCAAGCAGTACGCCGACGAACTCGTGCAGTCGGACAGCCTGGCGATCAAGGCGCGCAACACGCGCGTACGGCTGATCCTGCTGGTGGCCGGCGCCAACGACGACATCCAGTTCGGCCCGACCATGACCGACTGCGTGACCAGGCGGGTGTTCTTCCAGGGCGAGTGCTACGGCACCTACCAGCCCGGCTGGCAGGCGCGGGCGGACGCGATGCGGCCCAAGGTCGAGCAGACCGTCCGCGATCTGAAGACCACCATGGCGGACGCCGGCTACCAGAGCGGCGACTACAAGCTGGTGCTGATGGGCTATCCCTCGCCGATCGCCCCGGACGTCGAGGACAACCCCGACTTCCCGGGCTGGTACCGCGGCGGTTGTGTGGGCTACCTGCGCGACGCGGCGTGGGGGCGGAACGAGGCGGTGCCGATCTTCGAGCGGGCCGAGCGGCAGGCCGCGGCGAACACCGGCGTGACCTACCTGGACAACTCGCGGCTGTTCCACGGCCACGAGGTCTGCACCGACAACACCTGGGCTCGCGGGCTGTGGTTCGCCGGCCCGGACATCTTCGACGAGAACACCACCCGGCAGAGCTTCCACCCCAACGACCGGGGCCACCTGGCCTTCGCGTCCTGCCTCACCCAGCTCTACAACTCCGGGTGGAACCAGGCGAGCTGCGCGGACTCGGCAAGCACGGGAGCGGTCACGCTGTACCAGGGCGTGCTCAGTGCCGACTTCCGGCAGTTGCGCAACGAGGGCACCGGATTGTGCGCCGACACGTACGGCTTCTCGTCGCGCAATTACACCCCGGTGAATCTGTGGCCCTGCCACGGCGGACGCAACCAGGGCTTCCGGTACGACGCCGCGAACCAGTCGCTGCACACCGAGCTCAGCCAGGACCGGTGTGTGGATCCGCTCGGTGGCGGCCGAACCTCCGGCACCGCGCTGGTGTTGTGGAACTGCAACGGCGGCGGCAACCAGCGCTTCGTCGAGGTCGCGGGCACGCTGCGACCCGCGGACACCCCGTCGTTGTGCGTCGCGGCGGCATCGGCGGCGGAAGCGACCCTGGGCGCCGCGCTCGTGCTGGCCGGATGCGACGGATCGGCGGGGCAGCGCTGGGTGAAGGAGCCCGCGCAGTCGGTGCGCTTCGCCGAACTCAAGGCCGGGGGCACCGCCAAGTGCCTGGACGTGGACGGCGGCACGATGACCGCCGGCCGGGCCGTGCTGGCCTGGGACTGCACCGGCAACGACAACCAGAAGTGGTGGCGCAACCCCGCCACGGGTCAGGTGCACAGCCTCAAGGACCCGGCGTTCTGCCTGGACAACCGTGGGGCCACGGCGGCGGGCGCGGGGGTGGGCATCTGGCGCTGCAACGAGGCCCAGGGCGTGTACCTGAACAACCTGCGCTTCGATGTGGACGCGGACGGCCGACTGGTCAGCCGGGTCTCCGGTCTGGCCGCGACCGCGCCGGCGGGCAACGGCGCGATCACCCAGCAGCCGGTCGGCACCTCGGCCGCGCAGCGCTGGACGGCGGGCGCCTCGGTGCCGCTGCCGTACACGGTGATCCCGTACGACGCCTACTGATCGCTGCTTTTGCGGCATCGCGGCATCGCGGCATCGCGAGATCGAGGGATCGCCGGATCGAGCACGCGGCCTCCGCCCGGAACGCGGGCGGGGGCCGCGGCACGTCGCGGGTCAGTCGGTGTCCTTGCGGAAGCGGTCGATCTCGCGCCGGGGTTCGCCGTCGCGCTCGCGAGCGCGCTGCTCCTTGCGGCGCTTCGCCTTGACCACCACGCCACCCATGATCGCCATGCCCTTGATCACCACGACCGGAGCGCGCGGGTCGTCGGTGTACTGCTCGTGCACCTCGAAGCCGCCCATGAAGCCGAATCCGTGGTCGCGGACCGTGACGCCCTCCGGGATCCGGATGTCGATGCCACCCCAGAGCGTGAAGACGTTGATCACCAACTCGGGTTCGTCGAACACCGCGTCGGTGAGGTCGATGTCCACACCGCCCATCACCGCGACCGCGTTCAGCTTCGCCCCCGCGCGCCAGCGGCCCTTGCGGGTGGAACTGCTCCAGAACGCGAACATGTTCGAGCGGGCCGGGCGCGGCGGCACCGAGTTGGCCGCCGCGGGCTCGTAGCCGACCGGGGCCGGTGCCGGGAGATCGGCGATCAGCGGTTCGAGCTGGCGCAGCGTCTTCGCGGCCAGCGCCGCGTCCACCCGCTCGGCGTGTTCGTCGGCGGTCAAGCGGCCTTCCGCGAGCGCGTCCCGCAGTACGTTCACGTAGCGGTCGCGGTCGGCGTCGGAGGCCCGCAGCTCGGGGGTGGGCGGCTGGGCGCGACGCTCTGGGCTGTTGTCCACGAGGTAAATCTAGCCCGGGGGTGCATTCGCCGGGAGTACGGAGCGGGCGAGCAGCCGGACCGCTTCGCGCAGGCGGTCGGGGGAGAGCCCGGCGTAACCGATGATCACGGCGGGCGGGCCGGGCGCGAACGCGCGCAGATCGGCCATCGGTTCCACCCGCACACCGTGCTCGCGGGCCCGGCGCACGGTGGCCGACTCGTCCGATCCGGGCGGGAGTTCGACGCACAGGTGGATGCCGGCGGAGATGCCGTGCACTCGCGCGGCCGGCAGGTGCTCGGCGACGGCCTCGGCCACCGCGTCGCGCCGGATCCGGTAGTGCGCGCGCATCGCCCGCAGGTGGCGCTCGTAGGCACCGGTGGCCAGCATCCGGACCAGGGTCAACTGGGGCAGCATGGCCGAGCCGAGGTCGGCGTTGGTCTTGAGGTCGTGGATCCACTCGATCAGCGGGGCCGGCAGCACCGCCCAGCCCAGTCGCATGCCCGGCGCGAGCGCCTTGCTGGTCGAGCCCAGGTGCACCACCCGGTCCGGGGCCAGCCCCTGGAGGCAACCGACCGGGTCGCGGTCGTAGCGGAACTCGGCGTCGTAGTCGTCCTCCACGATCAGCCCGTCGTGCGCGCGGGCCCACGCGACCAGGGCCGCGCGCCGGCGCGGGGACAACACCACGCCGGTGGGGTACTGGTGGGCCGGGGTGACCAGCACCGCGCGGGCACCGGTGCGGGCCAGCGCCTCGACGTCGATGCCCTCGGCGTCGGTGCGCGCGTACGCGACGGTCAGGCCGTGGGTGGTGAAGATGCCGCGCTGGCGGTCGCTGGAGGGGTCCTCCACCGCGAGCACGTCCCGGCCGAGCCGGCGCAGTGCCTGGGAGACCAGGGACAGGCCCTGGGCCACGCCGTTGACCACCACGATGTGCTCGGGCCGGGCCTGCGCGGCGCGTACCCGACCCAGGTAGTCGGCCAACGCGGCGCGCAACTCGCCCGCGCCGGACGGGCCGGGGTAGTCGAACGCGGTGTGCGGGGCGGTGTGCAGCACGTGCCGGGTCGCGGCCGACCACGCCGCGCGCGGAAACGCGGACAGGTCGGGGACGCCGGGCTTGAGATCGTGGGTGATCGGGATCGCCGGGCCCGCGTCGCCCGCGTCCGCCGGTTGCGGCGCCGTGCACGCCGAGGTGACCCGGGTGCCCGACCCGTGCCGCGAGGTCAGATAGCCCTCGGCGACCAGTTGCTCGTACGCCTCGACCACCATGCCCCGGGAGACGCCCAGGCTCTCCGCCAGCGCCCGGGTGGACGGCATCCGGAAGCCGGCCGGAAGTCGACCCGAGCGGATCGCGGTGCGCAGGCCCGTCTGCACCTGGGCGCCGAGCCGGCCGGCCGATCGGTCGAGGTGGACGAGGAGTTCGCGCACTGGGGATACCTGCCCCTCGGGGTTCGCCGGGTCGGATCGTGTCGGCGAGGTTCGGTTCCGGCTCGGTTCGGTCGGTTCGGTCGGCTCGGCTCGGTTCGGTCGGTTCGGTTCGGTTCGGTTCGGTTCGGTTCGGTTCGGTTCGGTTCGGCAGTCTCGCGGAATGTCCGGGGCGGGTCGGACGTCGGGGCCGGCTCCGGTTGGTCCGTCGGCGATCCGGAATTGGTCCGGTTTCTCGACCCGGAAGTGGCTCTGCCGGGGAATCCACCCGCTTCCTAACGTTACGTCACATGAAGTCATCCGCGATGTCCCCCCGCTCGATCGGCCTGGTCTGCGCGGCCTCCGCACAGGGCTTGATCGGGGCCGCCGCCGGGGTCTCCGCCGTGTTGGCGGACTATCCCGTGACCGGCGGTCAGATGCTCCGCTACGCGGTGGCCGCGCTCGTGCTGTTCGCGGTGCTGCGGCTGCGCCGGATCCCGCTGTTGCGCCCGACCCGGCGTGAGCTGGTCCGGCTGGGGCTGCTCTCGTTGTGCGGGCAGACCCTGTTCAACCTGTTCCTGTTCGCCGCGCTGGACCGGGCGGATCCGGCCACGGTGGGCAGCATCCTGGGCGCCACACCACTGCTGCTGGTACTGGCCGCGCCGCTGTCGGGCGGGCGGCGGCCGAGCCGGTCGGTGCTGGTCGCCTCGATCGTGGTGGTCGCGGGGGCGGCGGTGGTGCAGGGGTTCGGCGGCGGGACGGCGGCGGGCCTGGTCTTCGCCTGCGGGGTGGCGCTGTGCGAGATGGGCTTCACGCTGATCGCGGTGCCGCTGCTGCCCCGGCTGGGGGCCTGGCGAATCGCCGCCTACGCGACCGCGATGGCGATTCCGCAGATGCTCGTGGTCGGGATGTTCACCGACGGGAGCGAGCTGATCCGGATGCCGTCGGGGACCGAGCTCGCCGCGCTGCTCTACCTCGCGCTGCCGCTCACCGCCGGCGCGTTCCTGCTGTGGTACTCGGCACTGGCCCGGATCGAGCCGGAGCGGGCCGGGCTGTTCATGGGCCTGGTGCCGGTGACGGCGGCGCTGTCCGGCCTGGCCCTGGGCACCGGCGCGCCCACCTGGGCACAGTTCGGCGGTGCGCTGCTGGTCGGCGTGGGCGTGGTCCTGGGCATGCGTGCCGAACGCGGCGGCACGGAGCCCGAAACCGGCCCGGTCCGGGAGCCGGCCGCGCGATTCCCGCTGCCGGCGACCTCGAAGCCGTGACCGGTTCGGGGCCGCTCTACCCTGGACGAGGCCCCGTACCGGATGAGCACCGCATGAGTGAGGATCACGATGCCCGCCCCTGAGAACACCTTCAGCGCCTACACGGATCTGCTGCCGCTGGGGCAGGACACCACGCCGTACCGGCTGCTGACCGCCGATGGCGTGTCCACGTTCGAGGCGGGTGGGCGCCGGTTCCTCAATGTCGACCCCGAGGCGATGACGCTGCTCGCCCGGACCGCGATGCGGGACATCTCGCACCTGCTGCGGCCCGGGCACCTGGCCCAGGTCGCGCGGATCCTGGAGGACCCCGAGGCGTCGGCCAACGACCGCTTCGTCGCGCTCGACCTGCTCAAGAACGCCAACATCGCGGCCGGCGGCGTGCTGCCGATGTGTCAGGACACCGGCACCGCGATCGTGATGGGCAAGCGCGGCCAGCACGTGCTCACCGACGGGCGGGACGAGGAGCACCTGTCCCGCGGCATCTCCAACGCGTACACCGAGCTGAACCTGCGCTACTCGCAGATGGCCCCGCTGACCATGTGGGACGAGAAGAACACCGGCAACAACCTGCCCGCCCAGATCGAGCTGTACGCGACGCCCGGCGAGGCGTACAAGTTCCTGTTCATGGCCAAGGGCGGCGGCAGCGCCAACAAGTCGTACCTGTACCAGGAGACCAAGGCCGTCCTGAACCCGCAGAGCATGCTGCGCTTCCTGGACGAGAAGATCCGCTCGCTGGGCACCGCGGCCTGCCCGCCGTACCACCTGGCGATCGTGGTCGGCGGCACCAGCGCCGAGCACGCGCTCAAGACCGCGAAGTACGCCTCCACCCGCTACCTCGACACGCTGCCCGGCCAGGGCTCGGCGCTGGGCCACGGCTTCCGCGACGTCGAGTTCGAGGCCGAGGTGTTGAAGCTGACCCAGCAGATGGGCATCGGCGCGCAGTTCGGCGGCAAGTACTTCTGCCACGACGTGCGGGTGATCCGGCTGCCCCGGCACGGCGCGTCCTGCCCGGTGGCGATCGCGGTGTCCTGCTCGGCCGACCGTCAGGCGCTGGCCAAGATCACCGCCGAGGGCGTGTTCCTGGAGGAGCTGGAGACCGACCCGGCCAAGTACCTCCCGGACACCACGCACGAGGACCTGGACGACACCGTCGTGCAGATCGACCTCAACCGGCCGATGAGCGAGATCCGCGCCGAGCTGTCCAAGTACCCGGTCAAGACCCGGCTGTCGCTGACCGGCCCGGTCGTCGTCGCGCGCGACATCGCGCACGCGAAGATCAAGGAACTGCTCGACGCGGGTCAGCCGATGCCGCAGTACCTGCGCGACCACGCGGTGTACTACGCGGGCCCGGCCAAGACCCCCGAGGGCTACGCGTCGGGCTCGTTCGGCCCGACCACGGCAGGCCGGATGGACTCCTACGTCGAGCAGTTCCAGGCGGCGGGCGGCTCGTTCGTGATGCTGGCCAAGGGCAACCGCAGCAAGCAGGTCACCGACGCGTGCAAGACGCACGGCGGCTTCTACCTCGGCTCGATCGGCGGCCCGGCGGCGCGGCTGGCGCAGGACTGCATCAAGAAGGTCGAGGTGCTGGAGTACCCGGAACTGGGCATGGAGGCGGTCTGGAAGATCGAGGTCGAGGACTTCCCGGCCTTCATCGTGGTCGACGACAAGGGCCAGGACTTCTTCGCCGACGTCACCACGCCGACCTTCCAGATCAACAAGCGCGGGTGAGCCGATCGGCCCGGGGGCGCTCGTCCCCGGGCCGATCCGCAGCGCGCTCACGCGGTGCCGGACGCGCCGCGGAGCGCGGCGGCGAGCCGGACCGCCCGGCGCGACCCGGCGCGGCTGCCGGCGGCCGGTGCCGCACGGTCAGCGCACGGTGCTCGGGCTGCCGGCGGGCCCGGCCACAGTCGTGGACATGACGACGACACACGTACCCGCGGACACCGCCGGCCACCTCGACAGCGCCGCCGACCCGTCCCGAACGGCCCTGCGCCTGACCGACGTTCGCAAGACCTACGGCACCGGGGACAACCTGGTGACCGCGCTCGACGGGGTCTGTCTCGCACTGCCGGCCGGCACCTTCACCGCGGTGATGGGCCCGTCCGGCTCCGGCAAGAGCACGCTGCTCCAGTGCGCCGCGGGCCTGGACCTGCCGGACACCGGCACGGTGCACGTGGACGGCGAGCCGCTCGCCCGGGGCGGCGAGGCCGCGCTGACGAAGTTCCGGCGCGAGCGGATCGGCTTCGTCTTCCAGCAGTTCAACCTGCTGCCCACGCTGACCGTGCTGGAGAACACCGTGCTGCCGCTGAGACTGGCCGGGCGGCGGGTGGACCGGGCCGCGGCGATCGCGGTACTGACCCGGATCGGCCTGGGCGGGCGATTGCACCACCTGCCCGCGCAGCTCTCCGGCGGCCAGCAGCAGCGGGTGGCGATCGCCCGGGCCCTGGTGACCCGGCCCAAGGTGGTGTTCGCGGACGAGCCGACCGGATCGCTGGACACCCGCAGCGCGCGGGACGTGCTCGGGCTGCTCCAGGAGGCGGTGACCGGGCACGGACAAACGCTCGTGATGGTCACCCACGACCCGGTGGCCGCCGCCTACGCGGACTCGGTGCTGTTCCTGGCCGACGGGCGGATCGTCGGCCGACTGCCGCAGCCCACCGCCGACGCGGTGGCCGCGCGGATGACCCGACTGGCGGACCGGGCCGCGGGCTGAGGCTCCGGCCCGCCCCGCCCGTCGTGTCCCGCCCGTCCGATCCCGTCTTTCCTGCCTCGCCGTCCCGTTCCGCCGTCCTGTTTCTCCCGGGCGCGCCGCGCGTCGACCGTTCCGAAAGGTCCCCGATCATGTTTCAGCTCGCCTGGCGCTCGTTGCGCCAACGCTCCGGCGCCTTCGCCGCGAGCTTCCTCGCGATGTTCCTCGGCGCGGCGATCCTGATGAGCTTCGCCTCGATGCTGGATACCGCGCGCGGACCGGGTGTCGACGCCGCGAGCGAGGAGACGTTGTCCAACATGGGCACCATCGTCGGCGGCTGGGGGCTGCTGCTCGTGGTGTTCGCGGTCACCTCGACGCTGACCATGGCGGTCCGGCAACGGGCCGCGGAGACCGCGCTGCTCAAGAGCGTCGGCGCCACCCCCGCGCAGATCGGCCGGATGATCGTCGGCGAGACGCTCGTGCTCGCGGTCCTGGCCGCGACGCTGGCGGCACCGGTCGGCGCGCTCGGCGGCGGCACGTTGTTGTCCCTGCTGCGCGACACCGACCAGGTCGCGGGCGGCGTGGACTACGCCTTCGGCGGCACGGCGCTGGGCATGGGATACGGGATCACCGTGGTGGCCTCGGTGTTCGCCGCGCTGTTGACCACCCGACGGGCCACCCGGGTGCGGGTCGCCGCGGCGACCACCGACGCCCGGGTCGACGACGGGCGGATGGGCCGGGCCCGGATCGTCACCGGCACGCTGGCCCTCGTGGTGTCGGTGTCGCTCGCGCTGACCACCGTGACGGTGATGCACGGCAAGGGCAGCGACGCGATGCAGAGCGCCGGTTCGGCCTCGATCTTCGCCTCGATCGCCCTCGCGCTGTTCGCACCCTGGCTGATCCGGCGGATCACCGCGCTGATCGCCGGACCGCTGGAGCGCCGGGGTGTGGTGGGCCACCTGGTGGTCACCAACCTGCGGCGACGCGGCACGCAGTTCGCCGGCGCGCTGGCGCCGATCATCCTGTTCGTCGGGATCGGTACGGGGACGTTCGCCCTGGTCGACATCGACAACGCCGCGCTGGCGACCGAGGGACTGGCCAAGACCAACGAACAGCGCAACATCGAGACGCTCAACTTCGTCGTGGTCGGCATGATCGTGCTCTTCGCCTGCATCCTGCTGATCAACGCGCTGGTCGCGACCGTGAAGCACCGCCGCCGCGAGTTCGGCCAGGCCCGGCTCGCCGGTGCGGACCGGCGCCAACTGCTGGCCGTCGTCGCGGTCGAGGGCGCGGTGCTGACCGTGGCCGGCGTCGGCCTGGGCATCCTGGCCGGTCTGGCCACCATCGTGCCGTTCAACTACGCCCGGACCGACACCCTGCTGCCGACCGTCGCGCCCTGGATCTGGCCCGTGTTCGCACTGGTCGCGGGGGCGGTCACGGTGTCGGCCGCGGTCGGTACGGCGCGCCGCACGATGCGCGGCCGGGCGATGGAGGCGATCGCCGGCTGAGCGGGCGCGCGCGGTCGGGACGGACGCGGTGGGGTCCCGGCGCGGCCGGGGCGGGGGACGTACGGCGGGGACGGTCGCGCGGGCGACCGTCCCCGCTTCGCCGTTCGGCGGCGTCAACCGTGCGCGCGAACCGCCGCCACCGCCTCGTCCCGGTCGAGCGCGGCGCCACGGGCACGGGCGTCCGCGAACCCCGGATCGGTCACCGCCGCCCGGATCGCCGCCTCGGTGGCGGACGCGTCGACATCCACCCGGTTCCCGCCGCGCAGCACGCTCGCCGCGCCCAGCAGCAGGCCGGCCCGCGCGCCGTCCCCGACCAGTGCCGCCGTCTCGGCCAGCCCGAGCACCGCCGCCGCAGCCGCCGCCGCGGTGAACGACGGGGTGAGCGCGGCCTCCAGAGCCGCGACCTGACGCTCGCGCGCGGTCGCCGTGTCGCCCTCCGCCGCGGCGATCCGACCCAGGCCGCCCAACGCGCGCGACCGCGTCTCCAGGTACCACGCAGGTGCCTGGGCATCGCCGTACAGGGCCTGCCGGTACAGCCGGGTCGCCGCCGCCGGGTCCCCGGTCAGCCGGGCCACGTCGCCCTGACCGCGCAGCGCCACCCGGACCTTCACGGGTGCCCCGGCGCGGCGGGCGAGTTCCTCGGCCCGGGCGTACTCCCGCCGGGCCGGCTCGAGTCGGCCGGCGCGCAGGTCCAGGTCGGCCCGACAGTTGAGGAAGTCCACCAGGTCCTCGGTCGAACCCAGGTCGGCGGCCAGTTCGACGGCCTCGTCGATCAGTGCCGCGGCGCCGGCCGGATCACCGTGCCAGTCGGCGAGCTGGGCCAGCGGTTCGAGCACGTTGGCCAGTCCCCATCGGTCGCCCAGCGCGCGGAACAGGTCGGCCGCCTCGGTCAGCGGTTCGCCCGCCGCCTCGGTGTTCCCGACGAACAGCGCGGAATAGCCGGTGCCCAGCAGCCCGACCGCCTTCGCCCACGGGCTGTCGGCGGCCTGCGCCGCGTGTGCGTCCGGATCGGCCCGATCCGGACCGCCGACCAGGGCCCACTGCACCATCAGCGCGGGATGGCGCAGCGGGCGGCGGATCCCGGACATGATCGCGGCGGCCCGGTCCAGCGCCGCCTCGACCACCGCGCCGTTGCCGGCCGCGGGGGCCGCCGCCGCGTTCAGCACACACAGGAGGTACTCCTCGTCGAGGTCGGCCGCGACGGCCGGTTCCCCGGCGAGACCCGAACCGATGCCCGGGTCGAACCCTGGGCCGACGCCCGGGTCGAACCCTGGGCCGACGCCCGGGTCGGACCCCGAACCGACGCCCGAGGCGGTCGCCCGCTCGATCCCGGACCCGTCGGGCGCCCGCAGGCCCACCGCGACCGCCAGGTCCGCCGCCCCGCCCCGCAGGCGCGCCGTCAACGCCTCGAACAGCTCGGTGGACCGCGCCGAACTCGCGCCGCGCCGGCCGCCCAGCCACCACGACCACGAGAGCGCCGCGTGCAGCCGCAGCGCGAGCCGCAGGTCGGTGCGGATCGCCCAGCGCAACGCCGCGTCGGTGTTGGCGTGTTCGGCGGTCAGCCGGCGCAGCAGCGCGAGCTGACCGGGTCCGCGCAGCCCCGCGTCGGCCTCGCCGGCCAGCGCCAGGAAGTAGTCCGCGTGCGCACGCCGGATCCGCTCCTCCTCGCCCGCCTCGGCCAGCCGCGCGGCGCCGAACGCGCGGATCGTCTCCAACATCCGGAATCGGCCGCCGTCCCCGTCCGCGAGGGTGACCAGCGACTTCTCGGTGAGTCCGGCCAGCAGGTCGTCCGCCTCGTCCTCGGACCCGCCGCACACCGCGGCGACCGCGGCCAGGGTGGCGCCGCCGGTGAACACGGTGAACCGGCGGGCCAGCGCGCGCTCGTCCGGATCGAGCAGATCCCAGCTCCACTCGACCACCGCGTGCAGCGTGCGATGCCTGGGCGCGGCCGTACGGCTGCCGCGCGAGAGCAGCCGGAACCGGTCGTCCAGGCGCGCGGCGACCTCGGTCAGCGGGAGGGTGCGCAGGCGGGCCGCGGCGAGTTCGATGGCGAGCGGCAGGCCGTCCAGCGCGGCGCAGATCCGCGCGACCTCGGGCGCGGTCTCCGCGGTGACCGCGAAACCGGGCCGTACGGCGGCGGCCCGGGCGGCGAACAGTTCGATCGCCGGGGCGGCGCGCAGCGCGTCCAGATCGGCGTCCGGGTCGGGCAGCGCCAACTCCGGTACCGGGCACAACACCTCGCCGGTGATGCCCAACGGTTCCCGTCCGGTGGCCAGGATCCGCACGTCGGGACACTCGTCGAGCACCCGGTGGGCGAGTTCGGCCGCGGCGCCCACGACGTGCTCGCAGTTGTCCAGGATCAGCAGCAGCCGGTGGCCGGCGAGTACCGAGACGATCCGCGCGCCGGGATCGCCCTCGGCGGCCGACGCGGTCACGCCGCCGGCCTCGCGGATGCCCAGCGCGCTCGCCACCACGTGCACCAGTGCCGCGTCGTCGGCGGCCCGGGTCAGATCCACGAAGCACACGTCGTCCGCCGTGCGGGCGGCGGCCTCGATCGCCAGTCGGGTCTTGCCCGCGCCGCCGGGCCCGGTCAGGGTGAGCAGCCGCGCCGCGGTTCCCGACCCGGTCAGCCGGGCGAGTTCCGCCTCCCGGCCGACGAAGCCGGTCAGCCGGCCCGGCGGCGGGGTGAACACCGGTCCGGGCAGGTCCGGTTCCGGTGCCTGTGGGGGCGCGCTCGGCGCACCGGGGCCGCGCGGGGCCGGAATCTCGCCGCGCAGCACGGCGACGTGTACGGCGGCCAGCTCGGGGGAGGGGTCGGCGCCGAGTTCGTCCGCGAGCACCCGACGCAGGTCCTCGTACACCTCCAGCGCCTCGGCCTGGCGGCCGGTGCCGTGCAGCGCGCGCATCAGCAGCCCGCGCGGACGCTCCCGCAGCGGATGCGCCTCGACCAGCACGTGCAACTCCGGGACCACCCCGCGCAGTGCGCCGATCGCGATCTCGGCCTCGAGGTGATCCTCGGTCGCGGCCACCCGAAGCTCCTCCAGGCGGGTGGCCCGCGCCCCGGCGAACGGCACGTCCGCCAGCGCCGGCCCCCGCCACAGCCCGATCGCCTCGCCCAGCAGCGCGGCGGCGGACGCGTGCTCACCCGCCGCCAGCGCCGCCCGCCCGGCCCGCACCAGTCGTTCGAAGCGATGCGCGTCCACCGCCTCCGGATCCACCGCGACGCGATAGCCGGTCGCGTGGAACTCGACGAGTTCGCCGCTGCCGCCGTGGGCCCGCAGCCCGCGCCGCAGGCGGGAGACGTGCGACTGCAACGCGTTCGCGGCGCCCGCGGGCGGGTCCTCGCCGTAGAGCCCGTCGATCAGTCGTTCGGTGGGCACGATGTGCCCCGCGTCCAGGAGCAACAGCGCGAGCAGCGCCCGCGCTCCCGGTCCGCCGGCGGCGATCGGGCTCCCGTCGGGGAGTCGAACCTCAACGGGTCCCAGGATGCCGAAGATCATGCCGCGATTATCGCTGCCCGGGATCGCGGCGGCGGGTCGTCGGTCAGGTCGGTGTGCGGCCCGGGAGCGCGTGCCGCGGAGCGTGTCGTTCCGTGGATGTCCTTGACGTTTCCTTGTGGTTACTTGTCGTCGCGTTGTCGCGCCGGCGCGCATGGGGCGGTTCGCCCCGGGTAGGCGACTGACACACCCGACCCGAGGAGAGCAGCGTGACGGAACGGATCGACATAATTCGCGGAGCCCGCACCGCGACCTGGACGCCCCCGGTGGCGGGCGCGTGCGCGACCGCGGATCGGCAGTTGTTTCTCGGATATCCCGGTGAACCCGTCGTCGCCCGTCTCGCCCGCGAGGAGGACGCCAAGCGCGTCTGCGCGCGCTGCTCCGTCCTGCTCGAATGCCGCGCGAGCGCGCTGGCCGAGACCAACCCGGTCGGTGTCCGGGGCGGCCTGACCCCGAACGAGCGCGGCGCCGTGCGTCGACGCCGCGCCCATCACTGACCCGCCGTCGGCCCGCGCGTCGGTCGGTCCGCGTGCCGGTCGGCCTCGCCGACGATGTGATCGTGCGGGGTGTCGGTGGTCAGTCGCGCCAGCTTGCGCAACAACGCGGTCAGTTCCTCGGACTGTTCCGGTGACCAGTCCGCCATCACCTCGGTGAGGATCTGCCGACGGGCCTCGACCAGCGCCTCCAGCGCCTCGTGGCCCTGGGCGGTCAATGTCATCGTGCCCTCGCCCAGCCGCTCGATGTAGCCGGCGAAGGTCAGCTCGTCGGCGTACCGACGGACCCGGTCCGGGGCCTCGTGCAGCCGGTGGGCGAGGTCGGGGATCGAGATCGGGCCCAGTTGGTCGAGCTGCACGAGTCCGTACGCGCACGGCACCGACAACTCGACGCCCGAGCGCTGGATCATGCGTTCGTAGCGCGACCAGCCGTTCTCCCGGTGCACCATCTGTGCCATCGCGCGCTCGATCTCCTCCACCGAACTGCGCGCGGTGGGCGACATCGGCGGCGTGGGCTCGGCCTCGCGGGTGGCCTCGCGCAGCGGGACCTCCCGGAGCAGGAAGGACAACAGGAACGCGATCAGCACGATGCCCGAGGCGACCAGGAACACCGTCTGGAGCGACTCGGCGTAGGCGTGGATGAAGCCGGTCTTGGACGCCGGCGGCAGCTTGTTCAGGTCTGCCGGGTTGATCGCGGACGGCGACTCGGCGCCGGTTCCCGGCGGCATGCCCTCGCCGCGCGCGGCGGCCTCGCGCAGGTGCACCGTGAGTCGGTTGTTGAAGATCGTGCCGAAGATCGCCGCGCCGAACGAGCCGCCGATGGAGCGGAAGAAGGTCGCGCCGGCGGTGGCCACGCCCAGGTCCGAGTAGGGCACCGAGTTCTGTACGGCCAGCACGATGACCTGCATGACCAGGCCCAGTCCGATGCCGAAGACCAGCATGTAGAGCGAGGACGCGGCGGTGGTGGTGAACTCGTCCATCCGCGACATCAGGAACATGCCGACCGCCATCACGGCGGTGCCCACGATCGGGTAGATCTTGTATCTGCCGGTCCGGCTGATCAGTTGCCCGCTGACGATCGAGGTGACCAGCAGGCCGCCCATCATCGGCAGCAGCCGCAGGCCCGACTCGGTCGGCGTGGCGCCGTTGACGACCTGCATGAACAGCGGCAGGAAGCTCAGCCCGCCCATCATCGCGAAGCCGACGATGAAGCCGATGCCGGCGGTCACCGAGAAGATCCGGTTGCGGAACAGCTTCAGCGGCAGCACCGGCTCCCGCGCGCGCCGCTCGACCGCGACGAACCCGGCGAGCAACAGCACCGCCGCGACGCCCAGTCCGATGATCTGCGCGGAGACCCACGGGTAGGTGGTGCCGCCGAAGGTGCTGAGCAGCACCAGGCAGGTGGTACCGCCGGCCAGCAGCGTGATGCCGAGGTAGTCGATGCTCGGCCGGGTGTGCATCTCCTTGGTGTGCAGCGCGGCGGCGATCACGGCCAGCGCGATCAGGCCGATCGGCACATTGATGTAGAACACCCAGCGCCAACTGAGGTTGTCCACGAAGAACCCGCCGAGCAGCGGCCCGGCCACCGAGGTGACCCCGAACACCGCGCCGAACAGGCCCTGGTAGCGCCCGCGCTCGCGGGGCGGCACCACGTCGCCGATGATCGCCTGGGACAACACCATCAGGCCGCCGCCGCCGAGCCCCTGGATCGCGCGGAACGCGATCAACTCGAACATGCCCTGCGCGATGCCGCACAGCACCGAGCCGATCAGGAAGATCACGATCGACGCCTGGTAGAGCTTCTTGCGCCCGAACAGGTCGCCGAGCTTGCCCCACAGCGGCGTACTCACCGTCGACGCGAGCAGGTACGCGGTGACCACCCACGACAGGTGGTTGAGCCCGCCGAGGTCGCCGACGATGGTCGGCAGCGCGGTCGACACGATGGTCTGATCGAGCGCGGCCACCAGCAGCCCGAGCATCAACCCGGTCAGGACCAGCCCGAGTCGGGGCGCCGCCTCGGTCTTCGCCCGGCTGCCGCCGTTGCCTTCGGCGGTTTCGGCATGCCTACCGCGCGGCGCGCTCATCCGGGGGCCTCCTCGATCGATGCTCAAGGAGAATCCCCACAAACAGGTATAAAATCCGCACCTATTCGTGGGACGGCCCGTCCGATCGAACACCGGCCGAGTCGCGGGCCGACCGCCGGCCGCGTCGCGTATCGAACGCCGACCGAGCCGTATCCAGCCCGGCCGGCGTTCGAGGCCACCTCGGTCGGAGGCCGGGTCAAACCCCCGGCCGCACGGCCTTAACGCGCGTGGTCGAAGTCGATCGCGCTGTACGCCCGCAGCTTCGCGAGCCGGTGCTGGCTGTCGATCTGGCGGATCGTGCCGCTCTTGGAGCGCATCACCAGCGACGACGTGAGCGCCGTGCTCGAGCGATACCGCACGCCGCGCAGGAGTTCGCCGTCGGTGATGCCGGTCGCCACGAAGAAGACGTTGTCGCCGCGGACCAGGTCGTCGGTCAGCAGTACGCGCGACAGGTCGTGCCCCGCGTCGATCGCCTTCGCCCGCTCGGCCTCGTCCTTGGGCCACAGGCGACCCTGGATCACGCCGCCCATGCACTTGATCGCGGCCGCGGCGATGATGCCCTCCGGCGTACCGCCGATGCCGAGCAGCAGGTCGACGCCGGTGCCGTCCTTGGCCGCCATGATCGCGCCGGCCACGTCGCCGTCGGTGATGAACTTGATCCGGGCGCCGGCCTCGCGGATCTCCTTGACCATCGAGTCGTGGCGGGGCCGGTCCAGGATGCAGACCGTGACGTCCTCGACGGCGCTGTGCTTGGCCTTGGCCACCCGACGGATGTTCTCCGCGATCGGCGCGGTCAGGTCCACCACGTCGGCCGCCTCGGGGCCGGTGACCAGCTTCTCCATGTAGAACACGGCCGAGGGGTCGTACATGCTGCCCCGCTCGGACACGGCCATCACCGCGACCGCGTTGTTCATGCCCTTGGCGGTCAGCGTGGTGCCGTCGACCGGGTCGACCGCGACGTCGCACTCGGGCCCGGAGCCGTCGCCGACCCGTTCGCCGTTGAACAACATCGGGGCGTCGTCCTTCTCGCCCTCGCCGATCACCACGACACCGTTCATCGACACGGTGTGGATCAGGCTGCGCATCGCCTTCACGGCGGCGCCGTCCGCGCCGTTCTTGTCACCTCGACCGACCCAGCGACCGGCGGCCATCGCGGCGGCCTCGGTGACCCGGACGAGTTCGAGGGCGAGGTTGCGATCCGGGGCTTCCGGCGCGACCTCGAGCTGCGGGGGTACAGATTGGTCCGTCATCTGGCGGGCCTTCCTGTAGGGGAACCGGTCCGTAACCACGAGGGGTGCCCTGATCCCCGGGAGCCGTGCGTCATCGGTGCGGGTGGCACGGCGATAGCGCGGCCCCGAGTCCGGACTGGTTCCAACGGGATTGCCCCGATGTTATCGGTGAGCGGTGTTATCGGTGCAGGTAGGCCGTGCAAAACGAGCCGGCCCGCAATGCGACCATGTTCGGGTGGCGACAAAGTCGGGTCGAGAGACCGTCCGGGACATGGTCCTTTCCCTCGGAGCATGCGGCCTCGTGGTCGGCGCGCTGTTCCTGGTGGCACCGCACAACGGCGAAGATCCGGTGAAGCGGGTGCAGTACGAGCAGTCCTTCCGCCAGGCGGCCCGGGTCTCGCCGTATCCGTTGCTCGCGCCGCAGGGTCTGAGCGAGCGATGGCGCGCGACGTCGGTGAACTACTCGGGCTACGACCGCAACCAGACCACGTGGCACATCGGCTTCATCAACCCGAACGACATGTACGCGGCCGTCGAGCAGACCAACGGCTTCACCGACGAACTCGTCCGGGACAAGGGCAAGCGCGGGCAGCCGATCGGCAACCGGGACGTGGCCGGCGAGCAGTGGAAGGCCTACGACGGCCCCAAGTACCGCTCGCTCGTCCGTGTGCGCGACGGCGTGACCACGATGGTCACCGGCAACGCGACTTTCGAGGATTTGACCGTTCTCGCCGCATCCCTGCGAACTGCCGCCCCGTAAGCCGATGGCCGGCGGATCCGCCGGCCATATCGGGGCGACTCGGGCGCCCGGGTGAACAGGATGTGCAGCGGCTTGTAAAGAGATTGTAAAGACCCCACGCTCTCCTCTGCCCCGCGCGTTACTCCCGCCCCTAGGGTCCGGAAGCCCGGTCGAACACGAGTCGGCATCGTCGTGACCCGATGGTTGCCCTCGCGTGTCCGCCGGGCTTTCCGAGCCGTCCCGATGTCGTGTGCGCTTGATCAGATCCCGCGCGACGTCGCTTTGCGTCCGGGGGGTCGCCCCCCGGTCGGAAAGGGGAGCACGTTGAGTCCAGCGATACCCGGGAGGGGCCCGACGCCCCCGAGCGGCGCCCGGCGGGTCAAACGCCGTGTGGCGCTGTTGTCCGTTTCCGCACTGGCGATCACGGGGCTGGCGGCCACGACCGCGCCCTCGACGTCGGCCGCGCCTACGCGCGTCGATACGACGAAGGCGGTGTGGAATCCGGGCCCCGAGGACCACTACGTCAACTCCGTCGACGCGGCGATCGACACCAGCGCGCTGCCCGGCGACCCGGCCAAGGCCGCGTCGCTGAAGGCGCAGAACGCCGCGGCCGACCGCAAGAACTCCGACGGCAACCCCCGTGCCGCCGCCCAGATCAAGGAACTCGAGGCCGAGGCCGGGCGTACCGGCAAGAGCCCGGCCGAGATCAAGGCCGAGCGCAGCGGCAAGCCCGTCGACGCCAAGCAGACCGCGAAGCTGCTCACCGTCCTGGTCGAGTTCAACGACAAGGCCAACGACGACTTCTCCGGTTTCAAGCGACCGACCAGCGTCTCGGATCCGACCTGTGTGACCGAGCCTCCCGGCACGGTCAAGAACGGGCCGCTGCACAACCGGATCCCGAACCCGGCGCTGAACCCGAACGACAACAACTCGCAGTGGGTGCCGAACTTCGACCAGGCCCACTACAACAAGATGCTCTACTCCAAGGAGGGCATCACCGAGCGCATGCGCACCGACCTCACGGGGCCGGACGGCAAGCCGGGCATCAGCCTCGCGGGCCAGACCATGCGCAACATGTACGAGGAGATGTCGGCCGGGAAGTACTCGGTGTCCGGCGAGGCGACGCCGTGGATCAAGGCGCCGCACTCCGAGGCCTGGTACGGCGCGGGTGCCTGCGGCAACGCGCAGCAGGACAACAGCGGCAGCCCGGCCAACCCGCTCGGCGCGCAGCAGCTCGCCATCGACGCGGTCGACGAACTGGCCAAGCAGCAGCCGACGTTCCCGTGGGCCGACTACGACAAGGAAGACCCGGGCGACGCCGACCACGACGGCAACACCCAGGAGTCGGACGGCGTGGTGGACCACCTGGTCCTGGTGCACGCGGGCAAGGACAAGTCGGCCGGTGGCGGTGCCGAGGGCACCTACTCCATCTGGGCGCACGCGAGCACCGTGCTCTTCGGTCACCAGGTGCCCGGCAGCAACATCAAGATCGCGAACTACATCGTGCAGCCCGAGGACTCGGGAGTGGGCGTGTTCGCCCACGAGTTCGGCCACGACCTGGGCCTGCCCGACCTGTACGACAACTTCAGCGCCGGTCAGACGGACCTGAACTTCTGGGACCTGATGTCGGCCGGTTCGCACACCGGTGCGCTGTTCCAGTCGCAGCCCGCGCACATGGGCATCTGGGACAAGTACGCGCTCGGTTGGCTGACCCCCGACCTGGTCAAGGTCGGTGACCGACCCAAGGTCGCCACCCTGGGCCAGGCCGCCAAGACGCCCAAGGGCACCTCGCGGGGCATCCGGGTGAACCTGCCGAACAAGCAGGTCAAGGTCGGTACGCCGCACGGCGGCCAGAACATGTGGTACTCCGGCCAGGACCAGGCTTGGTCCGACATCCGGATCGAGCGGAACATCGCGGTGCCCGCGGGCACGGACGTGAAGTTCTGGATGTGGAACGACTACGTCATCGAGCAGGACTGGGACTTCGGCTTCGTCGAGGTGTCCACCGACAACGGTGCCACCTGGAAGCAGCTCGCGGTCAAGGACGAGTCGGGCAAGCTGGTCAGCACGCCGCCGGACTACCCGGACCCGACCAAGAACCTGGCCACGTTCCGCAAGACCAGCGGTCTGACCGGCGACAGCGGCGGGTGGCGGCACGACAACGTCGACCTGACCCCGTACGCGGGCCAGAGCGTCAAGCTGCGGCTGGACCTGAACACCGACGCCGCGTTCATGGAGAAGGGCTGGTTCGCCGACGACTTCTCGCTGACCAACGGCGGCACCACGGTGTGGTCCGACGACGTGGAGAGCGGCGACAACGGCTGGACCGCGGTCAAGGGCACCAACGCGATCACCAAGGGCGAGGGTTGGGGTCGCACCGGCGGCACCTTCGAGCGGGAGCAGTACTACCTGCTCGAGTGGCGCAACCTGTCCGGCTTCGACGAGGGCCTGAAGTACGCGTACACCGGGGGCGTCAACGGCAAGACCAACCGGGTGCCGTACAACGCGCCGGGCATGCTGGTCTGGCTGCGCGACAACCAGTACCAGAACAACGGCGTCAACTTCAACATCGACAACGGGCCCTCGTGGGGCCCCAAGGGCGAGCTGTTGATCGTCGACTCGCACCCGGACCCGCTGCGCTACACCGGCGAGGCCGCGGCGCAGTTCCCGCAGGTCGACCCGAACACGCCGAACATCGAGCGGCGCAACGTCTTCGCCAACCTGCCGACCCGGCCGCAGGCCGCGAACGCGGCGTTCGGCTTCGTCAAGACGTCGCCGTTCACGGACTGCATCCCCGGTACCGCGTACTGCACGTCGTTCCCGGCGCAGGCGCCGGTGACGCTGTTCACCGACACGGTGGGCTGGGCACCGGGCACCGAGCTCTACAAGGGTCGGGTGCTTCCGAAGGACCGCTACGGCTCGACCGTGGTGCCGGCGAAGGCGCCGTACTCGACCAAGGTCACCAAGGCGGACGGTTCGCTGGACCGGGACAACTTCGGCAAGCTGTTCCACGGTTCCGAGCTGGGCACGGGCAACCCGGGCTTCGACAAGGGCTACGGCGTGACCGCGCTGCCGGTGCTCCCGCTGCCGGGCAACTCCGGCGCGGTGGTCTGGATCCTGCCGGCGCAGAAGTAGCCGCCGCCGCGCACGTGTACCTCGCGTGCGGGTAGCCGCGTTGCGGTCGCAACAAAAGGGGCGCTCCCGAATTCGGGAGCGCCCCTTCCGCCGTGCGCGGCGCGCGGCGCCAGCGGGTCAGTCCTCCTCGACCACCTCGTCCGACGCGGCGCCCGCGCGCTCCGCCCGGACCGCCGCGTCCAGCCGGGCCCGGGCGCCGTCGAGCCACTGCTCGCACACCACGGCGAGTCGCTCGCCGCGCTCCCACAGGGCCAACGACTCCTCCAGGGTGATGCCGCCGGTCTCCAGGCGGCGCACGACCTCGATCAGCTCGTCACGGGCCTGCTCGTAGGCCGGTGCCTCGTCCGGCGCGGGTGCGGTCTGCTCGCTCATGCCGCCAGCCTAAGGCCGGATCACGGGCGGGCCGACGTGACCCGCACGGCGGCGCCGCGGTCCGGACGCTCCCTCGACAGCGGCGCGACCAGCGTGGCCGAGGCGCCGTAGGCGAGGTCGGGGCCGGGATCGCCGGTGCCGAGCACGGAGCCCTTGTACGGCACGCCGTAGTGCGCCGGATCGGGCGCGCCGTCCGCGTCGGCCACACGGGTGCTGTACGGGCCGCGCGCGGGCACCACGGTGGACCCGTCGGTGAAGCGGTCCACCGGCACGCCGTCGACGTACTCGACGCCCGGCGCCCAGCCGCGGTCGTCGCCGAACGCGCGGACCGGTTCGCGGGGCGCGAAGTCCTGACACCACGCGCCGTTGCCGTGACACGCCCCGAACGCCGGGGTGGGCAGGAAGCCGAACGCGGCGTCCGCGGACTGCGCCCGACTCTCCAGGTTCTTCCGGGGATTGCTCTTGACCAGGTAGTGCTCGCCCGCCTCGCCGGTCCACCGGCGCGGATCCGGATGCGCGTCCACGAGCAGCGTCTGGCCCTTGGCGCCGTAGCTGGGCGGCGCGCCCAGATTGAATCTCACGCCGTTGTTCTGGTACTCGGCGTCGCGCAGCCACACCAGCATGCCGGGCACGTCGTAGGCCAGTCGGCGCACCCGCACGCCGCGAGCGTCGCTGTGCTCGGCGGTGTACGCGTACCGCAGGCCCTGGTCGAAGCCGACCGGCGCGCGCCACTCCATCAGGTAGTACTGCTCGCGCTCGACCTCGCCGGAGGTCCGGCCCCAGCCGGCCCCGCGGGTCACCGTGTTGGTGCCCTTGACCGGGGTCCAGCCGTTGTCGCCGCTCTCCACGTCGTCGGACCACACCGTGGTGCCGCCGTTGGTCAGCGAGAAGTCGTCGGTGAACCAGCCCTTCTCCATGAACGCGGCGTCGGTGTTCAGGTCCAGCCGCAGCTTGACGCTCTGGCCCGCGTACGGGGTCAGGTCGACGTTGTCGTGCCGCCACCCGCCGCTGTCGCCGGTGAGGCCGTTGACCTTGCGCAACTCGGCGAGGTTGCGGTTCGGGTCGGGATAGTCGGGCGGGGTGCTGACCAGGTTGCCCGCGTCGTCGCGCACGGCGAGTTGGGTCCAACTCGCGCCGTCGTCGGTGGACACCTCGACGAAGCCGAAGTCCCAGTCCTGTTCGATGGTGTAGTCGTTCCACATCGAGAAGGTCGCGGACCCGCCGGCGGGCACCGCGAGGTCGCGGACGAGTCGGGCGTCGGACCATTCCTGGTCCCGCTCCGAGTACCACATGTTCGCGCCGCTGTGCGGGGTGCCGATCCGGACGCGTTCGGCGGGCAGGTCCACCCGGACCGCGGCGAGGGTGCCGGGCGCCGGGTCGGCGGCGGCGCCGAGCGAGACGGTACGCGCTTCGCCGCCGACCGGGACCACCGGCGGATCGATCCAGCCCAGCACGTACTTCGACCACGCGCCCAGGTGCGCGGGCATGGTCTGGAACAGCGGCCCGGCGTGCGAACCGGAGGACATCAGGTCCCAGAAGTCGACGTCGGTCTCGCCGCCGCTGAAGTTGTCGTACAGGTCGGGCAGGCCCAGGTCGTGGCCGAACTCGTGGGCGAACACGCCCACTCCGGAGTCCTCGGGCTGGACGATGTAGTTCGCCACCTTGAGGTCGGTGCCCGGGATGGGGTGTCCGCGCAGCACGGTGCTCGCGTGCGCCCAGATCGCGTAGGTGCCCTCGGCGCCGCCGCCCGCCGACTTGTCCTTGCCCGCGTGCACGAGCACGAGGTGGTCGATCACGCCGTCGGGCTCCTGGGTGTCGCCGTCGTCGTCGGCGTCGCCCGGGTCCTCCCGGTCGTAGTCGGCCCACGGGAGGTTCGGCTGCTGTTTCGCCAGCTCGTCGACCGCGTCGGTGACGAACTGCCTTACTCCGCGCGGGTTCTGCGGACTGCCACTGTTGTCCTGGCGGATCGCGCCGCAGTGGCCGGCGGCGTACCAGGCCTCGGAGTGCGGCACGCTCACCCAGCCCGCGGCCTCACCGCCGATCGAGTACGCGCCGTGCGACATCTCCCGGTACATGTTGCGCATGGTCAGCCCCGCGAGGCTGACGCCGGGCCGGCCGTCCGGGCCGGTGAGGTCGGGACGGACCCGCTCGGTGATGCCCTCCTCGGAGTAGAGCATGCGGTCGTAGTGGGCCTTGTCGAAGTCCGGGACCCACAGCGTGTTGTTGTCCCGGCCGGCGACCGCCGGGTCCGGGAGCAGGTTGTGCCGCGGACCGTTCTTGACCGTGCCCGGCGGCTCGGTCACGCAGGTCGGGTCCGCGACGCTCGTCGGTCGGCTGAAACCGGAGAAGTCGTCGTCGGCGTGGTCGTTGAACTCGACCAGGATGGTCAACAGCCGGGCGTCCCGGGTGCCGGCCCCGGCCTGGGCGCGTGGGCTGACCCCGGTCCGGGCCGCGGCCGCCTCGGCCCGGGCGAGCCGGCGAGCGGGAGCGGGGTTGCCGGCGGCGAACTTCCGGTCGTACTGCCGGGCCCGCCGGTCCGCCGCGAGCGCACGCTCACGGACCTCGGGGGACACGCCCGGCGGGCCGTCCGGCGGCAGCGGGTCCCTGGGCGCGACGTAGTTGACGTAGGAGTCGGCGGCTGACGGATTCCACCGCGCGGGCGAGTCGTCGGCGGCGGCCACGGAGGACGTGGCGACGCCGGAGAGCAACAGTGCGGACGCGGCGAGCAGATGACGCAACACACGCGCAAACTAAGCCGTTTTCGCCGCCGATCGGGTGAGACATGACTTCTTGTCATACGAACGGGTCAATGCTGGGGATTTGTGGGCAGGCGCGGCGCGCGGCGTGGTGCGGCGTGGCGATCGGGGTGGGGCGGGTCGACGGCGGGACTCTCGGTGGGTGGCCGGTGGGTGGCCGGTGGGGTTGCCGGTCGGGTCGGTGACGGGCCGGTGACGGGCTTGTGGACGGGTTTGCCGACGGGCGCGCCTTCGGGGCGATCAGTCCTTCGGGACGACCACGTCGAAGCGTCCGGCCGCCACCCGGGCGGTCAGCCGCTCGCCGGCCGCCACCTCCGCGGGATCCCGTACGGCGTGCCCGTCCGCCCGCTGCAACACCGCGTAGCCGCGCTCCAGGGTGGCCGCGGGGGAGAGCGCGACGACCCGCGCGCGGGTGTGCGCGAGGTCGCTCTCGGCGCGGTCCAGGAGGTGGCGCAGGGTGCGCCGGGAGCGGTCCACGAGGGCGGCCACCTCCTCCGCGCGCAGGTCCACCATGCGCTGCGGGTCGGCCAGCACCGGACGCGAACGGGCGGCCCGCAGCCCCTGGTACTCCCGATCCAGCCGGGCCCGCAGCGCGAGCCGCCCCCGATCGCGCACCTGGTGCACCCGGTGCATCTCCTCGCGGATGTCCGGCACGATCCGCTTCGCGGCGTCGGTGGGCGTGGACGCCCGATAGTCGGCCACCAGGTCCAGCAGGGGCGAGTCCGGCTCGTGCCCGATCGCGCTCACCACCGGCGTCGTGCAGGCGAAGACGACCCGTACCAACTCCTCGCTGGAGAACGGCAACAGGTCCTCCACGCTGCCGCCGCCCCGGGCCACCACGATCAGGTCGACGTCGGGGTCCGCGTCCAAAGCACGGATCGCCTCGACCACCTGCGACACCGCGCTCACCCCCTGCACCGCGACGTTGCGCACCGCGAACCGTACGGCGGGCCAACGCCGCTTGGCGTTCTCCAGCACGTCCCGCTCGGCCGCCGAGGCGCGCCCGCAGACCAGCCCGACGCGATGCGGCAGGAACGGCAGCGCCCGCTTGTGCCGGGGATCGAACAGCCCCTCGGCGGTCAGCGCCCGCTTGAGCTGCTCCAACCGGGCCAACAACTCGCCGATCCCCACCGGCCGGATCTCCGCGGCCCGCAACGACAACGTCCCACGCGCCCGGTACCAGTCCGCCTTCGCGTGCACGACCACCCGCGAACCCTCGGCCACGATGTCCCCGACCGCGTCGAAGACCTTCCGATAGCAGGTCACCGAGATCGACACATCCTGCTCGGCATCGCGCAGCGTCATGAACACCACGCCCGCCCCCGGCCGCCGACTGAGCTGCGTGATCTGCCCCTCGACCCACACATCGCCCAGCCGATCGATCCACCCCCCGATCAACCGAGAGATCTCGGCCACGGGCAGGGGCGCGTCGGCGGAAGTCGTGAGAGCCATCCCCAGAGGCTAACCGGCCCACCGCCCGCCCGGGACGACGCGCGCCGAGGCCGGCGACTCGCACAACGGGGGATGCGCGCTTGTGTACACATGGGACACCAAGTACACTTGGTTCCATGAGTCGGATGCCCATAGAGTCCATCCGCGACGTGCGCGCGCACCTGGCCGAGGTCGTGGAGCGGGCGGATCGCGACGACATGCCCACGGTCATCACGCGCCGCGGCAAAGAGGTGGCCGCGGTGGTGTCCATCGAGGTGCTTCGGAAGTACCAGGAGTGGGAAGAGCGCGAGATCAATCGGGTCATCGACGAGCGCATGGCCAATCCGGCGGCCGGGATCCCGATCGAGGATGTCATGAGGGAGACCCTGGCGCGCAGTGAGTGAATACCGCACCGTCTTTCGACCCGAAGCGCAGGCCGAACTTCGAAAGATCCCTCGCGACATGGCGCTGCGCATCCTGGTCAAGCTGACCGAGTTGGAGAGCAATCCGCTCGGCTTCAACACCACGGCACTCGTATCGCAGCCGGAGCGCCGCCGCCTGCGCGTCGGCGACTACCGCGTCGTCTACACGATCGACAGCGGCGAGCTGGTGGTGTGGGTGATCCCCGTCGGGCACCGCTCGACGGTCTACGACACCTGAATCGCCGGCTCGAGGAGCGCACGCCCCGATCGGCGAGAACCTCCCGTGGTCCGGGTCTCCGTCGTGGCTGTGGCCTTCGGCTATTCCGGCAAAGGCAGTTCGAACCAGACCGTCTTGCCGTGGCCGGACTTTCGGCTGCCCCAGCGTTCGGCGAGTTGGTTGACGAGTTGGAGGCCGCGGCCGCCCTCGTCGGTGTCCTCGGCCTCGCGCATGCGGGGGAGAGTGGTGCCGGCGTCGGCGACCTCGCACAGCAGCCCCCGGCCGCGCAGCAGACGCAGTCGGATCGGGCCCACGCCGTAGCGCAGCGCGTTCGTGACGAGTTCGCTGACCAGCAGCTCGGTGATGTCGACCAGCGGGTCCAGGCCCCACTCGTTGAGGGTCTTGCGGCTGAGTTCGCGGGCGCGCGAGACCACCGCGGGTTCGGCCGGCAGCCACCAGGAGGCGACCGAGTCCTCGGCGAGCGCGTCCAGGCGGGCCACGAGCAGGGCGACGTCGTCGAATCCCGGCTCCTCGTGCACGTCCGCGACCACCTTGTCCGCGGTCTGCTCGAGGGTGCCCAGGGGGCCCGCCACGGCCTTGCAGAGCAGGTCGATGCCGACGTCGAGCGAGCGATCGCGGGTCTCCACCAGGCCGTCCGTGTACAGCACCAGGGTGCTGCCCGACTCGACCGCGAAATCGCCCTGCTCGAAGCCGAGGCCGCCCACGCCCAGCACCGTTCCGGGCGGGTTGTCGACCACGCGCGGCCGGCCGCCCGGCGGCACCAGGACCGGCGGCATGTGTCCCGCGCTGGCGAACTCGCAGGTGCGGGCCACCGGGTCGTAGACCACGTAGACGCACGTCGCGTAGTGCAGCTCGCCCAGACCCACCACGATGTCGTCCAGGTGCCCGAGCACCTCGGCCGGCGGCAACTCCAGGCCCGCGAGCGTGCGTACCGCGGTGCGCAGTTGGCCCATCACCGCCGCCGCGTGCACGCCGTGTCCCATCACGTCGCCGACCACGAGCCCGATCCGGCCGCCGGACAGCGGGATCACGTCGTACCAGTCGCCGCCGACCTCGGTCACCGAACTGCCCGGCAGGTAGCGGTGCGCGACCGTGATGCCCGGCAGCGCGGGCAGGTTCTGCGGCAACAGGCTGCGCTGGAGCATTACCGCGGTCTCGCGCTGGTGGTGGTACAGCCGCGCGTTGTCCACCGACACGGCCGCGCGCGCGCCCAGTTCGGTGGCGAGTGTGAGGTCGTCCGGGTCGAACGCGGGTCGGCCCTCGCCGCGCCCGAGCAGCATCGTGCCGAGCACCACGCCCCGGGCGCTGAGCGGCACCACGATCATCGTGTGCAGGCCCAGCGCGCGGGCGGCCTCGGCCCGGCCGGGATCGTGGATCAGCTCGTCGTACATGTCGTCCTGCACATTGCGCATCAGGTACGAGCCGCCCGTGCGCAGACATCGGCCGAAGGTCGAGTCGGCCGCGTAGACCAGGGTGCTGCCCTGGCGGAGCAGTTCGTCGGTGTAGCGCCCCGGCCGCGCGCCGCGCGAGGCCACGCGTTGCAGGCGGGCCTTCTCGGCGTGCGCGCCGGGCGGGATCTCCTCGCCCTGCACGATCGCGTCGAGCAGGTCCACCGCGGCCAGGTCGGCGAAGCCGGGCACCACCGACGCGGTCAGCTCCTCGGCGATCCTGGGGATGTCCAGGGTGGCGCCGAGCCGGGTGCCCGCCTCGTTCAGCAGCGCGAGCCGCTTGCGCGCGGCGTCCACCTTGACCATCGCGTAGTGCCGCTCGGTCACGTCGATCAGCGAACAACTGATGCCCAGGATCCGGCCGCCGGGCGCCTCCAGCCGGTTGTACGACATCGACCACACGGTGCGCGGGCTGCCGTCGGTGGGGATCGGGCCGAAGATCCGCGAGTCGACCACGGGCTCGCCGGTCTCCAGCACCCGCTGCTGGATCGTGCGCACCCGCTCGGTGTCCATCCCGGGACGGACCTCCTCGAGCCGGCGCCCGATGTGTTCCTCGACGGGCAGCCGGTTGATCGCGGCGAGCGCGTCGTTGACCGCGACGTAGCGCAGGTCGGCGTCGAAGATGCCCACGCCGATCGGCGACTGGTCGAACAGCGCCTCGCGGATCGCCAGGTCGGCCTCGACCTTGCGCACCACCGTCGAGTCCATCGAGGTGATCAGGACGAACCGGTTCCCGGCCAGGTCCTCGGCGAAGGCCGCACGCGACTCCACCGTGCACAGCGTGCCGTCGCCCCTGCGCATCGTGTACGCGCCGGCGAAGACGTCCGCGCCCGCGACGGCCTGTCCCGTCGCGGCCTGCTGTGCGGCGGTGAACGGCGGATGCACCAGGTCGACCGCGCGGGCGCCGAGGATGTCCTCGCGTCGATAGCCGAACAGCTGCTCGGCGGCGGCGCTCCACATCACGATCCGGCCCTCGGCGTCGAGCACCCACGTGGCCGAGGGGACGAGATCGAACAGGGACCCGGGCGCCGTGGATCGCCGGGTCGCGTCCCCCGGATTCCGATCGGCTTCTCGGCGCTGCTCCATGGACGGCGGATCCCTTTGTCGCTGCTACTCCGGACCGTTTTCCCGGTTGATCACGTTCTCAAGCCCGGCCCCCGGGTGTGGCCGGGCCGATCCGACAGGTGTTCTCGGCGGCATTTCGGGGCCTGTGGACCGGTTGTCCGACTCGGCCGCGACCGGTTTCGCGAGCACCTCCGCGACCAGTTCCGCGGCCGGGCGATCGGGGGCCAGCCAGTCGAGCCCGGACACCTCGCCGGAGCCGAGCCAGCGCAGCGCCGAGTGGTCCTGGAGCGCCCGGGGCTCGCCCGCGACCAGCTCGGCGAGCCACACGTGCAGCACATACCCTCGCGCGAGCGGCCACGCGCCGGGCAGCCGGCGCACCGGTCGCACCGTCGCGCCGAGCTCCTCGTGGCACTCGCGAACCAGGGCGGCGGCCTCGCTCTCGCCCGGCTCGACCTTGCCGCCGGGGAACTCCCAACCGCCCGCCAACTCGGCCGGCGCGCTGCGGCACGCGGCGAGTACGCGCCCTCGGTGGAGGATCGCGGCGCCGACGACGATGCGGGTCCCGGTCATGGCGGACAACTCTACGTGCCGAGCGGTCCGCGTATGAGGCAACCTTGGACGGTTCGCGAACGTCTGTCTCGGGGGACAGGCTTGCGAAATGGACCGGATCCGGACCCGGATCGCACAACGAGGTGGGGTGGCTGTGGCCGGTTTCCGGTGTACCAGCCCGCGGGTGTGCCGGGTGCTCGCGGTGTTCGCCGCGGTCGCGGCGGTGCTCGCGGTGTTCGCGCTGGCCCGGTTGACGGCCCGGCAGAGCGGCCCGACCGCGGCGACCGGATCCGCCGCCGCGGACACCGGATGCGACGGGCGGGACCGGCAGGGGTGGGTGACCGTGCCGGTGTCCTTCTCCGGCGAGACCTACCGGGTCCAGGCGTACGTCCCGCGCGGCTACGACGGCGCCCGGCCGCGACCGCTGGTGCTGAACCTGCACGGCAGCAACAGCACCGGCGCGGCGCAGATGGCGATCACCGGTCTGGGTGCGTCCGCCGAGCGCCACGGCTTCGTCGTGGCGATCCCGGAGGGCGGCCTGAGCTACCCCGGTGGCACCGGCGGGCGGGCCTGGAACATCCCCGGCCTACCGCTGTACGGCGGCCATCCGGCCGCGGTCGGCGGCCGGGACGAGGTCGGCTTCGTCGGGGCCACGCTGGACGCGCTCGGCCGCTCGTTGTGCCTGGACGACCGGCGCGTGTACGCGACCGGGTTCTCCGGCGGCGCGCGGATGACCTCGCTGTTGGCCTGCACGCTGAGTCGGCGGATAGCGGCCGTGGCACCGGTCGCGGGCCTGCGTGCGGACGGCACCGACGGCGCGCGGCCGGCGCCGTGCCGACCGATCCGCCCGGTCCCGGTGCTGACCTTCCACGGCCTGGCCGACCAGGCCAACCCCTACGACGGTGGGCGGGCGTCGCGCTGGACCTATTCGGTGACCGAGGCGGCGCGGCGCTGGGCGGCCATCGACGACTGCCCGAGCACGCCGGTACGCACCCGCGTGTCCCGGCACGTCGAGCGCACGGCGTACACCGGCTGCGCGGGCGGCACGGCGGTGATCCTGTACACGCAGACCGACGCGGGGCACACCTGGCCGGGCGCGGCGGGCACCGAGGTGCGCGGCTTCGGCCGGATCAACCAGGAGATCTCGGCCAATGAACTGATGTGGGCGTTCTTCTCCGCGCACACGCTGTGAGGGGTGCGCGCGGTGCCCGGGGATCCGCGCGGCGACACCGTGCCGAAGCGCCGTTCAGGGCCTCGGCCGCAACCGATCGAAGCCGTGCATGATCGCGCGATGCGCGGGACGCTCCACCAGCACCGTGAGCAGCCAGCCGAGCAGCACCGCCAGCGCACCCAACGCGAGCAGTTGACCCACCGCGCCGACGCCGTGGTCCTGGAGTCGGCGCATCACCACGTAGCCGATCGACTGGTGCACCAGGTACATCGCGTAGGTGATCCCGGCCGTCCACTCCAGCACGCGACCCGCCCACGCGGGCACGAACCGGTTCCAGTCCGGCCCCAGCGCCGCGACGCAGATCGCGGCGATGCCCAGCGCGAGTCCGACGGTCCAGGAGGCGTGCCGGGTCTGGCACAGGTGCACGAACGAGCACGCGCCGAGCAGGGACACCGCGTGCGGGCCGCGGACGCGATGCCGGGACCACAGGTGCACGCCGATGCCGGCGACGAACAGGTGCACGCGGTAGAGCCCGAACCCGTCGTAGAGCGTGCGGAACGCCTCCGATTGCAGGTGCAGCCGGACCGGCAGCAGGAACAGTTCGAGGCACAACACCAGCCACAACGTGCGCACCGTCGCGTCCCCGTGCACCCGGCGCGAGCGCCACAGCGCGAAGATCGCGGTGAACCACAACAGTTGCAGCGGAATCGTCCAATAGGCCGCGTCCACATAGGCGTACGACTGCGGTTTCCAGTTCCAGAGCATGGCCAGGTTGGCGAGCACGTCGCGCAGGTTCGGCGCGTACCATCCCGGCGGCGCGCACAACCGCAGGAACAGCGACGTGCCGAGCACCCCGACGAGGAACGCCGGCAACATCCGCGCCATCCGGCCGACCCACCAGCGCACCACGTCGCCCTTGCGCAGCGAGACCGCCGCGAAGTAGCCGGACACGACCAGGAGCAGGCTCGCGCCCAACTGGTACGGAAAGACGAACGGACGTGCCGCCAGTTCGGGATGCCACTGCCGGGCCAGATACGTGCCGTGGAACAGCAGCACCAGCCCCACGAACGTCACCCGCAGCAGATCCCAGCTCACCCGGCGCCGCTTCGCGGACTCCGGTCGACGCGACGTGTCGTTTCCGGGCCGTTCCGCTGAGCTGAAGGGCATCCGACGTCTTCCCGTGGACGGCGTGGGTGAACCTGGTCCTGTCCGGGGCGCGGCGCACCGAAGGCCGGCCTCGACAAAGGACCCTATTACGCGCGCTTTGCCGCCCGGGCCCAGGTGGCGCACGCGTGGCCGCCCGTACGATGGACACATGTCGTCAACCAGCCGCGTCCTGCTCGCCGCCCCCCGGGGGTACTGCGCGGGCGTCGACCGAGCCGTCGAGACCGTCGAGAAGGCCCTCGATCTGTACGGTGCGCCGGTGTACGTGCGCAAGCAGATCGTGCACAACAAATACGTCGTCGAGACGCTGGAGAAGCGCGGGGCGATCTTCGTGGACGAGACGGCGGAGGTGCCCGAGGGCGCCACGGTCGTCTTCTCCGCCCATGGTGTGGCTCCCGTGGTGCACGAGGAGGCGGCGGCCCGTTCGCTGCGCACGATCGACGCCACGTGCCCGCTCGTGACCAAGGTGCACAAGGAGGCCGTGCGCTTCGCCGAGGAGGGCTACGACATCCTCCTGATCGGCCACGAGGGCCACGAGGAGGTGATCGGCACCGCCGGCGAGGCGCCCGACCACATCCACCTGGTGGACGGCCCCGAGGGCGTCGCGAACGTCGAGGTGCGCGACCCGTCGAAGGTGGCCTGGCTGTCCCAGACCACGCTGTCCGTGGACGAGACCGTCGCCACGGTCAAGGAGCTGCGCAAGCGGCTCCCGCTGCTGATCGACCCGCCGAGTGACGACATCTGCTACGCGACACAGAACCGCCAGGTCGCGGTCAAGCAGATCGCCGCCGAGTCGGACCTGGTGATCGTGGTCGGCTCGACCAACTCGTCCAACTCGGTGCGGCTGGTCGAGGTCGCGCTGGAGGCGGGCGCCCGGGCGTCGTACCTGGTCGACTACGCGGAAGAGCTGAAGGACGAATGGCTGGAGGGGGTCGGCACGGTCGGCGTCACCTCCGGCGCGTCGGTGCCCGAGGTGCTCGTGGACGGCGTGCTCGCGTGGCTGGCCGAGCGCGGCTTCGGCGACGTGCACATTCACCGGTCGGTGGAGGAACGTCTGCAGTTCGCGCTGCCGCAGGAGCTGCGCCGGGACCTGCGCGACGCCTGAGGCGGAGCGCGGGGGCGCGTGGGGCGTGACATCCGGTTTGCGGGAGTTGTTCGTGGCGGGCCTGTCCGAGGGATCGGACGGGCCCGTCGGCGTTTCGGCGTGAGCGGGCCCGCCCCGGCGCGCGGGTCGCGGGCTCGCGGGTTTCGCGGTTCGACGGTTCGCGGTTTCGCGGGTTTCGCGCTACGGGTGGTCGGCCGCGCGGCGTTTGACCAGGACGACGACGGCGGCCAGGGCCGTACCGCCCCACAGCAGGCCGGCCTTGAAGGACAGCGCGGTGATCAGGTCCAGGCCCACCCGGGCGAGATAGCTCTCGTGCGTGTCGCCGCCCAGCAGGGTGCTCACGAGCGCGACGGTCGTGGCGAACGCGATCGGCGGCGTGATGATCGCGGCGGCCCAGTCCTGGACGCGCACCTTCCAGGCCACGAAGACCGAGGCGACCAGGAACGCGAACCCGAACACGAAACCCAGCCGATCGGTGGCCAGGTGGTCGACGAGGCCGCCGAGCAGGGTGCCGCCGAAGCCGAACACGGCCGCGCCGGCGGCGGTCAGGCCGCTGCCGGACGGGCGGTATCCGCCGGGCGCGCCGTTCGCCCGCCGCGAGGGGCCGCCGGGGCGACGAGGTCGGGGCTGAGGGCCCGTGCGCTCCCGGGGCGGTTCGCGGTCGGTGGGTGTCGAGGTCGGTGGAACCGGCGCGGCCGAACCGGGTCGACGGCGCACGGCGTCACCCCGTCCCGGCGCCGGCACGGGAGGCCTTTTCCGAGGGATCCGGGTCGATACGGGACGCGCTCCCGCTCGGCTGCGCTGTTCCATCCACCCAAGGTATTGCCGCATCACGGTCAAAACCGTCCAAGAACACGAAAAACCTCACTCCGCCCGTGTCGAATCGTCCGCCCGGTCGCCGCTCACCTCGTCCTCGACCGATCTGTTTCCTGCCCCCGATTTCCCGGGTTCACCAGGGAGGACGCTTTCTCGGCCGGGATTGGTGGCAGTTCGGGCCGAGCAATTCACCCGGGTCGTCACGGGGGCGCGGCATCGGTCACGCCCGGGCGCCGCTCTCCACCATGTCCACGGCGCGAACCACCTCGGCGGTGCCCAGCACCTGGACCGGGAGGCCGCGCGAGGCGGCGTACCAGCGCAGGTCCACGGCCAGGTACGGCAACTTCTCCTTGTCCAGGAAGTTGATCGTGTGCTGCTTGCGGCCGCCGGCCCGCATCGCGCAGCGCACCACCGCGTAGCACGGGGTGTCACCCGCGTTGGCCTTGAGCTTGACCTCGACCGAGGAGATCTCCTCCCAGCGCAGGCCGCGCGTGCGGAACAGGCCGTGGAAGACCAGACCGTTGGGGCCGATCGAGAGCTTGCGGTACTGGTAGAGCGCGAACCCGAGGAGCACGAAGAGGCTGAGCCCGCCGTACAGGGCCACGGCCACGACGGTCGGCAGTTCGAGGTCGGCCAGGTCGAAGAAGCCGAGCGCGATCGGGATGAACGCGGTGAACAGCAGGACCCGCATGGGCTTGGACTCCCACAGGACGCCGTCCATGAGCTGCCTGCGGTTGTGATGGGTGTGCGAGGTGCGGCTCATCGATGTCCCCGTCGTTGAGTGGCCGGCGTACGAAACCAGGGATGCTACTGGCCACAGGCCACCACCTACACTTTCCGCAGGCGCTTGTATGTCCGCAGCGCGCCACATCGATCGCCGAGAAGCCAGGGAATCCAGTTGTCGCTCACCATCGGAATCGTCGGCCTGCCCAACGTCGGCAAGTCGACGCTCTTCAACGCCCTGACCAAGAACGACGTGCTCGCGGCGAACTACCCGTTCGCGACCATCGAGCCGAACGTGGGCGTGGTGGGCGTACCGGACCCGCGTCTGGACAAGCTGGCGGAGATCTTCGGCTCGGCCAAGAAGGTCCCGGCCACGGTCGACTTCGTGGACATCGCGGGCATCGTGCGCGGCGCCTCCGAGGGTGAGGGCCTGGGCAACAAGTTCCTCGCCAACATCCGCGAGTCGGACGCGATCTGCCAGGTCATCCGGGTCTTCACCGACCCGGACGTGGTGCACGTCGACGGCAAGATCTCGCCGGTCGACGACAAGGAGATCATCGAGACCGAGCTGATCCTGGCCGACCTGCAGACGATCGAGAAGGTCCTGCCGCGCCTGCAGAAGGACTCGCGCCTGCAGAAGGACAAGGTCGCGGTCGCCGCCGCCGTGGAGAAGGCCAAGCAGGTGCTGGAGGCGGGCACCACGGTCTTCGCCGCCGGCCTCGACCCGGAGCCGCTGCGCGAACTGCACCTGCTCACCGCCAAGCCCTTCCTGTACGTCTTCAACGTCGACGAGGACGAACTGGTCAACGAGGAGCTCAAGGACGAACTGCGCGAGCTGGTCGCGCCGGCCGAGGCGATCTTCCTGGACGCCAAGATCGAGTCCGAGCTGATCGAGCTGGACGAGGCCGAGGCGCTGGAGCTGCTGCAGAGCCTGGGCCAGGAGGAATCCGGCCTGTCCATCCTGGCCCGGGTCGGCTTCGACACCCTGGGCCTGCAGACCTACCTCACGGCCGGCCCCAAGGAGGCCCGCGCCTGGACCGTCGCCAAGGGCGCCACCGCCCCCGAGGCGGCCGGTGTGATCCACACCGACTTCCAGCGCGGCTTCATCAAGGCCGAGGTGATCGGCTTCGACGACCTGGTCGAAACCGGCAGCCGCGCCGAGGCCCGCACCAAGGGCAAGGCCCGCATGGAGGGCAAGGACTACATCATGCAGGACGGCGACGTGGTCGAATTCCGCTTCAACGTCTGAGCGGACGTTGACGCGATTCATCCAGTACGCGAGTTCGGGGCCGAACCTTCTCGTGAGTTCGGCCCCGTCGTCGTCCCCGTGCGGGCTCGGCGCCGGGTGCGCCTGCGAGCGGTGTCCGTGCCATCCGGTAGGTACATTTTCACGCTGCGGCGCAATGAATTGCCCGGGCTCATGACTCTCGGCAAGGAAGGCATGCCCCACGCGATGCAGTTCGCGGGGCAGCAGTGGAGCGCACGCAAGACGCGTTGCCCTCCTGCGCGATCCGACCGGCTGTCCGAGCAGAAATCAGGGCGCGCGTTCTGTTCCGACGGCAGCCAGTGGACGGTGACAAGACTTTGACAGATCACTCGTCCTGGAACGGCGGGATCTGACGCATAGCCAGCACCGTGCCGTCTCGGCTGATCGAGACCACGCCGTTCCACTTTTGGTCCCAGAGCGTCCCGTGCGGCTTGGTCCTCCACACGTGGACCCGTTGCCGGTAGGCGGCGACGTCGGCGTGCCGCTTGTCTTTCTCTCTGGTGACGAGGACATCGAGTATGTCTTTCGCGACGCCGGAGAATGCCTGAACCCGTTCGCCGTTGAGCCGGAAGACATGATCCGTGCCTTCGAACTTCTCGCCCAACAGCGTGTAACGGGCGTCCTGGACGCTGCCGGACGCGGCGTGTGCGAAGCCTTGGAAGAAGTCACGGCCCTGGCGTGCGGTGAGAAGCGCGGCGGTGGATTCACCGTCGCCGGCGAAAGCGGTGATTCCGGCGGCCCCGACCCGGGCCAGGGCGCGCTGGAACCACTCGTAGTAGTCGCGACCGACTTGGCATCCGGGTTCGGAGGTGTCGGGTTCTCGGCCCTTGCCCGGCTTGAAAATGCCAATGCCCGGGTTTCTATCACCCACAGGCAAGCCGATGTCGGCCGTGGGCGTGCCGTCGGGGATGTGCAGCCAGCCGCCGGGCCCATCGGCGTGCAGAACGTGGACGGTGAGCGGGTCGTTCAGGGAGATCTCCGTGCTGAACAGCAGGGCCGGGGTTTGGTTCCAGTCTCCGATGTGCACCCCGTCCGCATGAACCGCTGCGGACGCGAGTTGCTCATACGCTTTCTGCCGGTCACTGTGGTTGCCCTTGCACGCGATCGGGAAGACACGTGAGGATTCGCCTGGTTTCCAGACTTCGGCGAAGAACTGTGGGCGGTAGTGGTAGCCGACGGTTCGCGTTTTCGCTTTGTCCCGGCTGGTCAATGTCCAGCCGGCGCGCAGCGCGGTGTCGGCGCGGACGATTGAGACGCTGTAGTCGGGATAGCGCCGGGTAAGGATTTCCTCACTGACGGCCGATGCGAAGGCGTATCCCAACTCCTCGGATTGCAGGGCCTTGTAGTACATGGCAATCCTTTTTCCCTCCTCGGACACCTCGAGATGGGTTCCAGCATTTGCGCTCAATGCTTGGCAGTACTTGAGGCTGCCCCAGTGTTCAGCCAGACCGCGCGATGCGCCGCGCTGGGACAGCGTGAGCCCGCGACCGAGATGGTGCAGTATGTCCCAAAGCGTCAGTCGCACTGAGATGCCGAGTTCCTGACTGGGGAGCGGGAGCAGTCCCGACTTGCGGCGCAGTGGTGCGTAGGTCTCGCCCGGCTTTGTCTTGCCCTCCTCCTGCCGCTTCTGGAATTTCTCTCGGCGCTCACGTTCCTTGTCAGCGGCAGCTTCTTCGACCTTTCCCGCGAGCCCTCGTGTTGAATGCACCGTTACGGTCACGTTCCGCTTGAGCCTGTGCAGGACCTCTTCGGTCTTCGGAATGCTTGTCACGACTGCCCCTCCTCGGGTCGGGATGTCCGGCCGGCAGCACGGGGCTGGCCGGTCATTCAGTCGAACAGTGGCGCCAGTGCGTGAGGGCCCGCGAGAATGCGCCACGCGGGAATGCGGATGACTCGCTTGACGCTGCCGGCCTTTGATCCCGAGCCACCGGATGGCAGCTCCATTAGCAGGCCTGCCCGCTCGTGCATCAAGCGCAGGTGCCGTGCCGGATCACGGCCGTGTGGTGCTCCAGTGTCGACCAGTACAACGGTGTTGCCCTCTGGCGCGGTGAACAAAAGGTCGATCCGCTGTCCTCCGACCATGGCGTCGCGTTCCAGTTCGACGACGCCTCGCGAGGCGAGGAGCTGCTGCACGATGTCGGTCAGCTCCCTGTGTCGCGGATCCGGCCGCGGGCTTGGCTCCGGTACGGGAGCCTGGGGTGTGTCGACAATTCCTGCCCGATCCCAAAGGACCGCGCGTGATGACAACAGGTGGGGGAGGCCGGTCTGCTGCTGCCAGTAGCCATGGTCGCCCACGGTGATCAACTGGGACTTGGCACGGGTAATTGCGACGTTCCAGAGGTTCACCTGGCGCGCCACCCAATGAGCTGTCCGCGGCGGTGTGTTGGCGGTCGCTACCGGGCTGAGAACCATCACATCGCGCTGACCTCCCTGGAAGGCATGCACAGTGCCCACCCGCACCCGGTCGCTGCCGACCATGCGCTCCAGGGCGTCCTTCTGCGCGCGGAAGGGTGTTACCACACCCACCGTCGCGGTCCCTGGTAGCCGATGCAGCAGGTCTTTCACGACTTCGGCTACGGCGGCGGCCTCGGATGGGTTGTGCCACGACTTTCCGCCGGGCCCGCGTGCTGATTCGCTGAATGGAACGTTCGCCCAAGCCAGTACGGCGATTGTTCCGGTGTCCGTGAGGTCGATCGCGGGTACTTGTTGGCGCACATCGGTCAGGATCTCCAGCGCGCCGGAGTAGCAATGGCTGTTGACGACGTCGGCAATCTGAGGGTGGCAGCGGTAGTGCTCGTCGAGGAGCAGTGCAGAGTCGCCGTTCTGCGCGGCAGCATGGTAGGAGGAGTGGACGTGGTAGGCGAGTCGGCGGTCCTCCAGCCAGGCCGCGCTCAGACCGGCCCTGACACGCGCCTGACGCTCTTGTTCCGGTGAGATGCCGGGGATGTGGCTCAGCTGCATCGGATCACCGATGATCAAAGCCCGCCGGGCGCGGAACAGCAGGGGCAGCACAGCAGCGATGGAGCACTGGCTTGCTTCGTCGATGACGACCAGGTCGAAGAGCTTTGCGGTTGGCCGTAGCTGACGCACCGCGTGCGTGGTGATCGCCCACCCTTTCAGGTGAGGCAGCAGATTCAACTGGCTACGCTGGGTTCCCGAGTGGTTCCGCAGCGTCTGAAGTCGCTGGTTCAGCAGCGACCGCCCGCGGCTGAGTGCCTCCGCCGACGCTGCCGCGCACAACTCTGCCGACAGTTCGGCGCGTGTGGCCACGCAGTCCGCGCGAGCCTGACGTACGGTCTCCTCGTCGTAGGCGAGCCGGGCGGGCGTGAGCTCACGCACCTGCCGCTCCAAATTCGTCAAATCCACCAGGCCGCTGAGGACTTCCGGAACGATAGGCCGTGCGCCGACCCAGGCCGGCAGCTGTGTGGTCATCTCTGGGTCGACAGCCGAAACGAACGCATTCATCGCACGCTTCCGCTGCCGGCGACCCCACCAGCTTTTCGCCGTCGCTGCCCTGCGGGCCCGTGCTTCCCAACGGGTGAGCGCCGAGTGGTCGTCGGTCGTCCACATCCGTGCGAGGAGCGGCAGCGGGAGATCGATCTTCTTGGCGAGCTGCGCACGCTGCTCGAGCATCCGGGCCAGCAGCATCTCACCCTCCACCTGTCGGCCGGCCTGGTCGCGCAGACTGACGGCGCCGGAGCGGAGGTTGCGGAGTTCACCCGCAACCGTGGCCGAACTGCGGTTGGCCCGGGGAGGCGGGTCCGACAGCAGTTGCTCCAGCTTTTCGGCCTCCTTGATCAAGGCAGCGACGTTGCCGGTACGCATCAGCAGGCCAGGAGCAAGTTCGTCACACCGCTGGGCGACGACGTCCACAGCCTCGTTGTTGGTAGACGCCACCAAGACCGACTCACCGGCCGCAACGCACGTGGCAACCACCGCAGTGACGACCTCGCTCTTCCCTGTCCCGGGCGGGCCGGTGGCCACGGTCAGGGGCTGCGTCATTGCCGAGACGACCACTTGCTCCTGACTCTCGTTGGCCGGTCCGGCCGTTACCACGAGTACCGGATCAGTTTCGGACACGGAGGCGGTGCTGTTCAGAAGAGCATCGAGAGCGGTACCGGGGATCTCGTCTGTTCGAGTAGAGATAGTCAGTAGGTTCTCCACCAGTCCGTCGGTGGCGAAGCGCTCCACGCCGGAGGGGGCCAGGATTACCGCTGTGTTGTGTGCTCCTGGGCGCAGCGCCTTGTTCACGGAATCCGCACACAGTGCGGAGACATCGAGGGGTTCGAGCTCCGGCAGTCCGAGTGCAGTGAGCAACTCCCGTATGGCTTTGAGCATCTGCGCGTCATTGCCGTGCTGCCACGTCGGCTGCCACCGAGCGAGCAACTGGGCAGCCTCGTCCTCGGAGAGGAGTTCGGTTACCACCTTGGTGTGAAGGGAAGGCACCCCGCTCGGACGGAGCACGGTGCGCCCGCTCTCATTCGGAGCTGGCTCCATCTGCTGAATGAGCAAGGGTGCGATGCCTACATCTGTGCCTCGACCACCGTCGCCACGGGAAGGAAGGGTGACGGCCGGATATCCGTACCAATACTCGTGTTGATCGGCAGCCTCTGACCTGCCTTTCGTCGTGTCCTTGCTCGACGTGTGTGTACCAGGAAGGCCCGCCGGAGCCGGCAGCTCAGAACCCAGACCGGATTGAATGGTCTCGGGCCCTTTTCCCACGAGGAAATACTGCGAATTGCGTTTGGCCCGCCGGTTGGGCAGCATGCTCGCCGCAGCCTGTGCGCTCAAGCACTGGGCGTAGTAGTGGAGCAGCCGCTTCCAATCGTTGGTATTCCGAGTGTCAGCCGCGGCCTGCGCGCGAGCCTTGAGCAGAGCGGTCGAAAACCCTGTTGGCTCATCGGGTAGTGCGGGGAGACTGACCGGACGAGCCACCGACCGGGCGAAGTACAACGTGTGAGTGGCCCGGATGGTGGACTTGGTTGGGCGCTGCTCCTTGGGCACATCCTTGCGCCCCATCCGCGCGGTCAAATAGTCAAAGAGGTCATCAGGAGAAATCCATCCGCCGTCTTTGATCCGCCCATTCCGCAATCCCTCGACGATTTCGCCGGTGAACCGTGAGGTGCCGAGCGTCGATCCTTCCGGAGCCATGGCGGAGGCGGCTTGGAGCGCGTCCGAAGCGGTGATGAAGTAGACACCAGTGGGTCGGAGCACGGTGCTGCGTTCCGGCTCAGCCGCTTCCTCACTGTTGTTTCCCTTGGCGCGCCAGCCTTGGACGACCGAGCCGCTCGCGCAACAGTCGAGCAGGACGATCTTGGAGGCAGCGCGGCAGGACTGCAGGGATCGTTCGAGGAATTCCGCCGACACCGCAGTACGAGGGAGGTCGGTGCGATCGCTGTCGCGGGTGAGGAAGTACAGCTGATTGTCTGCTTCGCAGAACTCGCCGTGCCCGCTGAAGTACAGCAGCGCACTCTCGCTCTGCTGCCGCTCCTCAAGGAATGACTCGATGGCATGCAGCATCTCTGTACGCGTCGGATCAGCCACCACAGCGCAGTCGTTGTACTGGCCGATCTCCGTACTCTCCAGGACGGCTTGCATGTAGTGCAGATCGGCACGCACTGCCGCGAGGTCGTGGTAACCGTCACTGTCGTACGTCGACACACCGATCAACATGGCGTACCGGTCGTTGTTGCGCACCCTCGGTCAGCCCGCCGTGGAGGCGTCGTCCCGGCCTGGGCCGGTGTCGACCGTATTCCCGTCCGCCGGTGGGGAGCCGCCGGCCAGGAAGCGATCGACGCAGTCCTCGTCCTCACGGGCCTCGCGGCCCGTGATCCGCATCCTGGCCCCATCGGGTCGAGCCACGATGATGGTGCGTTGCGGTACCTTGGCCAGCCAAGTCTGGACGCAGGCTGCCGCGAACGAGCCGGAACTCAGGGCCAGACCGATGACGCCCACAACGTCGCCACCCTTGTCGGTGTCCGCGGAGGGTCCGGTCGAAGGTAGGCGCAGCGAGGCAGTCGGATCGGCCTCGGACACTTCGGCCAGCAGTTCGCGGGCGTCACTGCGCGCCCGCAACGGATCCTCGTCGACCACAGAGATCAGCAGCTGCCGCCGGCCTTGGCCGTCGCTGTCGTTGCCCATAGGTTCCCCCGCTCTGTCAGGCTGCGACATGAATGCTTCGCGAACGTACCGGAGCAGATGCATGTGGAACGTGAACTTTCCGAATCCTTCAGATAGTTGACGCAAAACCCACTTCGCTCCCGCAGCGCCTGACGGCTCCGGACGGCCGGGCTTCTTGCGGAGGTCTCAGACCTACGGACGCCTGCTGCACAGTGCAAGGGAACGTTTTCGTGTAGTCCTGCAGAACGCCACAGGATCCGCGCGCTCCGATATGACGCCTCAGCGCTTGGAGAAGGTGAACCCGTCCGACTGCACGCAAACCGCATAGAGGTTCGTGAGGCGTGCTTGAGTTGCATGGTGCCGGGATGGAGCTCCCGTGCTGGGTCCTGCCGGGATGGCCGTCCGAGATTCCGCGTTTCCGCAGGGGCGGGTTCACGAGCGAAGGGACTATATGGAGCCGAGCGAGGCCGGGTGCCTCTCCTGCCAGCAGGAGGCGCTGTTCGCGGAGTCGCCGGCGCGGGAGCGGGTCGCGTTCGACGCGCACTGGCGGGTGGCGCACGCGTTCGACAGTGCGCTCGAAGGGTGGTTGGTGCTGGCTCCTCGACGGCACGTCGAGTCGATCGTGGAGTTGACCGAGGCCGAGGCGGGTGCGCTCGGGACCTGGCAGGTCGCGCTCGCGCGGGTATATGCGCGAGGTGACCGGCTGTACGAAGACCTATGTGGCGCAGTTCGCCGAGCGCGAGGGGTTCGCGCACGTGCACTTCCACATCGTGCCACGACCGCCCGACCCGGCGCCGGAGCTGCGCGGGCCGGGCGCGTTCGCGATGCTCGGGCGTCCGGAGGGCGAGCGGGTCGCGGCCGAGCGGATGGATGCGTTGGCCGACGCCCTGCGCACGGCCTTGAGTACCGCTTCGAGCGCCCCGGCGCCGAGCCGACCGACGATTTCCGGTCGGCCCGCCTGACCGGCGGCCCCGACCGCGGCTCTTCGGCCGGCGAGCGGCCCCCGACCCGATTCGAGCCGAGAGCCGCCCTCCGTCAGTCCCCGGACCCCCGCCGCCGGATCTTGTTGCCCAGCCAGACCAGTGGGTCGTACTTGCGGTCCGCCACGCGCTCCTTCATCGGAATCAGCGCGTTGTCGGTGATGTGGATGTTCTCCGGACACACGTCCGTACAACACTTGGTGATGTTGCACAGACCCAGGCCGTGCTCCTCCTGGGCGGCCTTCTGCCGGTCCGCGACGTCCAGGGGGTGCATGTCCAGCTCGGCGATCCGCATCAGGAAGCGCGGGCCGGAGAAGGCGGCCTTGTTGTCCTCGAAGTCACGGATGACGTGGCAGGTGTTCTGGCACAGGAAGCACTCGATGCACTTGCGGAACTCCTGCGAGCGCTCGACGTCGACCTGCTGCATCCGGTACTCGCCCGGTTCCAGGCCCGCCGGCGGCGTGAACGAGGGCACCTGCCGGGCCTTGGCGTAGTTGAACGACACGTCGGTGACCAGGTCGCGGATCACCGGGAACGTGCGCATCGGGGTGACCGTGACCACCTCCTCCGGCGTGAACGTGCTCATCCGCGTCATGCACAACAGCCGGGGCCGGCCGTTGATCTCGGCGCTGCACGAACCGCACTTGCCCGCCTTGCAGTTCCACCGCACCGCCAGGTCCGGCGCCTGGGTGGCCTGCAGGCGATGGATGATGTCGAGGACCACCTCGCCCTCGTTCACCTCGACCTTGAAGTCGCACAGCTCGCCGCCGGCCTCGTCGCCGCGCCAGATCCGAAAGTCCGCCTTGTAGGACATCAGCCGTCCTCCCCGGGAAGTTCCGCGTCGGTCAGGTACTTCTTCAGCTCGTCGCGCTCGAAGAGTTCGAGCAGGTCGGCACGCATCGGTACGGCCTCGCTCCGGGTCAGGGCCACGGACAGGTGCTCCGCGTCCGGGTCGACGATCGAGCACGCGAGCACCACCCGACGCCACTGCGCGGACATCCCGGGGAAGTCGTCGCGGGTGTGCCCGCCGCGGCTCTCCTGGCGTTCCAGTGCCGAGCGCGCCACGCACTCGCAGACCAGCAGCATGTTCCGCAGGTCCAGGGCCAGGTGCCAGCCCGGGTTGTACTGCCGGTGGCCCTCCACGCCCGCCTTGGCCGCGCGCGCCTTGAGCTCCTCCAGGCGGGTCAGCGCCTCGCTCATCTCGCCCTCTTTGCGGATGATGCCGACCAGGTCGTTCATGGTCTGCTGGAGCTCCTGGTGGACCGTGTACGGGTTCTCCGCGCTCTCCACGGCGAACGGCGCGAGCGCCTCGGCGGCGGCCGCGTCGATCTGCTCCGGGTCGGCCTCGCGCCGCGCCTCGCCGATCTCCTCGGCGTAGCGCGCCGCGTGCTCGCCCGCCCGACGGCCGAACACCAGCAGGTCGGACAGCGAGTTCCCGCCGAGCCGATTGCTGCCGTGCATGCCGCCGGCGACCTCACCGGCCGCGTACAGGCCGAGCACGCCCGGCGTCGCGGCGGTGTCGGGATCCACCGCGATCCCGCCCATCACGTAGTGGCAGGTGGGTCCGACCTCCATCGCCTCGGCGGTGATGTCGACGTCGGCCAGCTCCTTGAACTGGTGGTACATCGAGGGGAGTTTGCGGCGGATCTCCTCGGTACCGCCCGCCATCCGGCCGACCACGGTCAGGAACACCCCGCCGTGCGGCGACCCCCGGCCCGCCTTGACCTCGGAGTTGATCGCACGGGCGACCTCGTCCCGGGGCAGCAGCTCGGGCGGGCGCTTGTTGTTCTCCTGGTCGTTGTACCAACGGTCGCCCTCGGCCTCGGACTTGGCGTACTTCTCCTTGAACACGTCCGGGATGTAGTCGAACATGAAGCGCCTGCCCTCGGAGTTGAGCAGCACTCCGCCGTCCCCGCGCACCGACTCGGTGACCAGGATCCCCTTCACCGACGGCGGCCAGACCATGCCGGTCGGGTGGAACTGGACGAACTCCATGTTGATCAGCGGCGCGCCCGCGAGCAACGCGAGGGCCTGCCCGTCCCCCGTGTACTCCCACGAGTTCGAGGTCACCTTGAAGCCCTTGCCGATCCCGCCGGTGGCCAGTACGACGGCCGGCGCGTCGAACACCGTGAAGCGGCCCGACTCGCGCCAGTAGCCGAACGCGCCGGTGATCCGGTTGCCGGTCTCGGAACCCGCGTCCGGGACGGTCAACAGGCGGGTGATCGTGCACTCCTGAAAGACCTTCAGCCGTGCCTCGGGATCCCCGAACTCGCGCTCGTCCTGCTGTTGCAGGGCGACGATCTGCTGCTGGAGGGTGCGGATCAGCTCCAGGCCGGTGCGGTCGCCGACGTGCGCCAGCCGCGGATACTCGTGGCCGCCGAAGTTGCGCTGACTGATCCGGCCGTCCGCGGTGCGGTCGAACAGCGCGCCCCAGGACTCCAACTCCCAGACGCGGTCCGGGGCTTCCTTCGCGTGCAGTTCGGCCATCCGCCAGTGGTTGAGGAACTTGCCGCCGCGCATCGTGTCGCGGAAGTGCACCTTCCAACTGTCCTGCGAGTTGACGTTGCCCATCGAGGCGGCGATCCCGCCCTCGGCCATCACGGTATGGGCCTTGCCGAACAGCGACTTGCAGACGACGGCGGTGCGCAGGCCGCGCATCCGGGCCTCGATCGCGGCCCGCAACCCGGCGCCGCCCGCGCCGATCACGACCACGTCGTACGAATGACGTTCCACTTCGGACACGAGTGCCACTCCTGTACTGGGCTGGGCCGGGGTGTTTCCGGTGGTGCTTGGGCTCGGGAGCGTTTCCACGGGGGTGAGTCGCCGCGCGAGGCGGGCGAACTCGGAACAGGCGCGCTCGAACCGGCGAAGCTTGAGCGAGCGCGCTCGGAGCGGGCGCGCTCAGAAGAAGCGGGGGTCGTCGAAGGCGCCGCTCGCGATCAGGTACACGTACAGATCGGCCAGCGCGACGCTGAACAGCGAGGCCCACGCGAGTTCCATGTGCCGGCCGTTGAGCCTGCTGACGAAGCCCCACAGGCGGTAGCGCACCGGGTGCTTGGAGAAGTGCTTGAGCTTGCCGCCGACGATGTGCCGGCACGAGTGGCAGGACAGCGTGTACGCCCAGATCAGCAGCACGTTGGCGAGCAGCACCAGCGTGCCGAGCCCCATGTGCCCCCAGGCGCCGTGCTCGTCGCGGAACGCGATCAGCACGTCCCAGGACAGGATCACCGCCACGATCGTGGCGAACCAGAAGAAGTAGCGGTGGACGTTCTGCACGATCAGCGGGAACCGGGTCTCACCCGAGTACGAGCCGCGCGGCTCGGGGACCGCGCACGCCGACGGCGACGCCCAGAAGCCCCGGTAGTAGGCCTTGCGGTAGTAGTAGCAGGTCAGCCGGAAGCCCAGCGGGAAGATCAGGATCAGCAGCGCGGGGGACAGGCCCCACCAGTCGCCGAACAGCGGCGCGTTCGCGCTCATCGGCATGCTGTCGCACTTGGACGCCAGACACGGCGAGTAGAACGGCGACACGTACGGCTCGGCGAAGTAGTCGTCGTTCGCGAACGCGCGCCAGGTCGAATAGACGATGAACGCGGACAGGATGGACACCGTCACCGCGGGCGAGAGCCACCAGCGGTCCGTGCGCAGATGCCGGGCCTGGATCTGTGCCCGGCCGGGCGCGTTGGTGCCGGTACCGCCGGCGGGTCCCGTCGTCCCTGTAGCCAAGACGTCACCTTCCTGTGCGGCGGGGCGGTCGCATGCCACCCACGCCTTCGTCGTCCGCGTCCGCGAAGAGGACCGGGTCGTAAGGCAGGTCGGACATCACTTCGGTCGGCGTCGGGACGGGAACGACCGCCGGTTCGCTCTCGGCGACGGTCTCGGCCAGGAAGCCGAGACTGCTCCGCGCCCGTTCCACGTCGTCGCCGAGTCTGCGGACGCCGTACGTGTCGCCGAGCGTGCGGCGCAGAGCGCGCACCGCGCGTGCCAGATCGTCGAGCCTGCGCCTGGCCAGAGCCAGGTCCTCCTGCGCCCGATTCGTCAAGATCGCGCTCACCTCCTGCTTTTCCGGCGCCACGTCGTCGGGGGCCGGGGGATGGGGATGGTGTTGCGGACTTGCCATTGATTCCCGAGGTGGGATCGTCGGCAGTCTGGCGCGAACGATCAATCGATGGAAAGTGTTTCGAGGATCTGATGCATCACAGATCGGGAAAACATGATCGACGACAAAAAGATCACCGGAATTCGATCTTCGAGGAACAAGATCGAATTCCGGTGATCAGGACGAACGGGGTTCGAGGGTCTCGGCGGCGCGCGGAAAAGTCGAGGTTTAACGATCTTCGCGAGGCTTAACGATCCTCGATGCGCATCGTCGCCGCCGGACTGGATTCCACCCGGGCCCGGGTCGCGCCGATTCGCGGCCGGCCGGGAAGAATGCGTTCCGCTTCGGCGAGCGCCTCGCGCGCGGCGACGATGTCGCCCTCGGCGCACACGCACAGCGCGAAAGTGCACAACGCGTCGGCGTGCCCGGCGCGGGACGAACGCTTTTCGGTGGCCACCAGGCGTTTGGCGGCCCGTACCGCCTTCGGCGCGTTTCCGTGCAACACCATCAGCAGCGGTTCGTCGTCCTCGGATTCGAGCCGGATGGTCGCTCCGGAGGGGTGCGTATAGGAATCACCGGGTTTGCGCAGCGCCTCCTCGGCGGCGGCCAGGTTGTCCGCGAGCGGCACCGTGCCCATGATCAGCGCCTGCACCATCACCTCGCCGAACAGCGCGCGGGCGGTGTCCCAGGCCGGGTGGCTCGGTCCGATCCGGTCCAGGTAGGCCCGGGCGACGGCCGCCGCGGCGGCGTCGTCGGCGTGCGCCTCGAGCGCCTGGACCCGGGCGAAAGTGCGATAGGGCTCACTTTCGGGCCCCTCGGGAATCAGATCGGCCAATTGTTCGACCATTGCGACATCACCGTCGCGATACGCCTCGGTGGCCCGCTCGTACAGCAGCCGGGCGCGCCCCGCCGGGGTGCCCTGATCGGACGGTGGGGGCGTCTCACCGGCCCCCATATCGGAGGGAACGGGGCCAAAGGTCCCGTCCTGCCGGTCGGCGGCCCGTCGGGACCACCGCTTGCGGATGCGCTCGTTGAAGGACTCGCCAGACTCGCTCACACCTACGGATTCTGCCCTGTGGGGCCTTCGAACGGCGGTCGACGGGCGCCGGGACCGAGCGCGGGACGCTCCTCCCCGTACGATTGACCTTGGCGCCGAGGAGGCAGGCCGGTTCGCGCGACGCTTATCGCGCGGCTGAGGAGGCTCGCGGTCGCCGGCCCGTCCGTAGCATCCCCGACTGAAGCCGAGAGACACGCAGCCGTGCCCACGCGCCATGACATCCGCAACGTCGCCATCGTCGCCCACGTCGACCACGGCAAGACCACCCTCGTCGACGCCATGCTGAAGCAGGCGGGCACGTTCAGTGCCCACCACCAGATGGACGATCGGGTGATGGACTCCAACGACTTGGAGCGCGAGAAGGGCATCACCATTCTCGCGAAGAACACCGCCGTCGCCTATCACCCCAAGGACGGTGGCCCCTCGGTCACCATCAACATCATCGACACGCCCGGCCACGCCGACTTCGGCGGAGAGGTGGAGCGCGGACTGTCGATGGTGGACGGTGTCGTGCTGCTCGTCGACGCTTCGGAAGGCCCGCTTCCGCAGACCCGCTTCGTGCTCCGCAAGGCGCTCGCGGCGAAGATGCCGGTCATCCTGTGCATCAACAAGGTCGACCGTCCCGACTCGCGCATCTCCGAGGTCGTCGACGAGACCTACGAGCTGTTCATGGACCTGGACGCGACCGAGGAGCAGATCGAGTTCCCCATCGTCTACGCGTGCGCGCGGGACGGTGTGGCCACCCTGGTGCGTCCCACCGACGGCACCGTGCCCACCGACAGCGACAGCCTGGAGCCGTTCTTCCAGGCCATCCTGGACTCCATCCCGGCCCCCGAGTACGACGAGGGCGCGCCGCTCCAGGCACATGTGACCAACCTGGACGCGTCCAACTTCCTCGGCCGGATCGCGCTGTGCCGCGTGCACCAGGGCACGATCCGCAAGGGCCAGCAGGCCGCGTGGTGCCGGCACGACGGCACCATCGAGCGGGTCAAGATCACCGAGCTGCTGATGACCGACCAGCTCGAGCGCAAGCCCGCCGAGGAAGCCGGTCCCGGCGACATCATCGCGATCGCCGGTATCCCGGAGATCATGATCGGCGACACCATCGCCGACCCCGAGGACCCGCGCCCGCTGCCGCTGATCACGGTGGACGAGCCCGCGATCTCGATGACCATCGGTACCAACACCTCGCCGCTGGTCGGCAAGGGCGGCAAGGGCCACAAGGTCACCGCGCGCCTGGTGAAGGACCGCCTGGAGCGCGAGCTGGTCGGCAACGTGTCGCTGCGCGTGCTGCCCACCGAGCGTCCCGACACGTGGGAGGTCCAGGGCCGCGGCGAGCTCGCCCTGGCGATCCTGGTGGAGACCATGCGCCGGGAGGGCTTCGAGCTCACCGTCGGCAAGCCGCAGGTGGTCACCCGCGAGGTCAACGGCAAGATCCACGAGCCGGTGGAGCGGTTGACCATCGACTCGCCCGAGGAGTACCTCGGCGCGATCACCCAGCTCCTGGCGTCCCGCAAGGGCCGCATGGAGACCATGACCAACCACGGCACCGGCTGGATCCGGATGGAGTTCGTGGTGCCCGCGCGTGGCCTGATCGGCTTCCGCACCGAGTTCCTCACGGACACCCGGGGCACCGGCATCGCGCACAGCGTGCACGAGGGCTACGAGCCGTGGTTCGGCGAGATCCGGACCCGCAACAACGGCTCCCTGGTCGCCGACCGCGCGGGTGTCGCGACGCCGTTCGCGATGATGAACCTGCAGGAGCGCGGCCAGATGTTCGTCGAGCCGACCACCGAGGTGTACGAGGGCATGATCGTCGGCGAGAACTCGCGCGCCGACGACATGGACGTCAACATCACCAAGGAGAAGAAGCTCACGAACATGCGCTCGTCGACCTCCGACGAGACCGAGAAGCTGATCCCGCCGCGCAAGCTGTCGCTGGAGCAGGCGCTCGAGTTCTGCCGCGAGGACGAGTGCATCGAGGTGACCCCGGAGACCGTGCGCATCCGCAAGGTCGTTCTCGATCAGAAGGAGCGTGGCCGCTCGGCCTCGCGCGCCAAGCGCTGATCGTTTGACGGTCGCCCTCGGCGACCCGAAACGAGCCGGTGACCTGCGGTCGAATCCGCAGGTCACCGGCTTTTCGCATGCTGAGACCAAGTCGATATCTTTGCCCGGTTATATTCGTTATGTTGGCTATGTGCGCGAAATAATCGATCAGCAATCGATCAACTTCGAACTTTCAAAGAAACGTAAATGTTAATTACTTTTCGTTTCAAGGTTTACTCTGACTGCCTCTTGACGTCCGGGTAATTGGGTTGCGAGAGTCCGTGCGGCCACCAAACCAAACGGCACTCGGTCGAACCCGACCTCACCTCGGGGGTATTTGCGGCAATGACCATGCAACCCCAGCTGGTCCCGGAAGCGGGCGGACCCCCGGCTTCAGGGGAACCCGGCGCGATGCTCGACAAAACGGGCGTCGGCGCCGTACCGAAAGAGATCGTCGGGCGCTCGCCGAGCCAACTGGCGTGGCGGCGCTTTCGCAAGGATCGTATCGGTATGGTCTCGACGGCCATAGTGGTTTTCTTTTTCGTGATCGCTTTTGCCGCGCCCTTGATCTCGAAGCTGTACGGCAAGAACCCTTACACGCGTTACGGCCAGACCGAGCCCGGGCTGCTCAACTCCCGCGGGTTCCCGATCGCGCCCAACGGTGGCATGTCCGGGGAGTACTGGTTCGGCATCGAGCCGACGCTGGGCCGGGACGTGCTGACCCAGCTCGTCTACGGCATCCGGACGTCCCTGCTGCTCGCGGTCATCGTGGTGCTGATCGTCACGATCATGGGCACCATCCTGGGGATCACGGCCGGCTACCTCGGTGGCCGTACCGACTACGTGATCAGTCGGGTCATCGACACCCTCCTGGCGATGCCCTCGCAGTTGTTCTTCATCGCCTTCACGCCGATCGCGCTCGCGCTGTTCGTGAGCGACCGCGAGACCACGCCGACCTGGCTGCGGGCCACGGCGCTGATCATCGTGCTGTCGCTGTTCGGCTGGTGCCGGATCGCCCGCATCCTGCGCGGGCAGGTGCTGTCGATGCGTGAGCGCGAGTTCATCGAGGCCGCCAAGATCAGCGGTGCGAGCTCCAGGCGGATCATCTTCCGCGAGCTGCTGCCCAACCTGTGGACCCCGATCCTGATCGTCGCGACGATCGAGGTGCCGACCTACGTCACCACCGAGGCGGCGCTCTCCTTCCTCGGCGTCGGCATGACGGAGCCGACCCCCGACTGGGGCCGGATGATCCACAAGGGCTTCGAGAACATGCAGAGCGACGTCACGTACATGGCCTTCCCGGCCGCCGCGATGGTGATCTTCGTGCTCGCCTTCAACCTCTTCGGCGACTCGGTCCGCGACGCGTTGGACCCCAAGGCCAACCGATGAGGGGGCGTGGTCGCGTCCCTGGTCGACGCGCATAAACCGCGTTCCGTCACGGCCTTCGCGTCTGCTTCTGGCACTTCCTTGCATGCCGTAAGGCACCAGCCGGGTGAACCCGGATCACTTGATGAGGGGATTACATGACAACGACCGGGAAGCACCGGTTCGCCGCGTTGCTCGCAGTGGGGGCCCTCGCGGTCTCGGCGTCCGCGTGCAGCAGCGGCGGCGGGGACGAGAAGGAAGAGCAGGGCAAGCCGCAGGCCAAGACCGCGGCCGTCTCGGTGGGCACGGCCGCCGATTCGAAGGGGCCCGCTCCCGAGATCCCCGGTGCCAAGAAGGGTGGCGTGGCCGGCGTCCTCAACCGCAGCGGCTTCGCGCACCTGGACCCCCAGCGCGCGTACGTCAGCAACCTGATGACCATCTCCGAACTGGTCTCGCGGCGCCTGACCTTCTACAAGAAGGAGGGCGACAAGACCACGCTCGTCGGCGACCTCGCCACGGACCCGGGCACCACCACCGACGGTGGCAAGACCTGGAAGTTCACCCTGAAGGACAACCTCAAGTACGAGGACGGCACGCCGATCGTCGCGGCGGACGTCAAGTACGGGGTGGAGCGCTCCTTCCACAAGGCCTACAACCAGGGCCCCAAGTGGGTGCAGCAGTGGCTCACGGGCACCGAGAACTACTTCGAGGTGTACGAAGGCCCGTTCAACGGCAAGGAGTTGGGTCCGGACAAGATCGAGGTGCCGGACGCGAAGACGATCATCTTCAAGCTGACCGAGGCGCACCCCGACTTCCCGTTCGCGGTCGCCATGGGCACCTCCTCGCCGATGCCGAAGGCGAAGGAGACCAAGGACGACAACGACCGCAAGCCGTTCGCGAGCGGTCCGTACAAGATCACCACGCACGAGCCGGACAAGGCCCTGATCCTGGACAAGAACACGAACTGGGACCCGGCGACCGACGCGATCCGGCACCAGTACGTGGACCAGTTCAAGTTCGAGCTCGGGGTCGCGGCTCCGCAGCAGTTCCAGCGGCTGACCGCCGCGTCCGGCAGTGACGCCGCCGCGTTCACCCTCAACGAGCGCCCCGACGCCAACTTCGCGCAGCAGATCGCGACCGACCCGGCGCTGAAGAACCGGGTCACCGACGCCGTGGGCCCGTACACCAACCGCTGGGACATCAACAACAAGCGGATCACCGACGTCAACGTGCGCAAGGCGATGTTGACCGCGTTCCCGCGCAACTCGGCCCGACTGGCCGAAGGCGGCCCGACCGCGGGCGACTTCGCGAACTCGCTCGCCTCGGTGACCCAGCTCGGCTTCGCGCCGTACAAGAGCCTGTTCGACGGTCTGCCGCCGGACGGTGACCAGGCCAAGGCCAAGCAGATGCTGGAAGCGGCGGGCAAGGTCGGCCAGAAGGTCGTCTTCTGCTTCACCACGTCCAAGACCCAGCAGGAGCGCGCGCTGCCCATCATCGACTCGCTGAACAAGGCGGGCTTCCAGATGGAGCGCAAGGAGATCTCCGACAAGGAGTACTACGACGTCATCGGCAAGCTGGACACCCCCTGCGACCTGTACTGGGCCGGCTGGGGCGCGGACTGGCCGACCGGCGCCACCGTCTACACCCCGGTCTTCGACGGTCGCAAGGTCGTCGACGACGGCGAGAACTACTCGCAGTACAACAACCCGAGCGTGAACACGGAGATCGACCGGATCCTCAAGATCACGGACGTGAACCAGCAGGCGGTCGAGTGGATGAAGCTGGACCAGAAGATCATGGAAGACGTGCCGACGATCCCGTACCTGTACCAGCGGCACCGTCTCGTCTACGGCCCGCAGATCGGTGGGGCCGGGCTGAACATCCACGGTGCGATCGACCTGCACAACGTCTTCGTCAAGTAGTAGCCGTCAGCCCCTCTTCCGGTTGATCCGACGGTGAAGCGTTCGGTCCGGGACCCCGAGACGGGGGTCCCGGACCGACGCGGCGGGACGGATCCACCCCCTGGGCACATCGCGGAGGAAGCCCGGCCTCATGCTTCGATTCCTGGTCCGTCGGCTGATCGGCGTAGTGGCGATCCTGCTCGTCGTCAGCGGCATCACCTTCTATCTCTTCTTCGCGGCCTCCGGCGCCGACGACGTCGTACGACTTTCGTGCGGTCGCAACTGCACGCCGGAGATGCGCGAAGTCGTCCGGCAGAACCTCGGCCTGGACAAACCCCTCATCGAACAGTTCTGGATCTTCATCTCGGGGATCTTCACGGGCCGGACCATCGGCGACAAGGCGTGCGACGCGCCTTGCCTGGGCTACTCGTTCGCCAACAACGAGAACGTCTTCGACAAGTTGTCCGACCGTTTCCCGGTGACCCTGTCGCTCGCGATCGGCGCGATCCTGCTGTGCACCACGATCGGCATCGGGATGGGCGTGCTGGCCGCGCTCAAGCGCGGCAAGACCACGGACAAGGTGACCACCGGCGTCGCACTGCTCAGTGGCTCCGCCCCGATCTACGTTCTGGGCCCGCTGTTCATCTACGTCTTCGTGCAGCAACTCGGATGGCTCGACCGACCGACGGACCCCCCATCGTTCTTCGGTGATCCCGGAGGATGGGCATCCGCTCTGCTGCTGCCGTGGATCTGTCTGATGACGATCCATATGGCGATGTACTGCCGCCTCACCAGATCCACCATGGTCGACGTGTTGTCCGAGGACTACGTCCGAACACTCAAGGCCAAGGGCCTGTCCGGACGCAGCGTCTACTTCAAACACGCCTTCCGCGGCGCGCTCAGCCCGATCGTCACCGTCCTGGGCGTGGACATCGGCGTCCTGATGAGCGGCACGATCATCACCGAGTCCACCTTCAGCCTGCACGGCATCGGCATGCTCGCGGTGACCTCGGTGGTCGACTCGGACCTGCCGATGATGATGGGCGTGGTGATGGTCGCGGCCACCTTCACGATGCTCGCCAACCTCGCGGTGGACATGGCCTACGCGGCCATCGACCCCCGGGTGCGGCTGTCATGACGGGCGGCCCGCGATGAGACTCCGCCGCGGCGCGGCCACCGGACCCGCCGAATCCCAAGCATCCACGAAGCCCACCACGCCCGCGGCATCCACGGATGCCGCGGTCCCCGACGAACAGGCCCGGGAGCAGGACATGGCCGCCGGCACCGACACCACCGACGGCACTCCGAGCCTGGTCAAGCAGCGGGATTCGAGCCCCTCCGGCGACCGGCCCGACGCGTTCCTGTCGGTCCGGGACCTGCAGGTCCACTTCAACACCGAAGACGGTGTGGTCAAGGCCGTCGACGGGTTGTCCTTCGACGTCGAGAAGGGCCGCACGCTCGGCATCGTCGGCGAATCCGGATCGGGCAAATCGGTCTCCTCGCTGACCATCCTGGGACTGCACAACCGGGAGCGGACGAAGATCCACGGCGAGATCCGGTTCGACGGCCACGAGTTGGTCCGGATGCCCGAGCGCAAGCTGCGCGACCTGCGCGGGCGCCGGATCTCGATGATCTTCCAGGACCCGCTGACCGCGCTGTCGCCCTTCTACACGGTCGGCGAGCAGATCGCCGAGTCCTACCGCCGGCACACCGGCGCCAATCGACACGACGCGCACGCGCGGGCCATCGAGATGCTGGACCGGGTCGGCATCCCCAACCCCAAGACCCGGGTGAACGACTACCCGCACCACTTCTCCGGCGGCATGCGCCAGCGCGCGATGATCGCGATGTCCCTGGTCTGCGACCCCGACCTGCTGATCGCCGACGAGCCGACGACCGCGCTCGACGTGACGGTCCAGGCGCAGATCCTCGATCTGCTGCGGGACCTGCAGGACGAGTTCGGCACCGCGATCCTGTTCATCACGCACGACCTGGGCGTGATCGCGTCGATGGCACACGACGTGCTCGTGATGTACGCGGGCCGCAGCGTCGAGAAGGGCACCGTGCGCGAGGTGCTCAAGAACCCCCGCCACCCGTACACGTGGGGCCTGCTGTCGTCGATGCCCAATCTCTCGGGCGACGTCGGCATCCCGCTGCGGCCGGTCCGCGGCACTCCGCCGAGCCTGTTGTCCCCGCCCTCGGGATGCCCGTTCCACCCGCGCTGCGACTACGTCGACACGGTCGGCGGCGACCGGTGCTCGACCGAGCGCCCGCCGCTCGCCCTGGTGGACGGTCGCGGCGCCGCGTGCCACCTGAGCGCCGAGGACAAGCAACGGATCTTCATCGACGACGTCCGCCCGCTGCTCGGCTGACCGCCCAAGCCCGGCCGACGACGGTAGAAAGCAGGAGAACGACGATGACCGAGACGATCAGCGAGTCCCCGGCGCCGACCCCGGACCCCGCGCCCGCGTCGCCCGGCGAGGCGCTGCTCGACGTGCGGGGCCTGGTCAAGTACTTCCCCGTCAAGGGGGGCGGTCTGGTCCGCCGCAAGACGCTGCACGTCCGCGCGGTCGACGGGATCGACCTGTCGGTCACCGCGGGGGAGAGCGTGGGCCTGGTCGGCGAGTCCGGCTGCGGCAAGTCCACGACCGGCCGGCTGATCAGCCGGCTGCTCGAACCCACCGGCGGCACGATCCACTACGACGGCAAGGACATCACGCACGCCACCCGGCGGCAGATCGCGCCGATCCGCACCGAGATCCAGATGATCTTCCAGGACCCCTACTCGTCGCTGAACCCGCGACAGACGGTGGGCGCGATCATCGCCTCGCCGATGGAGGTCAACGGGATCGACCCCGAAGGTGGCCGAAAGAAGCGGGTCCAGGAGCTCCTCGAGCGGGTGGGCCTGAACCCCGAGCACTACAACCGCTTCCCGCACGAGTTCTCCGGCGGGCAGCGGCAGCGCATCGGCATTGCCCGCGCGCTCGCGCTGCAACCGCGGCTGATCGTGGCCGACGAGCCGGTCTCCGCGCTCGACGTGTCGATCCAGGCGCAGGTGATCAACCTGCTCCAGGGTCTGCAACGGGACCTGGGCATCGCGTTCGTGTTCATCGCGCACGACCTCGCGGTGGTCCGGCACTTCTCCCAGCGGGTGGCGGTGATGTACCTCGGCAAGATCGTGGAGATCGCCGACCGCACCTCGCTGTACTCGAACCCGCACCACCCGTACACGCACACCCTGCTGGCCGCGGTGCCGGAGGCGGACCCGGACAAGGGCTCGAACCGGACACGGGTGCACGCCTTCGGGGACATGCCCTCTCCGATCAACCCGCCGTCGGGGTGCCGGTTCCGAACCCGCTGCCCCAAGGCGCAGGACGTGTGCGCGAGCGAGGAACCGCCGTTGATCGGGATCGAGACCCTGCTCCAGGGCCATCGCGTCGCGTGCCATTTCCCCGGACCATTGGAGGCCACCGCGAAGGCGGAGGAGGAGATGCCCGAGGAGCGGATCGAGGCGGCCCTGGAAGCGGGCATCACCTCCGACCCGGAGTAACGACCCGGCCCCTCTATCGCACTCCGGAACGGGATGCCACCGATTTGGTGGCATCCCGTTCTTCGTGCTTTCCTGCAGGTCAGCTACGCGCGTTGAACCGGATCGCACGTGCCGGCGGAGGCCGTCTCGGCCGAGCGAGTGTCGTCACGCTCAGTAGCGTTTCTCGCTTTGTGAGACGAGGTAGGGGCGTCGTATGGGTGTTCGTTCATCGGACTGTATGCTCCGGGCAGCGGTACATGGTGTCCGTTTGATACGGCTTCATTACTGGTCTCATATGTCTGGGTTTCGAGATTGATCACAGATTTACGTGATCAAACTGAAACCTGCAGGGGATTGGTCACAGCCAATCGGTGACGGATAGTGGATCCGCTTGTGCTCGGAACCTGGTCACGCGCTCGGGGGCGCCGACTCTACGAGCAGCTGTGACGGACGCTTCCCGGATGGGACGCCCCGTTGCACTTCACTTCGGTAGTGATTCCATGAGGAGGCAACCCATGCGCGGAACAACGCGCGTGAAGTGGGTCGTGGGTATGGCCGTTCTCGGCCTGGCCGCGACTGCGTGTGGCAGCAGCGATGACGACAAGGGCAGCAAGGGCGGCAGCGGGCTCCCCGCCGGCTACTACTCCGCCAGCAGCACCGAGCCGCAGAACCTGATTCAGCCGGCGAACTCGAACGAGACCGGTGGGTTCTACCCGCTGCAGCTCATGTTCCGCGGTCTGTACACCTACGACTCGAAGACCGGCCAGCCCGTGCCGGCCATGGCGCAGTCGGTGGACAGCCCGGACTCGACGAACTACACCGTGAAGCTCAAGCCCGGGTGGACCTTCCACAACGGCGAGCCGGTCACGGCGAAGTCCTTCGTCGACGCTTGGAACTGGGGCGCCAACTCCGAGAACAAGCAGATCAACTCGAGCTGGTTCGCCAAGATCGAGGGCTACGACGCGGTGCACCCGGAGAACGGTGCGCCGACGGCCAAGGAGATGTCGGGCCTGAAGGTGGTGGACGACAACACGTTCACCATCAAGCTCACCCAGGCCGTCTCGTCCTTCAAGGCGAGCCTCGGCTACGTGGTCTACTCGCCGCTGCCGCAGGAGTTCTTCAAGGACCCGAAGAAGTACGGCGAGGCGCCGATCGGCAACGGTCCGTTCCAGCTCGACACCGCCAACGGCGGCTGGAACCACAAGAAGTCGATCACCGTGAAGAAGTACGACAAGTACGTCGGTGACGACAAGCCGAAGTCGAACGGTGTGCGTCTGGAGATGTACACCACGTACGACGCCGCCTACACGGCGCTGCGCGACAACAAGCTCGACGTGATCGACCAGATCCCGACGGCGGCGGTCGGCAGCTTCAAGAAGGACCTGGGCGAGCGCGCGATCGAGGCCCCGCAGTTCTCGATCCAGAAGATCGGCTTCCCGCTGTACGACGCCGGCTGGGGCGCCCCGGGCAAGGAGAAGGTCCGTCAGGGCCTGTCCATGGCGATCGACCGGGCGAGCATCGTCAAGGCGATCTACAAGGGCGCCGAGCAGCCGGCGACCGACTGGCTGGCCCCGAACATCCCGGGTTACAGCAAGGACATCACCGGCGAGCTGACCAAGTACGACCCGGCCAAGGCCCGTGAGCTGGTCACGGCCGGCGGCGGCATCCCCGGTGGCAAGCTGACCATCGCCACCAACGCGGACGGCCCGCACAAGGAATGGGTCACCGCGGTCTGCAACAGCATCAACGAGTCGCTGAAGCAGCCGGGCGCCTGCGAGCCGAAGCTGTACCCCGAATTCAGCGTGGCGCGCAAGGACATCACCGACAAGAAGATGACCGGCGCGTACCGCACCGGCTGGCGTGCGGACTACCCGTTCCCGGACAACTTCCTCGCGGACGTCTACCTGACCGGTGCCGGCTCCAACGACTCGGGCTACTCCAGCCCGGTGTTCGACGACCTGGCCAAGCGCGCGATGGCCGCCCCGGACCAGAACGACGGCGTCAAGCTCTGGCAGCAGGCCGAGCAGCAGATGGCGAAGGACGTTCCGTCCATCCCGCTGTGGTACTACGTGACCAAGGCCGGCTCCTCGACCAAGGTCTCCAACGTCCAGTTCGACCCGTACGGCAACCCGGTCTTCACCGAGGTCACCGTCAAGTAGTGATCCGGACATGAACCGGCGCTGACATCGGTCCGGCCGCACCCCCCGGGTGCGGCCGGACCTTGCCGGTGGCGGCCGGACCGGCGACGTGCGATCCGCGGCGCCGGTTGCTGGTCCGATCCCTCGCTTCGGGCCGACGACGACAGCAGGAGGCTGGCATGGGGCGATATGTCGTACGGCGACTGCTCCAGATGATCCCGGTGTTCATCGGGACCACGTTCTTGATTTATTTCATGGTGTACCAGCTCGGTGGCGATCCCATCGCAGCCATGTTCGGCGACAAGGGTGCCGACCCTGTCTTCGTGCGCCAGATGCGGGAAGAGTTCCACCTGAACGACCCGCTGATCGTGCAGTACTGGTACTACATCACCGACCTGCTCCAGGGTGATTTCGGGACGAGCTTCAACGGCCGTCCCGTCGCGGACGAACTCAAGCGAGCCTTCCCGGTGTCGATCCGGCTCGCGATGATCGCATTCGCGATCGAGGTCGTCGTCGGTGTCGGCCTGGGCCTGCTGTCCGGCCTGCGCCGCGGCAAGTTCGTCGACACGCTCGTTCTCGCCGGCACGCTGGTGGTCATCTCGATCCCGGTCTTCGTGCTCGGCACCGTCGCCCAGTTCTGGCTGGGTTCGGAGTGGGGCATTTTCGAGGCCACCGCCACCGTGGGCGACGCGACCTGGAGTCAGCTCCTGTTGCCGGGCATCGTGCTCGGCTCACTTTCCTTGGCCTTCGTCGCCCGACTCACCCGGACCAGCGTCGCTGAGAACATGCGCGCCGACTACGTCCGGACCGCGACCGCCAAGGGTCTTCCGCGTCGGCGGGTGGTCACCCGCCACCTCCTGCGCAACTCGCTCATTCCCGTGGTGACGTTCCTCGGTGCGGATCTCGGCGCCCTGATGGCCGGCGCGATCGTGACCGAGGGCATCTTCAACGTCGACGGTGTCGGCCGCCTGATCTATCTCGCGGTCACCAAGCACGAGAGCGCGACAGTGGTCGGCGCGGTGGCGGCGCTGGTGATGATCTACCTGGTCATGAACCTGATCGTCGACCTGCTGTACGCCGTCCTGGACCCGAGGATCCGGTATGCCTGACATGAACAAGCAGCAGCGCGAACAACTGGGGATCAGCAGCGACGAGCAGCCCCAGTCCGCCATCGAGCTACCCGGAATGCTGCTCGCGGACGAAGAGGGCACGACCCTGGAGAAGCGCGGCGCCTACGCGGCGCCCGACGTGCAGGGACCGCAGGACAAGCCGCGCGGGGCCTGGGCCGAGGCGTGGCGCGAACTGCGCAACAGCCCGAGCTTCTACGTGTCGGGCGTGCTGCTGCTCTTCCTGGTGTTCATGGCTTGCTTCCCGGGCGTGTTCACGAACATCGACCCGCGGCACTGCCCGATCCTGGACACCAACAAGGACCCGTCCGGCGACCACTGGTTCGGCACCAACGTCCAGGGCTGCGACGTGTACGCGCGTACCGTCTACGGCGCCCGCGCCTCGATCATCGTCGGTGTGGCCACGACCGCGCTGATCGTGGTCATCGGCGGCCTCGTCGGTGCGCTGTCCGGCTACTTCGGCGGCTGGCTGGACACCATCCTGGCCCGCATCACCGACATCTTCTTCGGCATCCCGCTGCTGCTGGCCGCGCTCGTGTTCATGAGCTCGGTCAAGGACCGCACCGTGTGGACCGTGGTGACCGCGCTCGGTGTCTTCGGCTGGATGCAGATCGCGCGCATCATGCGCGGTTCGGTGATCACGGTGAAGAAGTCCGACTACGTGGTCGCCGCCAGGGCGCTCGGCGCCGGCACCCCGCGGATCCTGGGTCGGCACGTGCTGCCGAACGCGATCGCCCCGGTGATCGTGGTCGCGACCATCTCGCTCGGCACCTTCATCGCCACCGAGGCGACGCTGTCCTTCCTGGGCATCGGGCTGCCGCCCACCGAGATCTCGTGGGGCGCGGACATCAGCTCCGCGACCACCGCGCTGCGCGACTCGCCGTACCAGCTGATCTTCCCGTCGATCTTCCTCTCGGTCACGGTGTTCAGCTTCATCCTGCTCGGCGACGCGGTGCGCGACGCCCTCGACCCGAAGCTCCGCTGAGGGAGGGGACAGACAAGTGACGACGATCGACACGAAGAACAAGCCCGAGGGCTCGGGCTCGGCCGCCGCCGCGCCGCTGCTCGAAGTGGACAACCTCCACGTCGAGTTCCGCACCCGCGACGGCGTGGCCAAGGCGATCAACGGTGTCTCGTACGACGTCAGCGCCGGCGAGACGCTCGCGGTGCTCGGCGAGTCCGGCTCCGGCAAGTCGGTGACCGCGCAGACGATCATGGGCATCCTGGACATGCCGCCGGGGCATATCACCGGTGGTGAGATCCGCTTCCACGGCAAGGACATGCTCAAGATGTCCAAGGAGGAGCGCCGGAAGATCCGCGGCCAGAAGATCTCGATGATCTTCCAGGACGCGCTCTCCGCGCTCAACCCGGTGTACTCGGTCGGCTTCCAGCTCGCCGAGATGTTCACCGTGCACCGCGGGATGTCCAAGAAGGACGCCAAGCTCAAGTCCATCGAGTTGATGGACCAGGTGCGCATCCCGGCCGCCAAGGAGCGGGTGAACGACTACCCGCACCAGTTCTCCGGCGGTATGCGCCAGCGCATCATGATCGCGATGGCGCTCGCGCTGGACCCCGAGCTGATCATCGCGGACGAGCCGACCACGGCGCTGGACGTGACCGTGCAGGCGCAGGTGATGGACCTGCTCGCGGAACTCCAGCGCGAGCGCAACATGGGCCTGATCCTGATCACCCACGACCTCGGCGTGGTCGCCGACGTCGCGGACAAGATCGCGGTCATGTACGCGGGCCGGATCGTCGAGCAGGCGCCGGTGCGCGAGTTGTACCGGCAGCCGACCCACCCGTACACCAAGGGTCTGCTCGAGTCGATCCCGCGCCTGGACCACAAGGGTCGCGAGCTGTACGCGATCAAGGGCCTGCCGCCGAACCTGATGCGGATCCCGTCCGGCTGCGCGTTCAACCCGCGCTGCCCGTACGCGCAGGACGTGTGTCGCAGCGAGGTTCCGCCGCTGCACGAGATCTCGGTCGGGCGTGGCAGCGCTTGCCACTTCTGGGAGACCGTGATGGAGGGAGAAGTCCGTGGCTGAGTCCGCGAGCGGCGCGACCGCCGCCGATGTGCGCAAGGTCGTCAAGCCGGTGGCCCAGGGCGAGCCGATCCTTCAGGTGCGGGGGCTGGTCAAGCACTTCCCGATCACCCAGGGCATCCTCTTCCAGAAGAAGATCGGCGCCGTCAAGGCCGTCGACGGCGTCACCTTCGACCTGATGAAGGGCGAGACCCTGGGTCTGGTCGGCGAGTCGGGTTGTGGCAAGTCGACGGTGGCCCGACTCCTGATGAACCTGGAGTCGATCACCGCCGGCAGCGTCCTGTACAAGGGCGACGACCTGGCGAAGCTGTCCGGTCGCGCGCTCAAGGCGGTGCGCCGCAACATCCAGATGGTCTTCCAGGACCCGTACACCTCGCTGAACCCGCGGATGACGGTGGCCGACATCGTCGGCGAGCCGTACGACATCCACCCGGAGGTCGCGCCCAGGGGCGACCGCAAGCGGCGGGTCCAGGAACTGCTGGACCTGGTGGGTCTGAACCCGGAGCACATCAACCGGTATCCGCACCAGTTCTCCGGCGGTCAGCGCCAGCGCATCGGGATCGCCCGCGGCCTCGCGCTCAACCCGGAGATCATCATCGCGGACGAGCCGGTCTCCGCGCTGGACGTGTCGGTGCAGGCGCAGGTGGTCAACCTGCTGGAGAAGTTGCAGAACGAACTGGGTCTGTCCTACCTGTTCATCGCGCACGACCTCTCCGTGGTGCGGCACATCTCGGACCGCGTCGCGGTGATGTACCTCGGGCGGATCGCCGAGATCGGCACCGACGCGCAGATCTACGACCACCCGACGCACCCGTACACCCAGGCGCTGTTGTCCGCGGTGCCGGTGCCGGACCCGGACGGCCGCGAGCACCGCGAGCGGATCATCCTCACCGGTGACGTGCCCTCGCCGGCGAACCCGCCGTCGGGCTGCCGGTTCCGCACCCGCTGCTGGAAGGCGCAGGACATCTGCGCCGAGCAGGAGCCGTTGCTGGAGATCCGCAAGGGCCTCTCCGGCCTGGGCGCGCACGACAGCGCGTGCCACTTCGCCGAGGAGAAGGACATCGTCGGCGCGTCCTGAACCGCGCACCGACCCGACAGTGCCCGCCGTTCCCGATCGGGAACGGCGGGCACTGTCGGGTGTCCGGGCGGCTTCGGGTCAGCCGTCGCCGTCGGTCGCCGGACGCGCCAGGGCGCGGCGCAGGAAGTCGACCTGGAGGAGCAGGAGGTTCTCGGCGACCTGCTCCTGCGATGTCATGTGGGTGACCCCGGACAGCGGCAGCACCTCGTGCGGGTAGCCCGCCGCGAGGAGCGCGCCGCTCAGCCGCAGGGTGTGCGCCGCGACCACGTTGTCGTCGGCGAGGCCGTGCACCAGCATCAGCGGGCGGCGGGTCGCCGCCACTTCGCCCGGCTCGGTCCCCGAGACCAGCGAGTTCTCGCGGTACACCTCGGGCCGTTCGCTCGGCAGGCCGAGATAGCGCTCGGTGTAGTGCGTGTCGTACAGCGCCCAGTCGGTGACCGGCGCGCCGGCGACCGCCGCGTGGAAGACGTCCGGGCGGCGCAGCACGGCCAGCGCCGCCAGGTAGCCGCCGTAGGACCAGCCCCGGATGCCCACCCGCGTGGTGTCCAGCCAGGGCCGCTCGGCGGCGACCGCCCGCAGCGCGTCCACCTGGTCCTGGAGGGTGGTCGGGCCGAGGTCGAGGTGGACCGACTTCTCCCACTCGGGGGAGTGCCCGGGGGTGCCCCGGCCGTCCGCGACGAGCACCGCGAAGCCTTGGTCGGCGAACCACTGCGAGGTCAGGTGCGGGTTGCGCGCGGCGAGCACGCGCGGGCCGTGCGGGCCGCCGTACGGGTCCATCAGGACCGGCAGCCGCTCGCCGGAGGCGGGGTCGAACCCGGTCGGCAGGAGCAGCGCGCACGGGATCTCGCGGGCCCCGGCGCGGAGCAGCTCGACCCGGGCGGTGAGCACCGGGGTGGCCGCGTGCGAGGCGACCTCGGCGAGTTCGGCGCCGTCCCGGTGCACGGTGACCCGGGTGCCGAAGCGGTCCAGCGAGGCGGACAACAACACCGTGGTGTCGCCGGAGCGCACCGCGCTGTGCCAGCCGGGCTCGGTGCTCACCCGGGTGACCCCGTCGGCGGCGACCCGGTACACGTGCACCTCGCCGATCTCGGCGGCGCTCGCGTCGGTGCCGGCCGACGCGGTGATCAGCACGTCCTCGTCGGCGATGTCCAGGATCGTGCGGACGAACAGGCGCCGGTCGGTCAGCTCCTTGTCCGCGACCACCACGCGGCGCGCGCCGTCGGCGTCGACCAGCCGGACCAGCCGGCCGTCCGGCGTCCACGCGGGTACGCCGGGGACCAGGTCGATCCACACGTCGTCGGTCTCGGTGTGCAGCTCGCGGGTGGTTCCCGAGGCGACGTCCACGGCCAGGGTGAGCAGCCGCTTCTGGTCGCGCGGCTGCACGCTCAGCAGCGGGTCGCCGCCGGCCGACCAGTGCACGCTCGCGAGGTAGGGGTACGCGTCGTGGTCCCAGCCCAGTTCGGTGCGGGTGCCGTCCAGAGTGATCAGCCACGCGCCGACCTCGGCGTTGGCGGTGCCGGCGGCCGGATAGGCGACCCGGGTCGGCGCGGCGGCGGGGTTCGCGGGGTCGCCGATCCACCAGCGGTCCACCGGAGCGTCGTCGGCGCGCGCGGCGATCAGCGCGGAGCCGTCGGGGGCCCACCAGTAGCCCCGGAACCGGGACATCTCCTCGGCGGCGATGAACTCGGCCAGACCCCACGTGACGCCGTCGCCGTCCGGTTCGGCCAGCGCGACGTCGAGCGAGCCGTCGGCGGTCACCACGCGCAGCGCGCCGCCGGCCACGTAGGCGATGTGCGTGCCGGTGGGGGAGGGCCGCGGATCGATCACCGGGCCGGGCACGGCCAGCTCGCGCGGGGCCTCGCCGGTGGCGAGGGAGACCGCGAACAGCCGGCCCGAAAGGGTGAAAGCGGCCAGGTCGCCCGCACTGTCGAGCGCGTAGCCGACGATGCCGGCCGCCCCCTCGCGACTGCGTTCGCGCCGGGCCCGCTCCTCGGCGGAAAGGTCCTCGGCGGCGCCGCCGAGCAGGACCGCGGGATCGGCCACCAAGCGCTCGACGCCGGTGAGCGGATCCAGCGTCCACAGGCACGTGGTGGAGTCGTCGGCGGCCTTGGACCGCAGGAATGTGATCCGGCGGTCGGCGATGCCGAAGCCGCGCGGAGCGCCTTGGGTGAAGCGCTGCGTGCGGGCGTATTGCCGGGGAAATGTGATCTCCGAGCTCATGCGCCACAGCGTACGGGGCGGTGACGGCGGGAGGAGGGGAGACCGAGGGAGAGTGCGCACGGCCGTACGAACACCACCTCGCGCCCGCTGAACGAGTGAACGCCGTTCGTGACCGTTGGCTTACAGTCTGTGTGTAGACATGTCCCTTTGGGTCCTATGGCCGGTTTCCCCGAGTCGGCCCCGGACCCCCTGCGCACAGGAGGTGCGTGACTGTGGTGGTGTCCGTCTCCGCCGTGCTGCTGCTCGGTGTCACCGTGGTCTTCCTCGTCCGGAAGTCCTCCCTCCGGCCCGTTCACGCGATCGTCTGCGCGTTGCTCGGCTTCTATCTGTCGACGACGTCCATGGCCCCCTCGATCCGGGACGCGGGCATGAGCTTCGCGGGAGTGGTGAACGGCATCCACTTCTGACCCGGTCGCGAGATCGATCTTCGACGCGCCCCGTTTCCCGACGGCGCCTCGTCGGCGCGGGCCCGGGGGCGCTCCCGGTGCGGCACATCGCGGTGGTGGGTTCGGCGGGCTTTGTAGGCTCGTCTGCCATGACCAATCGATGGCTGGCCAATACCGGTGGCACCCGAGGGCCCGAGTACGCCGAGCGGTTTCGCAGGCTCGCCGCCGAAGGGCGGGACCTGCACGGCGAGGCGCGGTTCTGCGACGAGCTGCTGGACGAGCCCGCGCGCGTGCTGGACGCGGGCTGCGGGACGGGGCGCGTCGCGATCGAGTTGGCCCGGCAGGGCCACGAGGTGGTCGGCGTCGACCTGGACGCCTCGATGCTGGCCGAGGCGGAGGCCGCCGCTCCCGGGCTGACCTGGGTGCTCGACGACCTCGCCGATCTGGAGCCGCGGCCGCTCGGCGGACGCGGGAGCTTCGACCTGGTGGTGGCCGCGGGCAACGTGATGATCTTCCTGACCCCGGGTACCGAGGCCGAGGTCGTGCGCGGGCTGGCCGCGATGTTGCGGCCGGGCGGCGTGCTGGTCGCCGGCTTCAGCCTGGCGGGCGGCCCCGACGGGGTCGGCGCGACGCTCGGCGTCGACGAGTACGAGGCCGCGTGCGCGGCGGCCGGGCTGGTCCGGCGCACCCGGTACGCCGGGTGGGCGCGCGAGCCGTGGATCGAGGGCGGCGACTATCTGGTCGCCGTGCACGCGATGCCGACCGGCTGACCCGCGACCGCGGGGGTCGCCCCCCGGGCACGTCGGTTCGGCTGCGTAGGCTGTCGAACATGACCGAACGCACCGAGGCCCCGCTGCGGCTGTTGCTCGTGCACGCCCATCCGGACGACGAAGTGATCAACAACGGCGCTTCCATGGCGCGCTACGCGGCGGAGGGCGTGCACGTCACGCTCGTCACCTGCACACTCGGCGAGGAGGGCGAGATCCTGGTCCCCGAGCTGGCCCACCTGGCCGCCGACCGCGAGGACGCGCTCGGGCCGCATCGGATGACCGAGATCGCCGATTCGATGAAGGTGCTCGGCATCGCCGACCAGCGCTTCCTGGGCGGTCCGGGGCGCTACCGCGACTCCGGGATGATGGGCGTGCCGAGCAACGAGCGGTCCGACTGCTTCTGGCAGGCCGACGTCGACGAGGCCGCCGCGCACCTGGTGCCGGTGATCCGCGAGGTGCGCCCGCAGGTGCTCGCCACCTACGACGAGCGCGGCGGCTACGGTCACCCGGACCACATCCAGGCGCACCGGGTGGCCCTGCGCGCCGCCGAGTTGGCCGCCGACCCGACCCACGCCGAGGGCGAGGGCGAGTCCTGGACGATCGCGAAGATCTACTACAACGTGATGCCCCGGTCGGTGCTCAAGGCGGGCATCGAGCGCATGGTGGAGGCCGGCCAGGAGGTGCCCTTCACGGTCGTCGAGGTCGACGAGCTGCCGTTCGCGGTGGACGACGACCAGGTCACCACGGCCGTGGACGCGGGCGAGTACGTGGGCGCGAAATTCGACGCGCTGCGGGCCTACCCCACCCAGGTCTCGGTCGAGGACGGCTTTTTCGCGCTGTCCAACAACATCGGCCAGAGCATCATGTCGGTCGAGCACTATCGACTGGTCCGCGGCGACCTCGGGCCCACCGGCCCGGACGGCCGTGAGGACGACCTGTTCGCCGGACTGCGCCCGTAAGGTAGCCCTCGTGCCACAGAAAGCCGGCCGCGTCGCGGCATACGTCGTGCTGTTCCTGCTCGGCGTGGTGATCGCCTTCATCGGGGCGTTCACCCAGGCGGCCTACCCGCCCGCCGGACTGATCGTCGCGCTCGCGGGCAGCGGCGCCCTGTTCGTCGCGGGCGGTTCGCTGTTCAAGGCGAAGGCCGGGGCCGTGGTGCCGGTGGCGGGCTGGATGTTGACCGTATTGTGGCTGGCGAGCTGGACCAAGCCGGAAGGCGACTGGATCTTCGTCAGCGGGTTCCTGTCCTACATCTACCTGCTCGGTGGCACCATCTTCGGTGTCGCCTCGGCCACCTACCCCTGGGGCGGCATCAAACCCGTCCTTCTTTCGGGTGAATCGGTGAAGACGCATACGAGGTGAGGCCCTTGCGCGGCCATGCTTGCCGACGGCGCGTGTCATGCGGCACGCGACGATGCGGGGTACCGGTGCGGCGGGAGCGCAGTATTGTGTTTGCCGAGGTGCGGTGCGTGTCATGCCCTGTCCACAGGGCCGTCGCGACCGACTCCTCTAGCCCGTCGTACCGGGCAACCTCGGTGGCCGAGTTCGTCCACTCGCCTTCGATGGGGAGCAGGAAAACCCTCGAAGGCGGTGTCACGACCCGCACGCGGCGTGTGTCAACGCACCGTCGTCGCACTTTCCTGGATACCGTCCGACCCCGGGCGGGGGCGGCCGTGCGCCGCCACGCAACCTTCAGCTGTCGGAGAGCTCGTTCTTCGTGAGTAACGACCAGCCCCCCACGCCCGACGACCCGGGCGCGCAGCCGCGCCGCGACGACCTCGGCGGTGATCCGCATCCGTTCTTCGGACGGGTCGGCCGGCAGTCGCAGGCAGCGCCCGCTGCCCGCGAGCGATCCGTCGCGCCCGCGTCGTCCCCCCATCCATCCCCCGATCCGTTCGGGGACGACGACGAGTTCGCGTCGTGGTTCGACGACGAACCGCCCCGGCCCGCGCCCGTCGCGGGGCCGCCTGGTGGCTCGTCGTGGCCCAGCGCGGACGACGATGTGCCACCGGTCGCGGAGTCGCCTCGGCACGCGGCCCCGCAGTTGGGACCCAACGGCCTGCCCCAGCGTGTTCCCGGCGCCTCGGGAGCCAGGAGCCTGACGGCCGACGGGACGGGCGCACCCGGCCCCGTGCCGTTCTCGGACGGGCCGCCGCCGTTCGTGCCGGCGCAGCCCGGACAGCCGCCGGCCCAACCCCGACCGGCGGCACAACCGGGATCGGGCATGCCGGCCGGCCACACGGGCGAGCCCGGCCCGGGCGCGCCCGGTGCCGGCCTGGACGACGCCGGCTACGGCCCGCCGCCCGGGACCGAACCGGTCGTCCACCCGGTCGAGCCGGCCGCGGCGCCGGCCGAGAGCGGCGCGCTGCCCTCGCGGGTGGGTCGCCGCCGACTGATCGCCGGCTTCGGCACGCCCGAGGCGGCGCCGGCCCCGGTCGCGCCGACCGAGGAGGCGGACGCCGAGTCGGGCGACCAGACCATGACCACCCGGGTCAGCATCAAGATCCCCGGGTCGCGGCCGATCCCGCCGGTGGTGCTGCGCGGCCAGGCCCCGCTGCCCTCGCAGGAGGCGCCGCGGTGGACCCGGGACGGCGAGGGCGAGGGACCGTACGAGTACCAGACCCGGCAGGAACAGGACGCCGCCGAGCACGGGTTCCCGCAGTACGGCACCACCGACGCGCACGCGACGGAGACCGGCGCGGGACACCCCGACGACCCCGGGGAGCACCGTGAGGAAGCGCGGCCGGCCCCGGCGCGACCCGCGCGGCGCAAGCCGAAGGCGCTGATCGCGTGCGCGGCCGGGCTCGCCGTCCTCGGCGGGGTGTACGGCGCGTCGCTGGCCTATGCCGGTGGCGGGGTGCCTCGCGGCACCTCCGTGCTGGGCGTCAACATCGGCGGCCAGTCCCGGGACGAGGCGGTCCGTACACTCGAACAAAAGCTCGGTGACCGCACCACCAAGCCGATAAAGCTCACCCTGGGGGGCAAGCAACTGGAGCTCTCCCCGGCGGTGGCCGGACTGCTCCTGGACGCCCGGGCGACGGTCAGCGAGGCGTCGAAGGGCGGGATGAACCCGCTGACCTCGGTGCCCGCGATGTTCGGCAAGACCCGGGAGACGGCGCCGCGTACGGTGGTGGACCCGGTCAAGCTGGGTGCCGAGCTGGAGGCGCTCGCCGCCGAGGCCGGTGGCGCGCAGACGGACGGCGGGATCTCGTTCGCGGGCGGTCAGGCCGCGGCGGTGGCCCCGAGCAAGGGCAAGGTGCTGGACACCCCCGCCGCGATCAAGCTGGTCGAGGCGGCCTTCCTGCGCGGCACCGGTCCGGTCGAACTGCCCACCAAGGCCGCCGACCCGAAGGTCAACCAGGCCGAAGTGGACCGTGCCATGCGCGAGTTCGCGGTGCCCGCGATGTCCGGACCGGTCACCCTGACGGCCGGCAACAAGAGCCAGAAGCTGACCCCGGCCGTGCTCGCCAAGTACCTCACGATGGTCCCGGACGGCAGCGGCAGGCTGCAGCCCAAGATCGACGTGAACGGGTTGCAGGACGAACTGGGGCAGACCTTCTCCTCGGTCGGCGAGAAGCCGAAGAACGCCACGTTCAAGGTCGAGGGCAAGTTGGCGGCCGGGGCCAAGGTGTCCGTGGTGCCGTCCGTGGCGGGCAAGGGCGTCTCCGGCGCGACCGCGGCCGACGCGCTGCTGTCGGTGCTGGCCAAGACCGGCGCGGCGCGGACCGCGAAGGTCAACCTGGGCCCGATCGAGCCCGAACTGACCACCGAGGCCGCCAACAAGCTCGGCATCACCGAGGTGATGTCGACCTACACGACGAACTACCCGTACGCCGCGTACCGGTTGACCAACATCCACCGGGCCGCCGACCTGATCACCGGCTCGGTGATCAAGCCCGGCGACACCTGGAGCCTGAACAAGACGGTCGGCGAGCGCACCGCGGAGAACGGCTTCGCCAAGGGCACGATCATCAACAACGGGCGCTTCCAGACCGACTTCGGCGGCGGCGTCTCGCAGGTGGCCACGACGACCTTCAACGCGGTGTTCTTCGCCGGGCTCAAGGACGTCATGCACCGCCCGCACAGCTTCTGGATCGACCGCTACCCGGCCGGCCGCGAGGCCACCGTGGCGTGGCCCTCGCTCGACCTGAAATTCCAGAACGACTCCGGGAAGAACGTCTATTTGGAGTCCACGTACACCGACTCCACGGTGACCGTGACGCTGCTCGGGACACGCAAGTACAGCGACATCAAGGCCGAACCCGGCACCAAGTACGACGTGGTCAAGCCCAAGTCGGTGGTCGACAAGTCGGCCGGCTGCGTGGAGCAGGCCGCGTCCGACGGGTTCAAGATCGACGTGACCCGGGTGTTCTTCCAGGGCGGCAAGGAGACCGCGCGGGAGAAGTTCCACACCAAGTACGACCCGGCGGACAAGATCACCTGTGATCGCACCGGCGGCGGCGAGGGCGAGGGGCAGGGCCGCACCGCGGACTCGCCGCCGGCGGGCGGGCTGCCGGTGCGCGCCTCCGACGACTGACCGACCGAACGAGGACCGACCGGGCGAGGACCGACCGGCGGGTCGTCGCCGGACCCGGGGGTCCGGACACGCGCGGCACACGCCGGACGGGCTCGACGAGCCCGTCCGGCGTCGTGTCGTCCGGGGCGGGATCGTCGCCGGGCGGACTCGGTCCAGGGACGGAGCGGGCCCCGGGCGGGATCGGGTCCGGGTCGGTTCGGGCCCGGGCCGGTTCAGTCCCTGGGGCGACCCACGTCTCGGGACAGGTCCAGGGCCAGGAAGCGGTCCACGTGCGCCAGTGCCTCGAATCGCGCGCCCGGTGCGAACCCCTGGTCGCGGGACAGCTCGACCAGGAGCCGCAGCGCCGTGCGGGTGTCCAGGTCGTCGTCGAGCGCGGCGTGGATCGACCCGATCGCCTCGGCCGGCATCGCCTGGGACGGGGATTCGGCGAACTCCGCCGTCCGGGCCCGCAACTCGGCGAGCGTGCGCTCGGCCTCGACCACGCCGTGGTAGCCCTTCGCGTCCGCGCGCAGGGGCTGGTCCGCGGCCAGCGTGAGCAGGAGCAGGCGCAGCGCGAGCGGGTCCCGGGGGTGCGGGACGGGGTGCCGATTCGCCGCCTCGACCACCGCCGACGGATGCAGCACGTGCACCCGGGCCCGCGGGCCCTGATCGCCGTTCTCCCCGATGTACAGGTCGATCGCGCCGTCCGGTTGCCCGGTGGTGGGCACCGGCATGTTGTACCGCCCGTAGCCCGCCGCGTCCGCGACCAGGGTCCGGTACGGCAGTTGATGGATCGTCACGGTCAACCGGTGTCGGCCCGCGACCCGGCGGAAGGTGTCGGCGAGGATCGCCGCGCGCAGTGAGCGGCTCGGATACGCCACGCGCACCCGTCGGCCGATCGAGGTGGTCACGGTCTCGGACTTGCCGGTCTGGGAATCGGTCAGTCGCACCATGGCGCCCACCGTAGGCGCCCATGACATCTGTCATGGCGCGATCAGGAGGTTTCCCACTTCGTCGTGTCCACGCCTTCGGCCAGGCTGAAGCCATGAAGATCACGGCTGGGGAACAGACGACCGCGCCGGCCGTCGCGCTGAGCGGCGTGCGCAAGCGCTTCGGTGACGTGCACGCGGTGGCCGGGCTCGACCTGGAGCTGCGCCAGGGCGAGACGGTCGCGCTGCTGGGGCCCAACGGGGCGGGCAAGTCGACCACGCTCGACCTGCTGCTGGGCCTGAGTCGGCCCACCGAGGGCACGGTCGCGCTGTTCGGCGCCGACCCGCGCGAGGCGATCCGCCGCGGCCGGGTCGGCGCGATGCTCCAGACCGGCGGCCTGATGCCGGACGTGACCGTCGGCGAGATGGTCGACCTGGCCCGCGACCTGCACCCGCGCCCGTTGCCGCGGGCGGAGGTGCTGCGCCGCGCGGGCATCGAGGACCTGGTCGGCAAGGACGTCGGCAAGCTCTCCGGCGGGCAGGCCCAGCGGGTGCGGTTCGCGGTCGCCATCGCGGGCGAGGTGGATCTGATCGTGCTGGACGAGCCGACCACCGGGATGGACGTGGACAGCCGGCAGCGGTTCTGGGTGAGCATGCGCGAGCAGGCCGAGCTGGGCCGCACCGTGCTGTTCGCGACGCACTATCTGGAAGAGGCGGACAACGTCGCCGACCGGGTGCTCGTGCTGCACCGGGGCAGGTTGCTCGCCGACGCGAGCGCCGCGCAGATCAAGGCCCGCGCGGGACTGCGCCGGATCGCCTTCGACCTGGACGCACCGGTCGAGCGGTACGAGCCCACGCTGCGCGCGCTGCCCGGCGTCGAGCACCTCGAACTGGGCGGCGGCACGGTGCGCATCCGCAGCGCCGACGCGGACGAGACGGTCGCCGCGATCTACGCCGCGGGCCTTCGGCCGCGCGGACTCGAAGTGGCCGGACTCGGCCTGGAGCAGGCGTTCCTGGCGATCACCCAACAGGCGGACGAGGCGGAAGGCATGGAGATCGCGTCATGAAGACCCTGATGAGGCTGGAGATCCTGCGGATGGTGCGCAACCGCCGGTACCTGATCTTCACGCTCGCCTACCCGGTCGCGATGTACCTGATCTTCGGCAGCCAATCCGGCGACGTCGACGGCACCGACGTCTCCGCCTACATCATGGTGTCGATGGCCTCCTTCGGCGCGGTCGGCGCGACGCTCAGCGCGGGCGTGCAGCGGATCGCGGCGGAACGGCAGAGCGGGTGGACCCGGCAACTGCGGCTGACCACGCTGACCGGGCGCCAGTACGTGATCTCCAAGCTCGTGTCCGCCTCGGTGGTCGGCCTGCCCGCGATCGTGCTGGTGCTGTTCACCGGTTTCCTGCGCGGTGTGCGGCTGGACCCGTGGCAGTGGGGCGTGATCGTGCTCGCGCTGTGGTTCGGCTCGTTCGTGTTCGCGGTGCTGGGGATCGGGCTGGGCTATCTGGTCGCGCCCGACTCGGCGCAGCCGATGTTCATGCTGGTCTACCTGGGCATGGCGGTGCTCGGCGGGATGTGGGTGCCGCTGACCGGGTTCCCGCGGTTCCTGCAGGACATCGGACACGTGATGCCCACCTACCGATTGGGCCAACTCGGCTGGGAGGTGCTGGGCGGACACCACCCCCGGGTGTCGGACGTCCTGGTGCTGGCCGGCTATCTGGTCGCGTTCACCGCGCTGGCGGCCTGGCGCTACCGTCGCGACGAGCAGAAGGTCGCGGCCTGATCCGGGACCGCTCGCAAAGTGAGGTCTCGTGCACGACGGGACCGTTCGTACGGAGGGCGCACGACATGGACTGGTCGGACCCGACGCGGCAGGACAGCGCGCGAGGGCGGGCGATCCGGATGTCGTGGTCGCTGCTGTGGTTGTTCTTCCTCACCCCGGTCGTGCACGACCTGGCGACCGGGGACTACGGGCCGGTACGACTCGCGGTGGGCGCGTTCGGCCTGCTGGTGGTGGTGGTCTGCTACGTGTCGCTGGTGTTCGGCGGGGTCGGCTGGTTCGGGCTGTTCGGGCGGGTGGAGGGCGCGCTGCGCAAGGCGCTGGACAGCGATCGCAGCCAACAACTGACCTGCCTGGTGTTGTGGGCGACCGCGGTCGCGCTGATCCTGACCTTCGACGACGCGTGGCTGGGCCTGATGGTCTACGTGTCGGTGTCGGTCGGCGCCGGGCTGCGCTTCCCGCGGTCGATGTGGGCGATCCTGGGCTGTGTGCTGAGCGGGCTCGTGCTCGGCCTGGTGCTGGACGCGCCCGGGAACGACATGCTCGCGCTCGCGTTCGTCACGGTGCTCACCGGCGGCCTGATGATCGGGGTGCGCCGACTGCTGGAGACGCTGGCCGAGCTGCGCGAGGCCCGGGAGATCGTGGCCCAGCTCTCGGCCAACGAGGAACGCCTGCGGATGGCCCGCGACCTGCACGACGTGCTGGGCCACTCGTTGTCCCTGATCACGCTCAAGAGCGAGCTGGCCGGCCGGTTCCTGCCGGGGCACGTCGAGCGCGCGGCCGAACAGGTCGCGGACATCGAGCGGGTCAGCCGGCAGGCGCTGGTGGACGTACGTGAGGCGGTCGGCGGGTATCGGCGGCCGACCTTCGCGGTCGAGCTGGCGGGTGCCCGGATCGCCGCCCGGGCGGTGGGCATCGAGCTGATCCAGCTCCCGGAGCAGTGGCCGGTGTGCCCGGACCCGGAGGCCGAGGCCGTGCTCTCGTGGGCGCTGCGCGAGGCGGTGACCAACACGGTGCGGCACAGCGGTGCGCGACGCTGCACGGTGGCGCTGGGCACGGGCCCGGTGTGGAGCCTGGACGTCACCGACGACGGGCGGGGTGCGGCGGGCCGCGAGGGCAACGGGCTGACCGGGCTGCGCGAGCGGTTCGCGGCGGCCGACGGCACCATCGACGTGGGCGTTCCCGAGGGCGGCAAGGGCTTTGTATTGACCGCTTCGGTCCCGGTGCTTCCCGGTAAGGACGAGGAGGGGCGGATCGATCCCGGGGCGAACCGCTAACGTTCGGCCGGTGATCAACGTTCTGCTCGCCGAGGACCAGGCCATGGTGCGCGAGGCACTCGCCGCGCTGCTGGGCCTGGAGGGGGACATCCGCGTCGTCGCCCAGGTCGCGCGCGGTGACGAGGTGGTCGAGGCGGTCCGGACGAGTGCGGCGGACGTGGCCCTGCTGGACATCGAGATGCCCGGTCAGGACGGCCTGGCCGCCGCCGCCGACCTGCGTCGGGCGCTGCCCGGGTGCCGGATCGTCATGCTGACCACGTTCGGCCGGCCCGGCTACCTGCGCCGCGCGATGGAGCTGGGCGCGGACGCGTTCCTGGTCAAGGACGCGCCCGCGGCCCAACTGGCCGACGCCATCCGGCGGGTGCTGCGCGGCGAGCGGGTGATCGACCCCACGCTCGCGGCCACCGCGCTCTCGGTCGGCGCCGATCCGCTGACCGAGCGCGAACGCGACGTGTTGCGCGCGGCGGCGGACGGTTCGACCGTGTCCGAGATCGCGTCGCGGTTGCACCTGTCCGAGGGCACCGTGCGCAATCACCTGTCCTCGTGCATCGGCAAGACGCACGCCCGCAACCGCGCGGACGCGGTCCGCATCGCGCACGAGAACGGCTGGTTGTGAGCGGCCGACCGTGAGCCTCCGGTGCCGGCGGGTCAGGCCCTGACCGCGACGAAGCGCAGTCGCACGTAGTCCGCGTACCACGTGCCCTCGCGCGACTGCCGCTCGCGCACCAGCTCGTTCACGCGGGCCAACAGCGGCTCGTGGGAGGCTTCGGGGAAGTGGGCGAGGGTGCCCGGCCCGAACATTCGCCACCAGTCGGCCGCGGTGTCGCCGGGGGCCAGTGGCGTGGGACGGTCGAAGTACCGCAGCAGGCGCACCTCGAAGCCGGCCCGCTCCAGCCGCCCGGCCTGCTCGGCCGGGCTCGGGAAGTACCACGGCAACACCGGTTCGCCCAGGCCCTGTTCGGCGGCGGCCGTGCGCAGGCCCCGGATCAGCGTGGCCACGTTGCGGCCGCCGCCCTGCTCGGCGACGAAGACGCCGCCCGGGCGCAGCGCGGCGTGCACGCGGGCGAGCACCTCGTCGGGACGGGTCATCCAGTGCAGCGCCGCGTTGGAGAAGACCTTGTCCACCGGCTCGGTCCGGGTGAAGGTGTGGCCGTCGGCGACGTCGAAGCCCACCCCGGTCCCGGCGTGCTTGGCCCGCGCGGCCCGGATCATCCGCGCGTCGGCGTCGATTCCGTGCACCCGCGCGCCCGTTCCGGCGATCTCGACGGCGAGGTCGCCGGTGCCGCAGCCCAGATCCAGGATCGACTCGTCCGGCCGGGGCGCGAGCAGATCGATCATGGAGCGTCCATGTGCCGAGACGAAGCCGAAGTTGCTGTCGTACGTTGTGGCATCCCAGTCCATGCCTTGCAATCTATGACTTGTATCCAGAGTTCGATACTCATATCTCATACTCTGAGACAAAAGATCTTTCTTGTGGATCACGCGCACGAGATCGATGGGACGCGGGCCCGAAGGCCGGTAGAGTCCTCGTGCCCGGCGGCCCGAGTGCCGCCGGAGAGGATGTCGGAGGAATGGGCATGGGGTCGCACCGGGCAAGCGGGCCCGAGCCGGGCTCCCGTCGTCCCCGTCGGGAGCGGATCCGCTGGCTCGCCGCGAGTGCCGCGCTCGCCGCACTGCCCGCCGCGTTGATCGTCGCCCTGTCCGGGGATTCCTCGACCCCCGACCACGCGCTCAGCGCCGACTACGTCCGCACCGGCTCGTGGCCCACCGGGTACAGCGGGCAGTACGTCCTGCGCAACTCCGGCTCCGACACGGTCAAGGGCTGGACGTTGCGCTTCGGCCTGCCGGCGGGCACCCGGATCGCCAACGTGTGGAACGGCCGGCTGGAGCCGGCCACCGGCAAGTACACGGTGCGCAACGAGAATTGGAACAAGGCACTGCGTCCGGGCGAGAGCATCGTGGTCGGCTTCGAGGTCCGCCGGGACGGCGCCGGAGTGCCGACCGCGAGCGAACCGGCCCGCTCCGACGGGCCGATCGCCTGCACCATCAACGACAAGCCGTGCACCGGGGCCGGTCCGACCGCCTCGGGCGAACGGTCGACGCCGGCCGGACCGATCCCGCCGGTCGGCCCCCTCGACACCGACCGGCGCACCGCCTCGACCGGTCCCACCGCCACCGGCACCGCACGCGCCGGCGGCCCGCCCACCGGCTCGAAACCGCCGCCCGCGAGCGGATCCGCCGGCGGCGCGACCCCGCGCTCGGGCACGGTCGAACACCTCGCCCCCTACCTGGACATGACGCTCCCGGGCCCGCTCGACCCCACCCACGCGGGAGCGGCCGGCGCGGTGCGCGACCGCACGCTGGCCTACGTCGTGGACGGCGGCGGTTGCCGGCCGATGTGGGGCGGGGTGACCCGGCTCGACGATCCCGCGACGACCGGTCGGATCGCCGCGCTGCGCGACGCCGGCGGGTCGATCCGGGTCGCGTTCGGCGGCGCCGGCGGCACCGACCTCGCGGCGTCCTGCGGCACGCCCGAGGAACTGGTCACCGCCTACCGGCAGGTGCTGGCCGCGACCGGGGCGACCGGCATGGACCTGGACATCGAGGGCCGCTCGCTGGTCCGCCCCGACGTGGTGCAGCGGCGCAACGCGGCGCTGCGCCTGCTCCAGGAGGGCGCCCGCGCGAACGAACAGAGCGTGGACATCGGGTACTCGCTGCCGGTGGACCCGCTCCAGGGCCTGGGCGAGGAGGCCAAGGCGCTGCTGCGGGACGCCGCCGCGCAGCGGGTCGAGGTCTCCTACGTCAACGCCAAGGCGCTCAACTACGGCGCGGCGGTGGCACCTCGGCCGGAGGGCCGGATGGGCCGGTTCGCGAGCGACGCCGCGCACGCCGTGCAGGGGCAGATCCGCGAGGTGTGGCCGAACCTGTCCGAGGAGCAGGCCTGGCGGCGGGTGTCCGTGACGGTGATGATCGGCCGCAACGACGTCGCGGGCGAGGTGTTCACGCTGGAGGACGCCCGCACCTTCGCCGAGTTCGCCCGGTCCGTGCACCTGGGACGGGTCGCGTGGTGGTCCGCCGCACGCGACCGGCCGTGCCCCGAGGGCGCGGCGGACGCGACCGGCGCCGACCCCACGTGCAGCGGGATCGCCCAGGACGCCGACGCGTTCCTGCGCGTGTTCGGCGGTGGCTGAGCCGCGCCACGCCGCCGGTTCCGAGGCCTCAGTTCAGTCGGGCTCGGGCGGCCTTGGCCTCGGCCAGCACGCCCTCGGCGACCTTCGGATCGATCCGCTCGACCAGTTCCGCGTACTCCTCCAACTGTCGGGCGCCCGCCGCGAACTGGCCGGTCCGCGCGAGCAGCGAGCCGCGCTCGTGCCGCAGCGCCGCCGGATGACGCGGCAGCAGCAGGGACAGCTCGACCGCCCACAGCCGGGTCCAGGCACCCTCGATGCCGCGCTCGGGTTGGGCGGCCCAGGCCCGGATGTTGTTCAGGACGCGGAGCAGGATCGCGGTCGGCCTGGCCGGTTGCAGCAGCGTCGGATCGCCCGCCTGGCCGCCCGCCTCCGCGGCCAGACGCCGGGCCCGGGACACCGACAGCGGCACCCCGCCGTGGAACGGGTCGGCCAACTCGAACCCGCCGTCCGGGTCCCCGATCCCGACCACGAAATGTCCCGGCAACGCGACGCCGTACACCGGCAGCCCGGCCCGTCGGCCCACCTCGATCCACACCACCGACAGCAGGATCGGCAGCCCGCGCCGGCGGCGCAGCACTTCGTGCAGCAGCGACGAGCGCAGATCGGCGTAGTCGGACTGCTGCCCGAAGAAGCGGGCCCGCCCGCCGAGCACCGAGGCCAGCGCCGCGGCGGCCCGCGCCGGGTCGTACGCGGATCCCGCCTCGGTTCGCACCGCCGCCGCGAGCCGATCCAACTCGGCGATCCCCACCGCCGGGTCGAAGGTCGGGTCGACCTCGACGCCCATCAGCAGCGCGGCCTCGGCCAGATCCACCTCGTCCGCCCGGACCACCGAGGCGAACCGGTCGCGGGGGTTGCCGGGCACGCTCACGGGCGCTCGACCGGCGACCGGCGGTAGTGGTAGCCGTGGTGGTCCGTGAAGCCCAGCGCGTCGTAGAGCTCGCGCGCGGGCCGGTTGTCCGATTCCACCTGGAGCCAGCCGGTGACCGCGCCGCTCGCCAGCGCCCGGTCGGTCAGCGCCCGCACGATCGCCCGGGCGTGGCCCCGACGGCGGTGGGCCGGGTCCACCTCCAGGGCGGCGAAGCCCGCGTACCGACCGAGCACGCAGACGCGTCCGATCGCGATCGGCTCGCCGGAGGCCGGATCCGAGACGGTCGCGAACAGGGTGCCCGGCGGCCCCTGCAGCACGTGCCGCTCGGCGCCGCCGCCCGGGCCCGCGACGTGGTGGTAGAGCGAGAGCCACGCGTCGGTGAGGGTGCTCTCCACCCGGACCGCGCTCGCGTCCACGTCGCGCAGTACGTCCGCCGCGCGCACCAGTCGCCCCGTGCGCATCAGCGCGTCGCCCTCCGCGGGCCAGCCGGCCGCGTCCAGGAAGCGGTCGAACGGGTCGTCGTGCGCGACCTGGAACAGCGTCGGCAGCCCGCGCTCGGCGTACCAGGCATTCACTCGATCGAGTGCCTCCGCGAACGGCACGCCCGGCTCGCCCAGGACCAGCACCGAATTCGCCCGCCGGGTGAATCCCTCGGCCGCGCGCAACAGCCACTCGCCGTAGGTGGCGATCTCCGGCGCGGGCCAGGACCGGCTGGCCACGTCCTGCAACCGGGCCGGGGTCAGGCGTCGGACCGGTGGCGGGACCACCTTGGCGGCCACGATGCTCGCTTCGGCCACCCGGGCGATACTGCCGTCCCTGCGGGTGATTGTCAGCACACCGTCACGCCAGTCCACGAGGTCGCCCACGACGTCTGTGTAGGTCGCTCCGGAGTCCTCCGGCGGCAGCTCGCGGCGCACCGACACGCGTCTGCCCACATCCCGTGGTGTGATCCTCTTCACCTGTCCGGCTTCCCCGATCCGGGCTGACCTCGTCCGCCCACGTCTGCTGACATGTTCCCGGCCCACAGGTAAGGGCCACCTGCTAGGAGTAGGCCCCGGCCCACCGCGATACTAGTTGCGGGCACCGACGTTGCCGCGCTCCCGCGCACCCTGTACCGCCCGCATGAGGAGGAACCCGACGTGACCTACGTCATCGCGCAGCCCTGCGTCGACCTGAAGGACAAGGCATGCATCGAGGAGTGCCCCGTCGACTGCATCTACGAGGGTGAGCGTGCGCTGTACATCCACCCCGACGAATGCGTCGACTGTGGAGCCTGCGAGCCCGTCTGCCCGGTCGAGGCAATCTTCTACGAGGACGACACCCCGGAGCAGTGGAAGGACTACTACAAGGCGAACGTGGAGTTCTTCGACGACCTCGGTTCCCCGGGTGGCGCGTCGAAGATGGGTCTGATCGCCAAGGACCACCCGCTGATCGCCGCGCTGCCGCCGCAGGCGACCGGCGAGTAGCGCCGACGTGACCGCTTCGCACAACGGTGCCGAAGCACCCGCCGACCCCGCCGCCGCGCGGGGTCGGCAGGCGCGTCGTGTCACCGACCTGCTCCCCGTCTTCCCCTGGGACCGCCTCGAACCGTTCGGCCGGCGGGCGCGGGCCCACCCGGACGGCGTGGTCGACCTCTCGGTGGGCACGCCCGTGGACCCCACCCCGGAGCTGATCCGCGACGCGCTGCGCGCGGCCGCCGACTCGCCCGGGTACCCGACCGTGTTCGGGAAGCCCGAACTGCGCGAGTCGATCGCGGCGTGGCTGCGCCGCCGGCTCGGCGTCACCGGCGCGAACCCGGACGCGGTGTTGCCGGTGATCGGCACCAAGGAACTCGTCGCGGCGCTGCCGGCCCAGCTCGGGCTCGGCCCGGGCGACACGGTCGCGCACCCGGCGCTGGCCTACCCCACCTACGACGTGGGCGCGCGCCTGGCCGGCGCCACGCCGCTCGCGGTCGTGGACGGCACGCTGCCGGACCCGGCGGGCGTGCGGATGATCTGGCTCAATTCGCCGGGCAACCCGCACGGCGCGGTGCGCTCGGTCGACGAGCTGCGCCGCATCGTCGAGTGGGCCCGCGCGCACGAGATCCTGGTGGTCTCCGACGAGTGCTACATCGAGCTGTGCTGGGACGCCCAGGCGGTGTCGGTGCTGCACCCGGACGTGTGCGGAGACTCGCACGAGGGGCTGCTCGCCGTGCACTCGCTGTCCAAGCGCAGCAACCTGGCCGGCTACCGCGCGGGCTTCGTCACCGGCGACCTCGCGGTGATCCGCGAGCTGCTCGCGGTGCGCAAGCACTCCGGACTCATCGTGCCCGGCCCGGTGCAGGCGGCGATGACCGTCGCGTTCGCCGATGACGAGCACGTCGCGGCGCAACGGGCCCGCTACGCGGCCCGGCGCACGGCACTGCGCGGCGCGCTGGAGTCGGCCGGCTTCCGGATCGAGCACTCCCAGGCGAGCCTGTACCTGTGGGCCACGCGCGACGAGGACTGCTGGGACACCGTGGCGTGGTTCGCCGAGCGCGGCGTCCTGGTCGCCCCCGGCGACTTCTACGGTCCGCTGGGCCGGCGGCACGTGCGGACCGCGTTCACCGCGACGGACGAACGGGTGGCGGCGGGCGTGGACCGGCTCAAGAACGGTTGAGCGACGAACCCCGATTCACTTGACACATCGTCAGTTGTCGTGTCCCGGGGCAGGGATAGGCTGCCGGTATGACCGTGAGGCTTGATCTGTCCCAGGACGCGGCGTCGCTTACCGCGCAACTCGTCGACATCCCCTCCGTCAGCGGCGACGAGCGTGTGCTCGCCGACGCGGTGGAGGAGGCGCTGCGCGCCTGTCCGCATCTGACCGTGTACCGCGACGGCGACTCGGTGGTCGCGCGCACCGACCTCGGTCGGGCCGAGCGGATCCTGATCGCGGGCCACCTGGACACGGTCCCGATCGCGGACAACCTGCCGTCGCGGATCGAGGGTCCGCTGATGTACGGCTGCGGCACCTCGGACATGAAGAGCGGCGTCGCGGTGCAACTGCGGCTCGCCGCGCATCTGCCCGAGCCCAATCGCGACGTCACCTACGTGTTCTACGACTGCGAGGAGGTCGACGCCGCCCGCAACGGTCTGCTGCGGCTGGCGAACACCCACCCGAAGTGGCTGGAGGCGGACTTCGCGGTGCTGATGGAGCCGACCGGCGGCGCGGTCGAGGGCGGCTGCCAGGGCACGTTGCGGGTGCGGATCACCACGCTGGGCACCCGGGCGCACTCGGCCCGCTCGTGGCTGGGCGACAACGCGATCCACGCCGCGGCGCCGATCCTGACCCGGTTGCGGGGCTACGAGGCGGCCAGGGTCGTGATCGACGGGCTCGAATACCGCGAGGGGCTCAGCGCGGTCGCGATCGAGGGCGGCGTCGCGGGGAACGTCATCCCCGACGCGTGCACGGTGACGGTCAACTTCCGATTCGCGCCCAATCGCAGCGTCGAGGAGGCGTTGGAGCACGTGCGCGAGGTGTTCGCGGGCTTCGACGTGGTGCTCACCGACTCGGCGGCGGGAGCGCTTCCGGGACTGGATCGGCCGGCCGCGGCGGCGTTCGTGGCGGCGATCGGCACCGCGCCGCGGGCCAAGTTCGGCTGGACCGACGTGGCGCGCTTCTCCGCGCTCGGCATCCCGGCGGTCAACTACGGGCCCGGCGACCCCAATCTCGCGCACAAGCGGGACGAGCACGTGGAGATCGCGCTGATCGGCGACAGCGAGAGCCGGTTGTTGCGCTGGCTCGGGTAGCGGTCGGCACGCGGCGCCCCGCCCGCCCGCGCGGGGCGGTTACCGGGTAAATCCGATCAACCGCCGCTCCGGCGTGACAGGGTGGCCGGATGGATGCGCGATTCGCTCCGTCGGAGGAGCCACCCGAGTTCGCCTCGCCCAGCGAGGTGGAGGAACAGCATCCCGGCATGGGTCACCTCGGTACCGAGGCGTGGCGCGTGCTGCGGATCCAGACCGAGTTCGTCGACGGCTTCGGCATGCTCGCCGATCTCGGCCGGGCGGTCAGCGTATTCGGCTCGGCCCGGACCAAACCGGGCTCGGCCGAGTACCGGATCGGCGAGCGGGTCGGCCGGGCCCTGGCCGAGGCCGGCTACGCGGTGATCACCGGCGGTGGTCCCGGCGCGATGGAGGCCGCGAACAAGGGCGCCCGCGACGCCGGCGGCCAATCCGTGGGCGTGGGCATCAAGCTCCCGTTCGAGTCCGGGCTCAACCCGTACGTGGACCGGGGCATCACGTTCCGGTACTTCTTCGCGCGCAAGACGATGTTCGTCAAGTACGCGCAGGGCTTCATCGTGCTGCCCGGCGGAATCGGCACGCTGGACGAGTTGTTCGAGGCGCTCACGCTGGTCCAGACCGGCAAGGTCACGCACTTCCCGGTGGTGCTGATCGGGCGCGACTACTGGACCGGGCTGATCGACTGGGTGCGCGACGTGGTGATCGCGCAGGGCAAGGCGTCGCCGGCCGACCTGGACCTGATCCGGATCACCGACGACGTGGACGAGGCGGTGCGGATCATCCGGGACGCGGATCTGGAGTGCTCGAAGATCGAGGCCGAGTCGCGCGCGGACAAGGCCGCCGCCGAACGCCGCGCCGGTGGCGGAGCAATTGCCACCTGACGGGCATTCGGGCGCCCCGTCGCGTTCACCCGGGGGACACCGACGGGCGAAAGCGTGGGGGCGTCCCGATTTTTCCCGCCTGTCACTGGAGAAACCAGATGTCGCTGTCCCGTAGGGGTTTCCTCGGTCGCACCGCCACCACCGGTGCCGGTGTCGCCCTCATCGGCAGCACCGGCATGTTGCTCGCCCCCAACGCCTCGGCCTCGTCCCGCGGCGGTCACGGCCGGCCGCCGGCCAAGCCCGGCTACGGCGAGCTGATCGACGACCCCGCCGGGCGCCTGGCGCTTCCGAAGGGCTTCTCGTACCAGATCGTCACCGAGGCGGGTGTCACCAAGCTGGAGTCGGGCGAGGCCACCCCGAGCAACCACGACGGCACGGGCGCCTTCAAGCTGCGCGGCGGCGGCACGGTCCTGGTCAACAACCACGAGCTCGGCGGTTCGTTCAAGGACACCCCGCTGCCGGTTCCGCACCTGTCCGGCCTGACCTACGACGAGGGGCTCGCGGGCGGCTGCACCGTGGTCGAGGTGAACCGTTACGGCAGGCGCATACGCGAGTACGTCGGCGTGGCCGGCACCGCGACCAACTGCGCGGGCGGGGTGACCCCCTGGGACACCTGGCTGACCTGCGAGGAGACCGAGCAGCTCGCCGGTCAGGGCAGCGCGACCAAGGACCACGGCTACGTGTTCGAGGTCGACCCCTACGACCGCCGCGCCAACCGCGACCCGAAGCCGATCAAGGCGCTCGGCCGGTTCGCGCACGAGGCCGTCGCGGTCGACCCGCGCCGCGGTCACATGTACCTGACCGAGGACGCGGGCAACCCGAACGGGCTGTTCTACCGCTGGGAGCCCCCGCGCCACTGGGACGGCGGCCGCGGCCGGCTGCGCAAGCTGGCCGACGACGCGGGCACCCTCGCGGCGATGCGCTGCGTGGACGCGAGCGGCAAGCACGTGGACGACCTCTCCCGCGCGACCGAGATCGGCACCACGTACGCGGTCGACTGGGTGACTGTGCCCGAGCGCGACGCGCGCACCGTGTCCATCCGCAAGCAGTTCCAGAACACCGACATCACCCGCGGTCGCAAGATCGAGGGTATCTGGTGGGGCGACGGCGGCGCGTACGTCGTCACCAGCTTCGCCCGCACGGAGAGCCCGGGCACGCCGCACGACGGCCAGATCTGGTTCTACGACCCGCGTCGGGGCCGGCTGGTCCTGAAGCTGCGCTTCGGCGTCAACACCACGCCGGACGTGGACGGTCCCTACGACGGTCCGGACAACATCAGCGTCTCGCCGCACGGCGGCGTGATCATCGCCGAGGACGGCGAGGGCGTCCAGCACCTGCTGGGTGCGACCGAGGACGGCAAGACCTACCCGATCGCGCGCAACGACGTCCCCGGCGGCAGCGAGCTGACCGGCCCGACCTTCTCCGAGGACGGCCGCACGCTGTTCGCGAACATGCAGACCCCGGGCACGATGTACGCGATCACGGGTCCCTGGAAGCGCTGCTGATTCGAGCGCGACGCCGCCCCGGCGGTCCGTCCGCCGCGATCGGCCCACCCACGTCGGCGCCCGCCCCCACCGTCTCGGTGGGGGCGGGCGCCGTACGCGTTCCCCGGGGCCGCGCGAGCGGCCCCGGGGGCGGTCAGGCCAGTCCGCGCCGGGCCACCGCGGGCTGCCGGGTGCCGTGGATCGAGGACACCATGTCCAGCACCTGGCGGGTCTCGGCCACCTGGTGCGCGCGGTACACCCGGGCGCCCAGCCACGCGCTCACCGCGGTGGTGGCCAGCGTGCCGAGCAGGCGCTCGTTCACCGCCTTGTCCAGCGTCTCGCCGACGAAGTCCTTGTTGGACAGCGAGACCAGCACCGGCCAGCCGGTGTCGACCATCTCGCCGAGTCGGCGGGTCGCCTCCAGCGAGTGCCGGGTGTTCTTGCCGAAGTCGTGCCCGGGGTCGATCAGGATCGCGTCCCGGCGCACCCCGAGCCGCGCGGCGCGCTCGGCCAAGCCGACCGTGACGTCCAGGATGTCCTCCATCACGTCCACGTAGCCGATCCGGTGCGGCCGGGTGCGGGGCTCCGCGCGACCGGCGTGCGTGCACACGATGCCCACGTCGTACTTGGCGGCCACCTCGGCCAGCTTGGGGTCCACCCCGCCCCACGCGTCGTTCATCAGATCCGCGCCCGCGTCGCAGACCGCCTCGGCCACCTCGTGTCGCCACGTGTCGACGCTGATCACCACGTCGGGGTGGCGGCGGCGGACCTCGGCCACGAAGGACGCCGTCCGGCGGATCTCCTCGGCGACGTCCACCTCCGCCCCCGGACCGGCCTTGACACCCCCGATGTCCACGATCCCCGCGCCCTCGGCGACCGCGCGTTCGACCGCGTCCAGGGCGGGTCGATCGTCGAACGTCGCGCCCTTGTCGAAAAACGAGTCCGGCGTCCGATTGATGATCGCCATGATCACCAACTCGTCACCGCCGAACTCCCGTCGTCCCAGCCTCAGCGTCGTCACCCCGTCGACCTCCGCTACCCACACCCTGCACGTGCCACCTGACCCCCTGATCGTGGCACGATCGTCCCGTGCGACGACCCGGGGGCTTCCCGAAGCGGCCCGGAGCGGACACCCGTCCCAGCACCTGCACCACCGTCGAAGGGGAGCCGTCCGTGTTCTGGATCCAGCTTGTCGTGGTGACCGGGGTGATCCTCGTGATCGCCGCGGTCGTGCTCGGGGCGGGTGGCTCCCTCCCCGACGCCTACCGCGAACAGCCCGAGCTGCGGATGCCCGGCGACCGCCCGCTCACGAGCGCGGACGTCGACCACATCCGGTTCCCGGTGGTCTTCCGCGGCTACCGGATGAGCGAGGTCGACGTGGTCCTGGACCGCCTCACCGGCGAACTCGCGGCGCGCGACGCGCGCATCCTGGAACTCGAGTACAAGATCACCGGCACCACCCCGGCCGGGCTCGCCGTCTCGGTCCCGGGCGCGACCGCCGCGGGCGCGAGCGCGGTCGGCGCCGGCCGGCTCGCCCCGCCCTCGCGCGGGTCGGGCACCACGCTGTCCCTGGAGAAGCCGGACCGGGCCGACGAGGTCGTCGCCGACGCGGCGCCGACCCGGCCCGCGCCGGTGGCCGTCGACGACGCGGACGGGACACGGGAGGAGAGCGCGGACGAGCAGCGGGACCACACTCCCGACGAGACGCCGGACGCGGGCAGGGCCCCGGAGGCGAGTGCCGCGGCGGCGACCGAGCCGGGCGCCGAGCCGGACGCCGAGGCGGACGCTGCGGCCGACCGGGGCGGCGACGCCGAGTCTGCCGCCGAGCCGAAGGGCGACCCGAAGCCGTGACCGTCGTCGGCGGTCCGATCGCGGGGCCGGACGGGCTGCCCCGCTGCCCGTGGGGCGCGACCGGCCCCGAGGACTACCGTGCCTACCACGACACCGAGTGGGGCGTCGCGGTGCACGGCGAGGACCGGCTGTACGAGCGGTTGTGCCTGGAGGCGTTCCAGTCCGGGTTGTCCTGGCTGACCATCCTGCGTCGGCGGGCGGGCTTTCGGGCCGCCTTCGCGGACTTCTCGATCGCCCGGGTGGCGCGGTTCGACGACGCGGATCGGGCCCGGCTGCTCGCCGACGAGGGGATCATCCGCAATCGGGCCAAGATCGACGCCGCGATCGCCAACGCGCACGCCGCGCAGGCCCTCCAGGGCGGTCTGGACGCTCTCGTATGGTCGTTCGCACCTTCCGGACGCCGGAAGGCTCCCGCGGCCCTGTCGGACGTACCGGCGGTCACCGACGAGTCCACCGCGCTGGCCAAGGAACTCAAGCGCAAGGGTTTCCGGTTCGTCGGCCCTACCACCGCCTACGCGCTGATGCAGGCCTGCGGCCTGGTCAACGATCACCTCGAGGGCTGCGTGTCCCGCTGACGGCGGCCCGCCGCGGCGTCGGGACCGTCCGCGCGTCGACACCGCGGACCGTCGTGCGCGACCCGGAGGCCCGCGCGGCGGTCCGCGGTGCCGGCACCGCGGTCAGCGGCCGACGAAGGTCGGCTTCTCCTTGGCCACGAAGGCCGCGACCGCGATCCGGTGGTCCTCGGAGCCGCCCGCGCGCAGTTGCAGCTCGTCCTCCTTGGCGAGCGTGTCCACCAGCGAGTGGGACGCGCCGAAGGCCACCGACTCCTTGAGCGCGGCCAGTGCCACGGTCGGGCCGTCGGCCAGTCGGCGGGCCAGCTCGCGGGCCACGCCGGCGACCTCGTCGGCCGGGACCACCTGGTTGGCCAGGCCCAGTTCGAGCGCCTCGGCGGCCTTGACGGTGCGCGGCAACATCAGCAGCTCGACCGCCCTGGCCTGGCCGACCAGGCGCGGCAGCGTCCAGGACGCGCCGGAGTCTGCGGTCAGCGCGACTCCGGCGAACGCGGTGTTGAACCCGGCCGTGTCCGCCATGATCCGGAAGTCGCACGCCCACGCGATCGCCGCGCCGGCCCCCGCGGCGACGCCGTTGACCGCCGCGACCACCGGCTTGGCCATCGTCGCCAGCGCGGTCACCAACGGGTTGTAGTGCTCGCGCACGGTGGCGAAGGTGGCCTCGGGGCCGGTCTCCAACTGCCGGATGTGCGCCTTGAGGTCCTGACCGGCGCAAAACGCCCGACCGCTGCCGGTCAGCAGCACGGCCCGGACGGCGGGGTCCTCGGCCGCGCGGAGCACCGCGTCGCGCAAAGCGATCTTGGTCGGCTCGTCGAGCGAGTTCATCGCGTCCGGGCGGTTCAGCGTGACGGTCGCGACCCCGTCGGCGAGTTCGTAGAGCACATTGTCGGTCTTGTCGGCCATGGCCTGCCTCCGCATCGAATCCATCTCCGCAGGTGGGATGTGCACAGCATGCCGGACCGTCGCACCGTGCCCACGCCCGGCCCTGACGGGCCGTCAGCTCATCCCCGGGGCAGGATCGAGCCGGCGCGGAGCCGGGACGGACCATCTCATTTCAGCGTTGTACGGACGTGGTTCGAGAGGCCGACGGGACCCGATGTTGCTCACCCCACCGTTCGATGCGGGATAATGGTCCCTGATCAATGCTCTCGAAGACCGGTGGCCGGTTTGAGCACCGGTGCGTCGATATGCAGGAAGGGGAACGAGCATGGCGGCCATGAAGCCGCGGACGGGCGACGGCCCGCTCGAGGTGACCAAGGAAGGGCGGGGCATCGTCATGCGCGTTCCGCTTGAGGGCGGTGGACGGCTCGTAGTCGAGCTGTCGGCCGATGAGGCCGGTGCCCTGAGCGAGGCGCTGAAGAACGCCGTGGGCTGACCCCCAGGGGCGACGCCCTCGACGAAAGTCGTGATGCGACGGCCCCGGTCCGGACATGGAGACTCATGTCCGGACCGGGGCCGTCGGCATGCGCCGGCGGCGATGATCAACTCCGGCGGGCCGCGCACAGCAGGCCGTCGCCGACCGGGAGCAGGGCGGGCACGAGCGACTCGTGCTCACGGATCACCCGCAGTACGTCGCGCACCGCGGCGGTTTCCGCGTCCCGGTGCGCCGGATCGGCCACCCGGTCGCGCAGGAGCGCGTTGTCGAAGCACACCACGCCGCCGGGCCGCAGCAGCCGCAGCGCCTCGGCCAGGTAGTCCAGGTACTCCATCTTGTCGCCGTCGCAGAACACCAGGTCGTAGCCGCCGTCGGCGAGCCGGGGCAGCACCTCCAGGGCGCGGCCGGGGATGAAGCGGGCGCGTCCGCTGGGGAAGCCCGCCTCGGTGAAGGTCTCCTTGGCGAGGCGCTGGTTCTCCGGGTCGGCGTCGACCGTGGTGAGCACGCCGTCGGAGCGCATGCCGCGCAGCAGGTAGAGCCCGGAGACCCCGGTCCCGGTCCCGATCTCGGCGACCGCCTTGGCCTCGACCGCGGCCGCGAGGAAACGCAGCGCGGCGCCGCCGCCGGGACCTATCGGGAGCACGCCGACTTCCCGGGCGCGGGCGCGGGCGCCCGCGAGGACGGCGTCCTCGCCGACGTACTCTTCCGCGAACGCCCAGCTCGCCTGGCGATTGCCGGAAATGGCTTCCTCCTCTGTCCCGGCCCCCCGTACGCGTCCCGACGAGGCGGCCACCTGAGCGCAAGCGTATTACCGAGGGCTCGGCCGCCCGGTCGGGGAGCGCCGCACGACTGCGCGCGGGGGCGGCGGCGAGATCCGTCGGGCGACCGGTGCGGGATCGGGGAACCGCGCCCGGGCGCGGTTCGTTGGCCCCCTCGGAAGACAGGTGAACACGAGGCTCGTGGTCTCGCGGCACCGAAGGTGGGTCGGATGTGGGCTCGGCGCCCTTATCCGGGCTTAACAGGCAGGGCGCTTATGGTGGTTGCGCTACTCGGAAGAGGAGGTGTGGCAGTGGTCGACCACCGCGGGGAACAATCCTGTACCCGCGACGCGTCGCCGATGCCGGATCACGTGGCCGAAGCCGCAAACGCAATCAGCAGCCCAGCCCAGGCCGAATGGGTCCCGCCGTCGTGGGAGGACATCGTCCGAACCCACTCCGCTCGGGTCTATCGGCTCGCCTACCGCCTCAGCGGCAACCCGCACGACGCGGACGACATCACCCAAGAGGTGTTCGTCCGAGTGTTCCGATCGTTGTCGAGCTACACGCCCGGCACGTTCGAGGGTTGGCTGCACCGCATCACCACGAACCTTTTCCTCGACATGGTTCGGCGCCGTCAGCGCATCCGCTTCGAGGGTCTGGGCGACGACGCGGGCGAACGCCTCGCCGGTCGTGAACTCTCACCCGCGCAGGCATACGACGACGCCCACCTGGACGCGGACGTCCAGCAGGCGCTGGACGCCCTCGCCCCGGAGTTCCGCGCCGCGGTCGTGCTGTGTGACATCGAGGGCCTGTCGTACGAGGAGATCGCCACCACGCTCGGAGTGAAACTCGGGACCGTGCGCAGCCGCATTCACCGCGGCCGGTCCCAGCTCCGTGCGGCGCTGCGGCATCGTGCTCCCCGGAACAAGGCAGGCCAGGAGACGGCTGCGGAGGTCCGGACCACGGTGCGGAGATGAGGGACCGTGACCAGTGAGCCCGGCGACCGCTTGGGCAGGGGGGTAGTGAGTGCGACACGGATGGGACGCGCCGCGACCCGACGTGGGGCATGCGAGGTGGGGACATGAGCCACCTCGAGGACAAACTCGCCGCCTATGTGGACGGTGAGCTGGGCCATGAGGCCCGGGAGAAGGTGCTGGCGCACCTCGCCGAATGCGCGGACTGTCGCGTGGAGGCCGAGGAGCAGCGCCAGGTGAAACAACTGCTCGGCAGGGTGCGACAGCCCGGTCCGTCGGACGATCTGATGGCACGGCTGTTGGCCATGGGCGAGCCCGACCGACAATCGCCTCCGCCGCCCGCGTCGGGGGATCGCTTCACCTTCCCGACCGCCGGGCGACCGGCGGTGTCGGCACGTGCGCGCTCGCGCTCGACCGGTCCACGTGCCGGTCGGCCCGGCAACATGCCCGAGCGGGTGCGCCCGCCGGTGAGCCGACGTCGGTTGACGTTCGCCGCCGCGGGCGCGTTCTCGATGATGGCCGTCGCGCTCAGCAGCGCGTTCGTGCCGGGCGGGACCAGCGGCGGCACCGAGGGGCGCCCCGCGGCCCCGGCCGTGGAGCGTTATCTCGTGGAGCAGGCCGCCACCACGACCGCGCTGCCCGCGGGCTCGTCGTCGCGGCGTCCCGCGCCGGTGCTGGCCGGGACGCGGTTGACGGTCCCGATCCAGCCGGTCGACGCCGAGCGCTGAATTCGCTCGCGCCGGGCCGGCTCGTCGGCCCGGCGGGGCGTCACGCGTGTCCGGGAGCCGGACACGCGTTCGCCACGCGTGCGTGCGCCGCGCCGGGCGGGAACGACGCGGCGTCGGCCCGGTTCGGCGCCGCGGACCGGGTGGGCCGGTACTTTCGGCGGGGCGCGCGTGCGACGCGGCGGGGCGGGTATCCACTGCCGCCGGGACGACACCGACCGGCACGCGCAAGACTGTGGCCGTGCCGTGGATGCAGCAGGTGTTCGGCACACCGGGAGCGGTAGGAAGGCACACGATGAGTGACGCATACGGCCGCGGGGGAGCGGAGCCGCCGCGAGGTGACGACGCGCCGGCCGGACCGGGACCCGATCACGACGCCGAGCCGGCGGCCTTCCCGACCGGGACACCGCCCTCGCGGCGGGAGGACGAGCCCGCGCCGGATCGATCCGCCGAGGCCGACCGGACTCCCGGGGTCCCGGCCGAGACCCCGCCCGGGCCTTCGGTCGAGCGTGGCCTCGACGCAGAGCCCGCCGCGTTCGTGACCCGCCCGTCGTTGGCCAAGGGCCGGCCGCCCGCGACCGGCGACGCCCCGGCCGGGTCTTCCGCGCCGGCGGATCCGGCCGAGCCGGTCGCCGAGCCGGTCGCCGATCCCAACACCGAGCCGGCCGCGTTCGGGCCGCCCGTCCCGGATGTCCGGGAGGCGGTCACCGCCGAGGTGCCGGTCGTGCACGGCACCGCCGAGATCCCGAGCGCGGACGACCCGGCCTACGACCCCTTCGCGCCGCCCCCGCAGCCGCCGCCCGCCGGGGCGCCGACTCGACCGTGGCCGGGGCAGACCGGCGGCTACGGCACCCACCCGGCTGCGGCACATCCGGGCTACGGGCCCTACGGGCCGTACCCCTCGTACGCCCCGCAGGCGGCCTACCCGCCCTATCAGGCCGTCCCGTACGGCTATTCGGTGCCCGGGGACATGACCGGCGCCGGCGGCCCCACGGAGGACCTCGGCAAGCGCTACGGCCGCCGGCTGATCGTGTGGGCCGCGGTCCTCGCGCTGGTGGCCGGGCTGATCGGCGGCGGCATCGGCGCCTGGATCGCGGATCGCCACGACACCAAGGTCCGCCTCGGCGACCCGCCCCCGACCGGCCCGGCCCGAGGCAAGGACACCATCGCCGGACTCGCGGGCAGCACGCTGCCGGGAGTGGTGTACATCCACACCAAGACCGGCCGCGGCGAGGCCACCGGCACCGGCTTCGTGCTGGACACGGCCGGCGACATCCTGACCAACAACCACGTGGTCGAGGCGGGCGCGTCCGGCGGCACGATCACCGTGACGTTCAACGACGGCCAGCAGACCTCGGCGACCCTGGTCGGCCGGGACACCGGCTACGACCTCGCGGTGATCCGGGTGTCCGGTGTCCAGGGGCTGCACCCGCTGCCGCTGGGCAACTCCGACGGCGTCCAGGTCGGCGACCCGGTGATCGCCATCGGCGCGCCGTTCAACCTGGAGGGCACCGTCACCTCCGGGATCATCAGCGCCAAGGACCGCGCGGTCAGCGCGGGCAGCTCGGGCAGCGACGTGTCCTACATCAGCGCGTTGCAGACCGACGCGCCGATCAACCCCGGCAACTCGGGTGGTCCGCTGATCGACGCGACGGGCGCGGTGATCGGGGTCAACTCGGCGATCCGCTCGGCCGGCGGCGGGCAGGGCAATCCGTTCGGGGCCCAGCAGGAGGCGGGCAGCATCGGTCTCGGCTTCGCCATCCCGATCAACCAGGCGCGTCGGGTCGCGCAGCAGTTGATCGACACCGGCAAGGCCACGCACCCGGTGATCGGTGTCACGTTGGACGTCGCGTACCAGGGTGACGGCGCGCGGATCGCGCCGCAGGACGTCAAGGGCGCGCCGCCGATCCGGGCGGGCGGGCCGGCCGAGCGGGCGGGGCTCAAGCCGGGCGACGTGATCAAGGCGATCGACGGCCGCAAGGTGCACGACGCCAACGAGTTGATCGTGGCGATCCGGTCCAAGGCACCCGGTGCCGTGGTCAAGCTCACCATCGAGCGGGACGGGACCGAGCGCACGGTCGACATGACGCTCGAAGCCGGATGACCCGGACATGACGTACGGATGTCCGGACGAACACATCTTCGGTGGATAGGCCGCAAACACCGGGTTCGATGCCGGCCGCCACCTTCCGCTTCGGGGGCCGACGACTACTCTGAGGGGGTTCGGTCGCCCGACCGAACCCCCTCGCGCAATCTCGTGGAGTCCAGGTGTTCGACGTCGGTGCACCCGAGATGGTCGCGCTCGTCATCCTCGCGATCGTGATCTTCGGCCCCGAGAAGTTGCCGAAGATGATCGGCGATGTGGCCCGCACCATTCGCAAGTTCCGCGAGTTCTCCTCCGGAGCCCGTGCGGACCTCAAGAAGGAACTCGGTCCGGAGTTCCAGAACATGCACCTCGAAGACCTCAACCCCAAGACCTTCGTCCGCAAGAACCTGATGGGCGACGGCGACGACCTGGGCATCAAGGAACTGCGCGACTCGCTCGGCAAGGACTTCGAGGACATCAAGGGCCTGGCGAGCGGCAGCCCGTACGACCCGGACGCGCCGGACACCTCGTACAGCCCACCCTCGCTCCGCAAGAACACCGCCGCCCCTCGGGTCGAGCCCGGCGAGCGCCCGCCGTACGACGCCGACGCGACCTGATCGTCGGCGGCGCCCGGGACACACCCCGGTCGCGGTCCCCCGACGCGGGTTCGAACGGCGCCGCGCGCCGTCGCCGATTCCCGCGCCTCCCGGCCCGACACGGTGCGGGGCCGCGCCCGCATTCGGGCAGTATGGATTCCGGAGTACACGGGCGGTGTGTGGTCGGTGACTCGGCGGATACATGTATCGGACGGAAGGTCCACCCGGAAGTCGCCGGGAGAGGTGGGCCCCGGACATGGCACACCGAGGCGGCCGGCGGCGCCGTCGCGCCGCGCGAGAGGACCTGAGGCGGAGTATGGACACAATCAGCCACGCGGGTGAGGCGTTGCCCGCCGACGAGGCCGGCAAGCCCGACCTGCTGGCGGAATACCTGGGCGCGGACTTCCCCTGGTACGGCCTGGACGAGGGCTGGAACGGGCGGCGTTGGTTGTCGTCGGTGTGCAGCGGCCGGGGCGCGATCGAGTACGGCACGCTGGGCCACGGCGATCTGCCCAGCCGGCGGCCCGGTGATCCGACACCCCGACGGTTCGTGTCCGTGGTGACCGTCCCGCGGCGGCCCAAGCGGCCGGCCGGGGACGGTACGGGGCAGATGGAGGCCACCTCGAAGTCGAGCGCGGCATCACTCGCAGGGGTGGCGTTGCTCGCGGAGAGTTGGCCGTGGCAGTTGGACCGCACGACCCGCGCGGAGTGGCTGGATCAGCAGACCAACATCGCCTGGGACCTGTCCGACAACCTGACCGGACCCGGGTGGACGGACCTGGCCATCCCGGTGGACGGGGTGCCCTCGCGGTTCCGCTACCGGGAGTCGGCCTACGGCTGGGTGCTCGCGGGCGAGAGCGCGGGTGTCTACATCGGGGTGTACGGCCGCGGCGCGAGCGCGTACGGCCTGGGCCTGTCCCGCTCGGTGGACCTGCGCACGTACGCGAGGCCGGATTCGTGAACCGCGGCGATGATCCCGGGGGCACGCGCGGGACCGGTCGGACCGGCCGCGCGTGACCCCGGGATCATCGCGGCGGAGCGCGATGCCCGGCCGGGCCGAACCCGTGCCGGGCGGCGTACGGCCGGCCCCGGGACGCGCCCTCTAGAAGTTGCGCAGCGGGGTGAGCCCGAGCTGGAGGCCGGAGAGGCCGCGCTCGCGTCCGCCGAGCTTGGCCGCGATCGCGGCGAGCGCGACGGCGGCGGGCGACTGCGGCGCGTCGATCACGACCGGCTTGCCGGTGTCGCCGCCCTCGCGCAGTCGGGTGTCGATCGGGATCGAACCCAGCAGCGGGACCTTGGTGCCGGTGGCCGCGGACAGGCCGTCGGCGACCCGCTGACCGCCGCCGGAGCCGAACACGTCGACCATCTCGCCGCAGTGCGGGCAGGGCAGGCCGGCCATGTTCTCGATCACGCCGGCGATGGTCTGGCGCGTCTCCACCGCGATGGTGCCCGCGCGCTCGGCGACCTCGGCGGCGGCCTGCTGCGGCGTGGTCACCACCAGGATCTCCGCGTTCGGCACCAACTGGGCGACCGAGATGGCGATGTCGCCGGTGCCCGGCGGCAGGTCGAGCAGCAGCACGTCCAGGTCGCCCCAGTAGACGTCGGCGAGGAACTGCTGGAGCGCGCGGTGCAACATCGGACCGCGCCACACCACCGGCGCGTTGCCCGGGGTGAACATGCCGATCGAGATGACCTTCACGCCCGAGGCGGACGGCGGCATGATCATGTTCTCGACCTGGGTGGGCTTGCCCTCCGTGCCGAGCATGCGCGGCACCGAGTGGCCGTAGATGTCCGCGTCCACGACGCCGACCTTGAGCCCCTGCGCGACCATCGAGGCGGCCAGGTTCACGGTCACCGACGACTTGCCGACGCCGCCCTTGCCGGAGGCCACCGCGTACACGCGGGTGAGCGAACCGGGTTGGGCGAACGGCACCTCGCGCTCGGCCTGACCGCCGCGCAGGTTGCTCGCGAGCTCCTTGCGCTGCGCGTCGCTCATCACGTCGAGCTCGACCCCGACCGAGGTGACGCCGGGCAGCGCGCCGACCGCCGTCTCGACCCGGCTGATGATCGTCTCGCGCATCGGGCAGCCGCTGACGGTCAGGTACACCGCGACCGCGACCCGCCCGTCGGCGTGGATCTCGACGGATTTGACCATGCCCAGTTCGGTGATGGGCCGGTGGATCTCGGGGTCCTGGACGGTCGCCAGCGCATCCTGGACGTCGTCCGCCGAGGGCAGGGTTGCAGAAGCCATACCGTGAGCTTACGACGCCCTCGGAAAAACTCTTTGAGAGCATCGACCTCCGAGCCGAATGGGAGGTGGTCGTGTGACGACGGTGGCCGAGGAGACGCGCGTGGCCGGGTTCCGCCGGGACCTGGGCCTGACGTCGCTGATCGACGTGCACACGCACTTCATGCCCGAGCGCGTGCTGAACAAGGTGTGGGCGTACTTCGACGCGGCCGGTCCGCTGCTCGGCCGGCCGTGGCCGATCACCTACCGGCTGGACGAGGACGAACGGGTCGCCACGCTGCGCCGGTTCGGCGTCTCGGCGTTCACGTCGATGCTCTATCCGCACAAGCCCGAGATGGCCGCGTGGCTGAACGGGTGGGCGCGCGAGTTCGCCGACCGTACGCCGGACTGCCTGCACACCGCGACCTTCTTCGCGGAGGCGGGTGCGGCGAAGTACGTGCGCGAGGCGATCGACGCGGGCGCGGTGGTGTTCAAGGCGCACGTCCAGGTCGGCGGGTGGGATCCGACCGATCCGCTGCTGGCGGACGTGTGGGGCACGCTCGCGGACGCCGGGGTGCCGGTGGTCGCGCACTGCGGGTCCGGGCCGGTGCCGGGCGCGCACACCGGGCCCGAGCCGATCGCCCGGGTGCTGGCCCGGCACCCCCGGCTGCGGCTGATCGTCGCGCACATGGGGATGCCGGAGTACGGCGCGTTCCTCGACCTCGCGGACCGCTACCCGGGGGTGCACCTGGACACCACGATGGCCTTCACCGACTTCGTCGAGGAGTTCACGCCCTTCCCGCCCGCCGATCGCTTCCGGCTGCGGGACGCGGGGGACCGGATCCTGTGGGGCAGCGACTTCCCGAACATCCCGTACGGCTACGCGCACGGGCTCGACGCGCTGGCCCGGCTCGACCTGGGCGACGACTGGCTGCGGGCGGTCTGCCACGACAACGCGGCCCGGCTGTTCGCCGCGCGGCTCGCCGGTCGAGCCGGACGCCGGTCGTAGGAAAACGAGTGCCGGCGCGTCGGCGCGGACGGCTACGTTGCCGCGCATGGCGACCGTCACGTATGTCCGAGGAGACGCCACCACGCCCCTGGGCAAGGGCGTCAAGGTGATCGCGCACGTGTGCAACGACCAGGGCGGCTGGGGCAAGGGCTTCGTGCTCGCACTGTCCCGGCGTTGGCCCGAGCCGGAGGCCGACTATCGGCGTTGGCATCGCGGGCGGGCCGGGAACGACTTCGGGCTGGGCGCGGTGCGTCTGGTCCGGGTCGACACCTACCTGTGGGTGGCCAACATGATCGGGCAACACGGGATCCGTACCGGCAGCAAGGGACCGCCCGTGCGCTACGACGCGATCGACCGGGCGCTGACCGAAGTCGGGCGCCGGGCCCTGGAACCGGGTGCCTCGGTCCACATGCCGCGAATTGGCTGTGGTCTGGCCGGGGGCGACTGGGGCAGGGTGGAGCCGCTCGTCCTGGAACGGTTGAGCGCGTGCGGTGTTCCGGTCACCGTCTACGACCACGACTGAACCACGAGGCGAGGCGCCCGGTGAGTACGCGAACCACGACGGACACGAGGCCGGCGCCTGTGGCGGGCAGGCCGAGCCTGTGGCGGGACGCGTCCTTCTCGGCCGTGCTCGCCGGCCTGATCGCGGTGCTGGTGTCCTACTCGGGGCCGCTGGTGATCGTGTTGTCCGCGGCCTCGGCGGGCGGGCTGACCCGGGAGCAGACCGGTTCGTGGGTCTGGGCGCTGTCCATCGGCAGCGGGCTGACCTGCCTGGGGCTGAGCCTGTACACCAGGATGCCGATCGTCACCGCGTGGTCCACGCCGGGCGCCGCGCTGCTGGTGACCAGCCTGGGGTCGTACTCCTACCCCGAGGCGATCGGCGCGTTCGTGGTCACCGGTGTGCTGATCACCGTGATCGGGGTGACCGGCGTGTTCGGCAAGCTGATGCGGCGGGTGCCGGCCGCCGTGGTGTCCGCGATGCTGGCCGGGATCCTGTTCTCGTTCGGCACCGGGGTGTTCACCTCGGTCAGGTCCGCGCCCTGGATAGCCGGCGGCGTGCTGCTCGGCTACCTGGTGGCCAAGCGCTTCCTCCCGCGCTACGCGGTGCTCGTCGCGCTCGTGGTCGGGGTGGCCTGCTCGGCGGCGACGTCGCGGCTGCACGTGCGGATCGAGGCGTTCGAGATCGCCCGCCCGGAGTGGGCCACGCCGCACCTGTCGGTGCCGGCCCTGATCGGCATCGCGGTGCCGCTCCTGGTGGCCACCCTCGCGTCCCAGAACGCGCCCGGGATGGGGGTGCTGGCCGCGTCCGGCTACACGCCGAACGACCGGCTGCTGATCGGCTCGACCGGGGCGGTGTCCACGCTGCTCGCGCCGTTCGGGTCGCACGCGATCAACCTGGCCGCGATCACCGCGGCGATCTGTACCGGCCCCGAGGCGCACCACGACCCCCGCAGACGTTACGTCGCGGGGGTCTCGTGCGGGGTCTTCTACCTGATCGTGGGCATGTTCGGGTCGACCCTGGTCGCGCTGTTCGCGGGCCTGCCCAAGGAACTGGTGGCCGCGGTCGCGGGCGTCGCGCTGTTCGGCGCGCTGGCGAGCGGCCTCACCGGCGCGATGGCCGACGACGAGCACCGCGAGGCGGCGCTGATCACCTTCCTGGCCACCGCGTCGGGGGTCACCATCGGCGGGATCGGATCCGCGTTCTGGGGGCTGATCGCGGGTGTCCTGGCCCACGTGGTGCTGTCCTCGGGCCGGTTCAGCCCGCGGCGCGGTGCCCGCCCATGAGCACGCGCATGCCCTCGGCGAGATCACGGCCGGTCGGCGCGCTCTCCGGCGCGAACATCCACTGGCTGACCACACCCACCAGCAGCGCCTGACACAGCGCCCCGACCGTGCCGGTCAGCTGCTCGTCGCCCTCCTCGGGCACGCCCAGGAACACCGAGGCCAACCCGGACCGGCCCTCGTCCTGCGCCGCGGCGAGCACCTTGTGGATCTCCGGCAGGTCGTCGAGGTGGGCCAGGATCTCGAAGTTGGCCGCCCACATCATCCGGTGCGACTCCATCAGGTCGATCACCCGCGTCCAGATCGCCTCGAAGCGCTCCAGCGGCGCGGACTCGGCGCCGACCGCGTCGACCAGCGCGGCGCTCAACTCGTTGCCCCACTCCTCCATCGACTCCAGCAGCGCCTGCTGCATCAGCGCGTCCTTGGAGCCGTAGTGGTAGCCGATCGATCCGAGGTTGGTGCCCGACGCGGCGACGATGTCGCGCGCGGTCGTGCGCATGTAGCCCTTCTCGTACAGACAACGTTTGGCTCCGGCCAGCAGGTCTTCGCGATGTCCCATGGGGCGATGGTAACCCGGGATTAGACAAATGTCTTACACGAATGACTCACACGGATGTATAAAAATCTCCCGGCCCCGCCGCCGACCCGGATCCGGCGTCCGTTCAGGGGTGCTCCGGGTCCGGCGGGTGCTGCTGCCGGGTCAGGTGCGCGTCGGTGACGTCGCGCCCCATCAGCCACCCGTCGGTCTCCCGTCGCTCGTCCAACTCCTTGAGCATGGACTGCAGTTCCGAGCGCAGGAAGTCCCGGGTGGCGACCTCGCCGAGGGCGATCCGCAGCGCCGCGACCTCGCGGGTCAGATATTCGGTGTCCGCGATGTTGCGCTCGTTGCGAGCCCGGTCCTGCTCCAGGTTGACCCGGTCCCGGTCGTCCTGCCTGTTCTGCGCGAGCAGGATCAGCGGCGCCGCGTAGGAGGCCTGGAGGGACAGCGCCAGGGTCAGGAAGATGAACGGGTACTCGTCGAAGCGCAGCGCCGGCGGCACGAAGATGTTCCAGCCGATCCACACGATCACCGTGGCGGTCATGTAGACCAAAAACCGACCGGTGCCCAGGAAGCGGGCGATCCGCTCGGAGAACCGGCCGAACGCCTCCGGGTCGTACGCGGGCAGCAGCGGACGCCGCCCCGGAGCGCGCGGTTGGTCCAGGCGCGGGCGGCGGCGCTTGTCGGCGCTCGTGCTCTCACGAGCCACGGCGGACACCCCCGTCTCCGTGTATGGCGCCCTCGCGCCAGTCCTCGGGCAGCAGATGGTCGAGCACGTCGTCGACGGTGACCGCGCCGACCAGGTGGTCGTCCTCGTCCACCACGGGCGCCGCGACCATGTTGTACGCGGCCAGGAAGCTGGTCACCTCGGCGAGCGGGGTGTCCGGGCGCAGCGGCATCAGGTCGGTGTCCAGCACCGCGCCGACCAGGGTGAACGGCGGATCGCGCAACAAGCGCTGGAAGTGCACCGTGCCCAGGTACTTCCCGGTCGGCGTCTCGGTCGGCGGCCGGCACACGTAGACCTGACTGGCCAGGGCCGGCGACAGGTCGGCGTTGCGCACGTGGGCGAGCGCCTCGGCGATCGTGGCGCCCGGTTCGAGCACGATCGGCTCGGTGGTCATCAAGCCGCCGGCGGTGTCCTCGACGTAGGTCAGCAGCCGGCGCACGTCCTCGGCCTCCTCCGGCTCCATCAGGCCGAGCAGGCGTTCCGCGGTGTCCTCGGGCAGCTCGGAGATCAGGTCCGCCGCGTCGTCCGGGTCCATCGCCTCCAGCACGTCGGCCGCGCGCTCCTCCTGGAGCTGGCCCAGGATCTCCACCTGGTCGTCCTCGGGCAGCTCCTCCAGCACGTCCGCGAGCCGGTCGTCGTCCAGCGCCGCGGCCACCTCGGCGCGGCGCTTGGCGGAGAGGTTGTGCAGCACGTTCGCCAGGTCGGCGGGCCGCAACTGCTCGAAGGTGGCGAGCAGGTTGGCCGCGCCCTGCTGGTCCTCGGGGCGCTCGAAGCCGACCACCGCGTTCCAGTCCACGGTGATCGTCTCGCCGCGCCGCCGGCGCAGGCCGGAGGTGCCGCCCTTTTGCACGAAGAGTTTGGAGATCAGCCAGTCGCGACCGCGCCCGAGCGCCATCGCGACGTCCAGCACGGTCACCGGCTCGTCGGTCTCGGCCAGGCTCACCCGGCGGTCGAGCATCTCGGCGAGCACCAGCGTCTCGCTCGGCCGTTGCTCGAAGCGGCGCATGTTGACCAGCCCGGTGGTGATCACCTCGCCGGTCTCCACGCTGGTCACCCGGGTCATCGGGACGAAGATCCGGCGGCGGGTGGCCATCTCGACGACCAGGCCGAGTACGCGCGGGGGGAGCTGGGCGGTGCGCAGCATCACCACCACGTCGCGCAGCCGGCCGACGTGGTCGCCGTTGGGGTCGAACACGGCCACGCCCGCCAGGTGCGAGATGAACACCCGCCCGGATGACGCACCCATGCCGTGGTCCCTCCGTCGCCGATGTGTACGCCCGCTCGGGCCGATCCGCGCGGTCGTTCCGCGTATGCCCCCGGACCGTCAGGCTACCGGTCGGGGTGGGCATGATCACGACACCTCGCGCCCGGCTCAGTACAGTGCCGCCCGTGCGCTTGCCTCAGACGAAGACCACGATCGCCCTCCTGGCCGCCTGCGTCCTCACCGGCACGGCGTGTTCGAAGGCGGAGACCGGGCTCGGCTCGGAATCCGCGGATTCCATCGCCGGCAAGTCCAAGGCGGCGGCCGCGACGGCCGTCGCGGTCCACGTGCAGGGCGTGTGGCGGATCCAGACCCAGGAGTTCCGGATCGATCTGCGGCTCAAGCGCGAGGGGGGAGTGGGCACCGTGGTCACCGCGGACAGCACCATCGAACTGCTGCGGATCGGCGAGGACCTGTTCGTGCGCGGCGACGCCCGGCTGTACCAGGGCCGGGACGGGCGCGGTGGGAGCGACGTCGAGGAGTCGGCCCAGACGCTGCGGGACAAGTTCGTCAAGGTGCCGCCCACCGATCCCAGCTACGCGCGGCTGTCCGGGTTCACCCGGATGCAGGACATGATCACCGATCTGATCCGGCTCAACGGCAAGCTCAAGAAGGACGGCCGGGAGAAGATACGCGGCGCCGAGTCGCTCAAGCTGGTGGCCGACCGGGGTCGCGGCGGCGAACTTCGGGTGGCGCTGAAGGGGACCCCGTTCCCCCTCAAGTACATTCCGTCGCCGAGCGGCGGATCGCTCGAACTGTTCGAGTACAACCAGGACTTCCCGCTGGTGTTGCCCAAGGCCGACGACGTGCTCGACTACGGGTCGATGACCGACGGCAAGGAACCGTCGGACAAGTCGCCGGGCAAACCCTCGGGTCAGCCGTCCGGGAAACCGTCGGGTCAGCCCTCGGGCAAGCCGTCGGGCAAGCCCACCGGGCCGGTGCCGGGCACCGACTGAGGCGGGGGATTCCGGCTCCGGGATACCGTTTCCGGCAGGACGTCGACGCGGGCGTGCGTCGATCAGGTCAGCGAACCAACGAGACATCGAACGACGAGGAACCCAACGGTGGATCACGTGCGGCGCGGCTTCGTGGTGGCGACGGCTGTATCGGTCACGGTGCTGGCCGCCGGGTGCAGTGCGGGACGGCCCGCACACCGCTCGTGGCAGGCACCGGTGGAAGAGCCGACGGCGGGTGCGCCGCTCGGCAACCAGGTGGACGGGCTGGACCCGGCGGCGATCCTGCAGCGCGCCCAGGCCGCGACGGCCGCCGCGAAGTCCGTGCACGTCAAGGGCGAACTGGCGGTCCCGGGCGCGTCCGGCAGGCCGGCCAAGCCGTTCAGCGTGGACATGCGCTTCACCAGCACCGGCAGCGAGGGCCAGATCGTCGAGGACAACACGACCGCGTACATCACCCGGGTGCAGAACCAGGTCTGGTTCCGGGGGGACGCGAAGTTCTGGTCCAAGGTCGAGGGCAACGGCAGCGAGACGGCCAACCACGACAAGTACGTACAGGTCCCCTCCGGGGACAAGAAGTACGGCGGCATCGTGGAGAACACCTACGTCGAGCGGCTGACCAACAAGCTGATGGGCAAGCCGGGCAAGCTGGAGAAGGGCGCGGTCAAGCAGGTCAACGGCCACAAGGCGATCGCCCTGGAGAACCGGACACCGGGCGCGGGCGGCACCATCTGGGTGGCCACCGAGGGCGCCCCGTACCTGCTGCGGATGGAGTCGGCCCAGGACGCGAAGCAGACCGGCGCGTTCGACTTCCTCGGCTACGGCGAACGGGTCGACGTGCACGCGCCGGAGCCCAAGGACGTGGTGGACAAGGACCTGACCACCCAGAGCCGCCCGACCGGCGGCGGCAACGGCACCTCGACCGGCGGCTCGAGCACGCGGCCCCCGACGACCGGCGCGCCCACGAACTCGACCACGCGTCGCCCCGACATCGGCCGGACCGGCAAGCCGCCGGTCCCCGCCGGCCTCAAGCACGACCCGGTGTTGTTCTTCTGATCGGGCACGGGCCCACCCGGGGCGGTCTCATCCGGTGCGGGCCCACCCGGGGCGGCTTCGTCGCCGCTCGGCGTCGCGCGTAAGGGGCGCCCGGGTCCGGCCCGGGCGCCGACCGTCAGCCGCGCCGGCGCAGGCGGCCGATCGACAGGTTGAACGGGGACGCCCCGCGCGTCACGGCCGGCGACCCGACCGGAACGGTGCGTCCGGCGTCTTGGGGCAGGTCCCGGGCCGGGCCGGTCGGGGTCAACCGGATCAGGTCGCACTCGCGCTTCCAGCGGGCCGGCTGCTCCTCGCCGTCGGGCGCGTTCAACCGGGCCGCGTGCAGGGCCAGCACGGCCGGCTCCCAGTCCGGGTCGTCCGGTGCCACCACGGCGACCCGGGCGGTCCAGCCGGGCAGCCGGCCGCCCTTGTCCTTGCTGCGCAGGTCCACGAGCGCCTCGGCGGCCTCGGCCAGGCCGGGCACGAACTGCTCGACCTCGCCGTCCGCGCGGGCGGCCACCAGCCACGACGCGCCGTCCAGCCACACGTGCCAGACCGGGCGGGCGGGTGCGGTGCCGACCGTGAGCCAGAGCAGGCCGGACTTCTTCGCGCCTTCCTCGCGCAGCGCGTCCGCTTCCGGGAGTGCGTCGGTGTCCGTCATGCGCCACAGCGTCCCACAACGCGCGGGCGCGGAAGGTACGCCGGCCTCGGCGACGCGCGAGGCCGAACGTGCGCCACCTCATAGTCCGCCGCGGGTGACCCGTCGGTAACCTGACCGCACGATCCGCAGCACTGGGAGGACCAGAGACATGGCCGCCACATCGCGTAGCTTGCGTTCCCGCCGTTCCTGTATGGCTGTGCCCGGCAGCAACCCGCGCTTCATCGAGAAGGCGCAGGGGCTTCCGGTCGACCAGGTGTTCCTCGACCTCGAGGACGCCTGCGCCCCGCTCGCGAAGGAGGGCGCGCGGCACACCATCGTCGACGCGCTCAACAACGGCGACTGGGGGAACCGGATCCGCGTCGTGCGGGTCAACGACTGGACCACCCACTGGACCTACCGCGACGTGGTCACCGTCGTGGAGGGCGCGGGGGCCAACCTCGACGCCATCATGCTGCCGAAGGTCCAGGACGCCGGCCAGGTCAAGGCCCTGGACCTGCTGCTGACCCAGATCGAGAAGACGGTCGGCCTGGAGGTCGGCCGGATCGGCATCGAGGCGCAGATCGAGAACGCCCGAGGCCTGGTCAACGTCGACGAGATCGCCGCCGCGTCGCCGCGCGTGGAGACCATCATCTTCGGCCCGGCCGACTTCATGGCGTCGATCAACATGAAGTCGCTCGTGGTCGGCGAGCAGCCCCCGGGCTACGACACCGGCGACGCCTACCACTACATCCTGATGCGGATCCTGATGGCCGCGCGGGCCAACGACCTCCAGGCGATCGACGGCCCCTACCTCCAGATCAAGGAGGTCGACGGCTTCCGCCGGGTGGCCGGCCGCTCGGCCGCGCTGGGCTTCGACGGCAAGTGGGTGCTGCACCCCGGCCAGATCGACGCGGCGAACGAGCTGTACTCGCCGACCCAGGCCGACTACGACCACGCCGAGATGATCCTCGACGCCTACGACTGGTGCACCTCGGCCGCGGGCGGAATGAAGGGCGCCGCGATGCTCGGCGACGAGATGATCGACGAGGCGTCGCGCAAGATGGCCCTGGTGATCTCGGCCAAGGGGCGCGCGGCGGGCATGCGGCGTACGCAGAAGTTCGAGGCCCCCGAGGGCTGAGCCCGGCCCCGATGAGCCGGGCCGGTGGTCCGGCGCCCGGGCGACGACGCGACGAGGGGCGGGACCCGATCGGTGATCGGGTCCCGCCCCTTCGTGTCGCGTCGGCGCGGCGGCTCCCGGGGGCGCGCCGCGGCTCGGCTCAGCTCTCGGCGAGCAGGCCCGCGCGCAGTGTGCCGAGCGTGCGTGACAGCAGCCGGGAGACATGCATCTGGGAGATGCCCAGTTGCTCGCCGATCTCGGACTGGGTCTTGCCGCCGAAGAACCGCAACATCAGGATGTGCTTCTCGCGCGGCGGGAGCGCGGCGATCAGCGGCTTGAGCGACTCCCGGTTCTCCACCAGTTCGAGCGCGTCGTCGTGCGCGCCGAGCCGGTCCATCGGAACCGCCGCGTCGTCGCCGCCGGCGCCCGCGGGGGTGTCCAGCGACGAGGCGCTGTAGCCGTTCGAGGCGATCATGCCCTCGACGACCTCCTCGCGGGAGACGTCCAGGAAGTTCGCCAACTCGGCGACGGTGGGCGCCCGTTCCAGCCGCCGGCCGAGCTCGTCGCTCGCCTTGGCCAGCCGCAGCCGCAACTCCTGGAGCCGGCGCGGCACCCGGACGGACCACGAGGTGTCCCGGAAGAAGCGCTTGATCTCGCCGAGGATGGTCGGCATCGCGAAGGTCGGGAACTCCACCTCGCGCTCGGTGTCGAATCGGTCGATCGCCTTGATCAGCCCGATCGTGCCGACCTGGACGATGTCCTCCAGCGGCTCGCTGCGGGTACGAAAGCGACCCGCCGCGAAGCGCACCAGCGGCAGGTTGAGTTCGATCAGGGTGTTGCGTACGTACTGGTATTCGTGGGTGCCCTCTTCCAGCCGGTTCAGTCGCCGGAAGAGTGTCTTCGAGAGAGCGCGCGCGTCGGCGGCGCCCATCGATCCGATCTCGGCGTCGTCGAATTCACGCGCGAGTTCGCACAGATCCAGCTCTTCTGCCCCGGTGTCCGTTGCCGGTGGCCGCTGTGACCCCCGGACCTGCATCTCGGCTTCGAGCTGTACTGCCATGCCTCCCCCTCGTGACGCCATTTTGAGGTCTCTCCCGTGCGCCTAACCCGTATGGGGGAGAGCAAACACCGTCCACTCGAAAAACTTGTGCCGGCACGCCGACCCCCCGCACCCGCGGGCGGTCGTCTATCGTGTGCCCGGGCCGGAGTACTCGGTGGGCAAAGGGCAGCAGGAGGCTGGCATGCAGGGCGGCTTGACGGTGTCGGTGAGCACCAATGGCACCTCTGCGATCGTTACGGTCGCCGGTGAGATCGACGTGGACAGTGCCGCCGCGGTGCGGGACCGCCTGTTCGAGTGTGTCGAGCAGGGCAGTACACGTCTGGTGATCGACTGCTCGGACCTCGATTTCTGCGATTCGACCGGGCTGAACGCGTTTCTCGCAGCCCGGCTGCGTGCGCAGGCCGCGGGAGGAGCCGTCCATCTCGTGGGCGTTCAACCTGCCGTTGCGCGGGTATTCGAGATCACCGGTGCGGTACAGGGGTTCACTTTCCACGAGACCCTGGCAGAGGCGGTCGGAGAGTAGCCCGTGACTTCTGGTGTCCTCCAGCGGGATGCGGGCAACTATCACCGCGTAGCAGCGTGAGCGAGGTGAGCCAGTAGATGTGCGCCATGCGATCGCAGGCGCCCGGCGACGGGGGTGCCTGCTTCTCCACACCACCGCTTCGTCAGGTGCGGAGATTGCCGTTCGAGGGCGCGACGGGGGCGGTGGCGCGGTCGAGGACGTTCATCCGCAACACACTCCACGCGTACGGATGGTCGGGTTCCCAGGACGAGCAGGTGATGCTGACCGCCGACGACGTCCTGCTCGTCGCCGTCGAGCTGGTCACCAACGCATGCCTGCACGCGGGCGGTCCGGTGGAGCTGCGCGTCGTGCGGACGAGCGATCTGATCCGGATCGAGGTGGACGACCGCAGCGAGGAGTCGCCGCAGGCGCGTGCTCCGCATTCGGGAACACGACCGGGCGGACACGGACTGCACATCATCCGGCGGCTGACGCTGGACTGGGGGGTGGTCGTGCACCAGGGCGACGGGAAGACCGTGTGGGTGGACATGCCCGTCCCCGACGCGATGCGCTGAGCCGCAGGTCGGCTCACCGGGCGCGGCGCCGAGCCGGATACCGGCCCGAACCCGGCCCGCTCGGCGGATACCCTGGAGCACATGTCTGCCTCTTCGGTTCGTGTTCGCTTCGCTCCCTCTCCCACCGGCATGTTCCACGTCGGTGGCGCTCGTTCCGCGCTGTACAACTGGGCCGTCGCGCACAAGGCCGGCGGCACCTTCGTACTGCGCGTCGAGGACACCGACGAGGCGCGGAACCGGCCCGAGTGGACCGAGGGCATCATCGGCGCGCTCGCGGCGATCGGTATCAACGCGTCCGACCCGGCCTTCGAGGGCCCGTACTTCCAGTCGCAGAACACCGCGCTGCACCGCGAGAAGGCGGTCGAGCTCTTCGACGCGGGCCGCGCGTACTACTGCGACTGCGCGCGTGAGGACCTGGAGGCCCGGACCGGCTCCAAGCACCTGGGCTACGACGGCTTCTGCCGCGACCGCGGGCTGCCCGCGGGCGAGGGGCGCGCACTGCGCTTCCGTACCCCGGACGAGGGCGTCACGGTGGTGGCCGACCTGGTCCGCGGCGACACCGAGTTCCCGAACGCCTCGCTGGAGGACTTCGTGGTGGCCCGGGGCAACGGCTCGGCGGTGTTCCTGCTGGCGAACGTGGTCGACGACGTCGACCAGCGGATCACCATCGTCATCCGCGGCGAGGAGCACCTGTCCAACGCGGCCAAGCAGCAGTTGTTGTGGGAGGCGCTGGGCGCGACCCCGCCGCAGTGGGCGCACCTGCCGGTGATCGTCAACGAGAAGCGGCAGAAGTTGTCCAAGCGCCGGGACAAGGTGGCGCTGGAGTCCTACCTGGACGAGGGCTACCTGCCCGAGGCATTGGTGAACTACCTCTTCCTGCTCGGCTGGGGCCCGAAGGACGACGTCGAGATCCGGCCGTACGCGGAGCTGGAGCAGCTCTTCGACCTGCGGGACGTGAACAAGTCGTCGGCGTTCTTCGACGTGAAGAAGCTGTCCTCGTTCAACGCCGACTACATCCGCGCGCTGGACGCGGACGCGTTCGTGAAGGCGTGCGAGCCGTGGGTGCTCGGGGAGAAGGCGCCGTGGGCGAAGGAGGCGTACGACCCGGCGGTGTTCGCCGAGGTCGCGCCGCTCGTGCAGACCCGGATCACGGTGCTCGACGAGGTCCCGATGTACGTGGACTTCCTGTTCCTGGACGCGCCCGCCGAGGACGAGGCGGCCTGGGCCAAGGCGATGAAGCCGGGCGCCGCGGACGTGCTGGCCAGTGCGCGCGAGGAGCTCGCGGGGGCCGAGTGGAACGTGGACGCGCTCAAGGCCGCGGTCGAGGCCGCGGGCGCCGCGCACGGCCTGAAGTTGTCCAAGTCGCAGGCCCCGGTCCGGGTCGCGGTGACCGGCCGCACGATCGGCCTGCCCCTGTTCGAGTCGCTCCAGGTACTCGGCCGCGACCGGGTCCTGGCCCGCGTCGACGCGGCGCTGGCCAGGTTGGCGACCGCGCGGTAGCCGTCGCCCCCGGACAGTGCGGGCCCGCACCCGACAAACGGGTGCGCGGGCCCGCACTGTCGCCGGGTCAGCTCAGGGACAGGGTCAGCGTGGTGTCGTAGACACCGGGCTGCTGCATCGCGGGTACGTCGAGCGAGATCGATGCCCCGGCGACGAACGCGCCGCCGGTTCGCGGGGCGTTCGGCGTCGACGCCAGCACGGATCCGCCGGCGATCCGGCCGGGTGTGCCGGGCACCGCGACGCTCAGGCCGCCCGGCGCGGTCTCCACCGCCGGTACCCAGGTGAAGTGATCGGCCGGAATCCGGCCGCCGTCCGGCGAGGTGAAGTCGCCGATGTCGGCGGTGAGCGTCCAGCCGAGCGAGCCGCCGCGCACGTCGGTGACGGTGATCGGGTTCAGCGGGCCGGTCATGGTCTGCGCGCGGGTGCTCACCGCGCCGCCCACGAGCCGGATGCCGTCACCCTGCTGGGAGATGGTCAGCCCGCCGGTGCCGATCACGCCGGTGACGTGCTGGGACACCGTGCCGCCGCCGGAGTCGCCGCCGATCGTCAGGGTGCGCGAGACGGCCGGTCGCACGACCGGGGCGCAGGTGATCAGCGTCCCCCCGATGCCCTCCGCGGTCACGGTGTAGGCGCCGGGGGTGAGCGTGACCGGGCCGCTTCCGGGGATCGTGAACGTGCCGGTGAGATCGGTGAGTCCGAGGGAGCCGGAGGGGTTCTCCGGCGCCGGGCGGGCCTGGCCGCGCACCCCGAAGGTGCTCTGTTGCGAGCCGCCCACGTCCACGCCGGCCTCGGCGCGGAACGACAGCGTGCTGACGGGCGGTACTCCCGGAAACTTCGGCTGTGTACCCCAGTGCCAGGTGACGGTGACCGTTTCGCCCGGAGTGTAGGTCGGCTTGTCCGGGCTGACGACCAGGTCCACGTCGAACGCGTCGTCCGGGAACTGTATGCCCAGGACAGAGGAGGAGCATCGTTCCTGGTACGTGACGGTGTCCGCCTGTGCGGGGGTCGCCGACGCCAGACCGACGGCCGCGACGACGATCGCCGTCGCGCAACCCGCCAGGACGCGGCGGGCCGAAAGCTTTCGCTGGTTTCTCTGGCTTGTCTTGAACACGGATTTCCTTGCCGGAGTCGGGAATCGGTCGGTGCCGAGGCGCGGTGGGGACCGGTTGGTTTCGAGCGGGTCCCGACCGACGCAATGTTTGGCACGATCAATGATCACCGACGGCGATCCGCGCCGCATGCGGAATCGCACGGCAACTCGCCTCGGCGGCAAGGAAATTGACGGTCGTCGGGTCGGTCCGACCGGGAACGCCGGACGGCCCCCGCGACTGTCGTCGCGAGGGCCGCCCGGGCTGTCGGTGGTGCTTGCGCTACCGCGTCAGCTGATCGAGAGGGTCAGCGTGGCGGTGTAGGTGCCGACCGCCTGGTACGCCGGGACGGCGAGGGAGAGGTCGGCGTCGGCGGCGAAGGTACCGCCGGTGACGGGCGCCGCCGGAGCGGACGCCAGCGTGGCGCCGGTGCCGATCGGGCCGGCACTACCGGGCACCGCGACACTGGGCGAGCCCGGGCCCGCGGCGACCTTCGGGGTCCAGGTGAACTTGTCGGCGCCGATCTTGCCGCCGGTGCCGTTGGTGAAGTCGGACACCGAGCCGGTGAGGGTCCACCCGGTGTTGCCGCTGCGGAAGTCCTTCACGGTCACGGTGTTCAGCGCGCCGGTCATGTTCTGCGCCTGGCCGTTGATCGTGATGTCCGACAGCTTGATCGCGCCGGCTTCCTGGGAGATGGTCAGACCGCCGGCCACCACGTTGCCGGTCACCGTCTGGTCCAGGCTCGCGCCGGGGACGGTGATGCGGAACGGAGTGGTGATCGCGGTGGTGTCGTCGGTGCCCTCGGTCACGTAGATCGAGGCGATCGACGGGTCGCTCGCGACGAAGTCCGGGATGGTGAAGGTGCCGTCGGCGGCCGAGTCGGCGTAGGCGGCCGTCTCGTCCAGCACGTAGCCCGACGCGGTCTGGCCGCGCGCGATGATGGTCAGGTTCGGGGTGAAGTTCTTCCCGGTGACCTTGACCGTGGTGCCCACCGGGCCACTGGCCGGGTCGAGGCTGATCTGCCGCGCGGTGGCGGTGATCTTGATCGGGGCGAGCGCCTCCGAGGCGCCGACCTTGACCTTGATCTTGTAGTCGCCCGCGGCCACGGTGGCGATCGTGGCGACGTTGCCGGTGAGCGCGCCGTCGGCCACCGCGAGGGTGTTGCCGGGAGCGATCTTGGCCGCGTCGCACGCCGCGCCCGCGGCGTCGCACAGCTCGACCGACGGGGTGCCGGCCGGCCAGTGCGCACCGGTCAGTGCGATCGGCGCGCCGGCGGCGGCCTCGGCCGGACCGGACAGCGTGGCCGGCTCCTGCGAGGTGCCTTCGACCTTGAGGGTGCGCGAGACCGCGACCGGGGTCACCGGCGTGCAGTCGGTCGGCACCTTCAGGCCCAGGGCCGTGGTGAAGGTCGAGTAGATGTCCGGCGTCAGGGCGACGTCACCGGGCGTGGTCAGGGTGAACTTGCCGGTGCCGTCACTGACCTTGAGGTCCTGGCCGGGCAGGGCCTCCGGGTTGTCCTGCGGCCCGATCACCTTGAAGTTGCCGCTCTGGGCACCGGAGAGCTTCACCGTGCCGTCGAGGTAGGTCGAGTTCGCGGGCACCTTGCCGATCACCGGAATGGTCGGCGGGGCCTTCGGGAACACCGTCCAGTGCCACTTGACCGTGACCTCTTCACCCACGGCGTACGTGGGCTTGTCCGGGGTGACCTGCAGGTCCATCTGGACCTGACCGTTGGGCAGGTTCGGCGAGTACTTGTTGACACAGTGCGTCGTGTAGTCGACCGGGGCCGCCTGGGCGGACGGTGCGAGGACCACGAGACCGCCGGCGGTCGCGACGGCGACGACGGCTGTCGAGGCGAGCAGCCTGCGTGGAGCGATTCTTCGCATTCGGGACACTATTCTCCTCGCGGGGATGGGAATATGCCTACTGCCACGGTGGAGCGGCATCGCGCGATCCCGGAATTCTGCGGCCTCCGCCCTCTCGGAGCGTGGCGGGCCGCCGGTCGGAATGCGACGGATGCGGTAGCGGTCGGCAATAGATGGTCCGACACCGTATTCATCCGTTAATTGCTGACGAAGTCAATGACTATTTCGAGGCGATCCAGGTGTCACGTGTCAACATGATCGACTTGCCGCGCGGCAAGGGAAGCGGAATGCGATCGTCCCCTCCCGGACCCCGGTATCGGGCACGGCGAAGGCCGCCGTCCACAGGGACGGCGGCCTCCGGTCGAGCCCTTGCGATGTACGTCAGCCCGTCACGGTGAACGGGGTCGACGCGTTGCGGTCGGAGTGGAAGGTCTCCGACGCGATGATGCCGGTGGTGTTCGACTTCGTGATCAGGATCCAGATACTGAAGTCGCCGTTGGCATTCGCCCAGGCGCCGGCCCAGTCACTGGTCTTGGAGTTGCCCGCCAGACCGTTGACGTTGACCCACGCGAGCGAGCCGTAGCCGTGTCCGGTGACCAGGACGAACGTGCACGGGTCGCCGGACGTCTTGTTCAGCTCCAGCCAGCGGCGCTGCACGGTGACCGAGGCCAGCGCGCTGTTGCTGCCGTCGCTCAGCTTGAGCTTGTAGGTGCCCTCGCCCACGTTGCCGGCGATCGTCACGTTGCCGGCGAGCGTGCCGTCGGCGGCGATGGCGAGCGGGCCCGAGCTGATCCGGGCGGTGCTGCACGCGGAGCCGTCGGCCGCGCACAGCGACGCGGTGGCGGAGCCGTTCGGGGTCCAGTTGTTGCCGGACACCGCGACCGAACCACCGGCGTGCGTGGTCGCGGGCGACGCCGACAGGGTGGCGGGCAGGGCCGCGCCGATGGTGAACGGCACGGCGAAGCCGGTCGTCTCGTCGACGCCCTCGGTGATCCAGACCGCGGTGATGCTCGGGTCGCTCACCACGAAGTCCGGGATGGTGATCGTGCCGTCGGCGGCCGAGTCGGCGTACGCGGCCGTCTCGTCCAGCACGTAGCCCGTCGCGGTCTGGCCGCGCGCGATGACGGTGAGGTTCGGGTTGAAGTTCTTGCCGGTCACCGAGACGACGGTGCCCACGGGGCCGCGGTTCGGGCTGAGCGTGGCCTGCCGGGCGACCGCGTTGATCTTGACCGCGGCGACCGCCTCGCCTGCGCCGACCTTGACCTTGAGCTTGTAGTTGCCGGTCGGCACGGTGGCGACGGTGTTGATGTTGCCGGACAGCGCGCCGTTGGCCACCACCAGGCTGTTCGCCGCGATCTTGCTCGCGTCGCACGCGGCGCCGTTGGCGTCGCACAACTGCACCGACGGGGTGCCCGCGGCCCAGTTGTTGCCGGACAGCGCGACCTGGGCGCCGGCGTTGAACTCACCGGGGTTCGCGCTCAGTGTGGGCGCCCCCTGCGAGGGGCCGTCCACGGTGAGGGTGCGCGAGACCGAGATGGGGTTGATCGGCGAGCACTTGGTCTCGACCGTCTGCCCGACCGCCGTGGTCCACGTCGAGTAGATGTCCGGGGTCAGGTTGACCTGGCCGGCCTGGGTCAGCGTGAGGTTGCCGACCGGGTTGCTCAGGATCAGGTCCTGGCCGGGCAGCGCCTCGGGGTTGATCTTCGGTCCCTGGATGGCGAAGTTGCCGGTCTGCGCGCCCGTCAACTTCACCGTACCGACCGGGTAGGTCGAGTCCTTCGGCACCTTGCCGACGACCGGGATCGAAGTGGGGGCCTTGGGGTACAGCTTCCACTGCCACTCGACCGAGACGACGTCGCCCACCTGGTAGCTGCTCTTGGCAGGGGTGACCACCAGGTCGATCTTGACCTGGCCGTCCGGCGGCGTCGAGTACGGGTTGGTGCAGTGCGTCGCGTAGTCGACGGTGTCGGCTTGCGCGGCGGGGGCGAGGACGAGGGCGCCGGTGCTCGCGATGGCGCCGACGGCCGCGGCCGCGATCAGCCTGCGCGGAGCAATTCTTCGCATTCGGGACACGTTTCTCCTAGCCGGGTGGGAGGTGCCTGGTGGTGCGGGAGAGTCCGCTTCCCCCGCGTACGCCCGGAGGGCGACATTTCGTCGCCCACTGCGGCCGTCGCCCGTCGGCGACGGGTGTCGGGAGCGTTGGCCGAGTGGCTGGGTGAAAAGGCCGGGATGGCGAACTCCGAACGTTGCTGGTCCGCCCGAACATCTAGCGAATAAAGGCGCAGGAAGCAATGCGTAAAACGTGGCGATCTTGGTGTCACGTGTCACCATGATCAACTTTGATAAACCTGCTCCGACCTTCTGTTTCTGAGCTTGACCGAGTCAATAGGAACCGCGATCGATTCATGATCGCTGCCCGATGACTTCATCTACAAAACCGTATTGACTTCTTCCGCTTGCGCAGTTTCACTTTGGCTGTGCCGGAGGGCCCCGACGTGGGGAAGAAGCGGGCCCGCCCCGGATCCCGATAACACCGTCGTGCCGTCCGGTTCGTACCGCGTCGGCCGACCCTTCGGGATGCCCGCCGGTTGCTCCACCGTTTTCGCCTGCGGCGTGCAGGCCGGGAAGAACGTGCGCCATCACCAGGTCCTCGGAAGCGATGAAAAGGAGCTCCACCATGTCTCGTACCAAGCTCGCCAGTGCCGGTATCGCCTGCTCGGCCGCAGCCTTCGCCGCGGTCATGGCGCTGTCCGGCACCGCGAACGCGGTTCCCGATTCGCGCAGCGTGAACCTCACCTGCAAGGACAGCACGGGCACCACGTGGGTCACCGGCGGCACTGGAACCCTCACCTCCAGCGACCCGGGCGGCACGGCGGCGCAGAAGATGAAGCTCGTCTCGCCGATGACCGCGCCGATCGCGATCCCGGCGAACTCGCTGACCACCACCATCCGCACCATTCAGACCGGCGCGGGTGCGGGCACCGTTCGTGACTTCACCGGCACCGTCAACCTGCCGATGAACATCGGGAACCAGATCAACCTGGGCCCGGTTTCCGGGACTTCGCGGCTTGCTGCGGGCACCACCGTGCGCCTGCAGGACACTTCGGCCGCCGCGCCGAGCGCCACGAACTGGTCGGTGAAGATCAACACGAGCATCTCCGGCTCGCCGGTGGAGATCTGGTGTGCCGGCAAGCAGGACGCGGCTTCGGGCGACTACACGTTCTGATCGATCCAGGGCCGGACCCTGTCCGTGCAGGAGGGTCCGATCAGGAATCGGTGATCGGGATTCGATGACGTCTCGCGCCTGCCCGGGCGGCCTCGTGCCGCCCGGGCAGGCGTACGCATGTCCGGGTTTCGGTGACGCGAGCCGGTGGGGGCACAAGGGCGTGGCCCGGCGAGCGGCCTTTCCACCGTTCGAGGTATTCCCGATGATTCGGGCCGGAGGGCCGGGCGGCATTCTTTATCGGTGTCACGTGTCACCAAGATCGAATTCGATAAAGCCGGCCCGGTAATCGCCTTTCGATTCTTTCCCGGATTCCCGGGAGCGGAAACCGCTTTACTTCGCCGGCCGTACGGTTCGCGTCGAGTCGGCCGAAAGGGCCCGTGGCGGGTGGTGGAGCGGGCCGGTCATCGGTCTCGGCGCGGTCGGTGACAATGGCCGTATCGGCCGCATTCCCCGCGTACGCGGGCCGAAGCCGTGGTGCGGGCCGGGTCTTCGAAACCCATCCGCAGGAAGCCTCTCCAGGGATCCCACCGCCGCTCGGTACAGCGGGTGTGACCACCGCGTTCGCGTATCCGCAGCAGACCGGCCACCGTGCCGGGCGCATCGAACCGGCCGGTGTGGATCGCATCGCGCCCGAACGGCCACGGCCCTGTCCCACGGCGCGGGTGGATCGGACTCCGGGACGGACGACCTTCGCCCGCCGAGCGGCTCGGGCCCGGGAAATAGCACCGGAACCATGGATTTCGCTTTCCTTCGCGGATTGGTTTCCGCTCGCCTCTCCGGGCGCGTCGTGTCCCGGGGGGCGTTTGTTTTACCGGGAATTCGAGCGGGATACTCACGTTACGTAATCACGCCTGTATAGTGACGCGTGTCACCATGATCAAAGATATGCATTTGGTGATCATGAGGATTGAGGGCACTCTGTCGGTCGATATGGTTGGAAGCTTCTCGAAGATCACTCGGCTTTGTAAACGTGGACATTAGGCATTGACTTCTTTTCTTTCTCCCGCTTCACTCTCCCTGTGCCGGAAGGCCCGATGCAGAAGCAATCCGGGCCCTTCGCGGTTTGGCTTGCGTCGCCGTTCCCGTCGATGTCGAGATACCGGCCGGCAGTACCAGCGTCTTGCCTGCTTCAGGGCACTCGGGCAAGCACGTCTTCATTCGGAAAGCCGTGAAAGGAGCACCACCCCTCATGTCTCGTTCCAAAGCTGCAACGGTCGGCATCGCCTGTACGGCGGGTGCCTTCGCGGCCGTGATGGCCATGTCCGGTACTGCCAACGCCGCTCCGCCGGAGTCGCGCGGGGTGCACCTGACCTGTGTCGACATCAACTCGGGTATCACGTACTCGACGAACGGCGCGGGCACCCTCTCCTCGAGCGACCCGGGTTCGCCGAACCCGCAGAAGATGAAGCTCACTTCGTCGATCACGGCGCCGCTCAACATCCCGGCGAACTCGCTGACCACCACGATCCGGATGACGGGCGGCGTCACGTTCTCCGGTACGGCCAACCTGCCGATGAACGCGGGCAACCCGATCACGCTCGGCCCGGTTCCCGCCGCCGCGCGTATCGCGGGCGGGACCAGCATCATCCTGCTGGACACCTCCGCCGCCGCCCCCAGCGCGACGAACTACTCGGTGCGCATCCAGGCGACCTTCGCCGGGACCGCGGCCGACATTCGTTGCGCCGGCAAGCAGGACACCGTTCCGCCCGCCACCGGCCCGACCCCCTTCACCTTCTGATCCGCCCGGCTCTCGACCAGGGAGCCGGAGCGCTCGGATCCTTGCGCCACGCGCCCGTCGCGGCGACCTTCGGGTCGCCGCGACGGGCGTTTCCTCATCCTGTCCGCGGACAATTCCGAACGATCGGCCGATCCCCAGCCTCGGCCGGTCCGGTGAAAGGGCCCGTCGTGAAACGCACCAAGCTCGCCACCGTCACCGTCACGTGCGCCGCAGGCACCCTGGCCGCCGTGGCCGCGCTGTCCACCTCCGCCTACGCGATTCCGCCGGAAGCGCGGTCCATCACGATCGCTTGCCAGGACTCGACCGGCGCGGTCTTTCCCGGCGTCACATCGATCACCGGGGCGCTGACGTCGAGTCAGTCCAGCCCCACACTGCCGCAGAAGATGAAGGCGAACCTGCCCGTCGGCAACCCCGTGCCCGTGCCGCCCAATTCGGCCGCGATCGTGATTCGCATCGTGCAGACCAGCGGCGGGGGTTCGGGGGTGGGGACGGTGTTCGACTTCGCGGGGACGACCCATCCGTTCTGGGGGCCCGTGCCGATGGTCCTGGGGCCGCTCGCGGTTCCCGCGGTGATTCCGGCCGGTACGACGGCTCGGTTCAAGGACACCAGCGGCGCTCCGCCGAGCGCCACGAATTGGTCGATCAAGATCCGGAACCCGGTCCCCGGGACCGGAAACGACATCTACTGCAACGGCAGGCAGGCCCCCGGGTCGCCGGATTACAGCTTCTGAGTCGAGCGCCGTCCGGCCTCGCGTCGAGCGTCGTCCGGGATCCGCACGCGTCGGCCCCGGTACCCGAATCGGGTACCGGGGCCGACGCGTGCGTGCCGTGGGCTACTTCACGGTGATGCCCGCCATGCCGAGCTTGTCGAACTTGAAGCTCGTGTCGATCTCGACCGCCGTGATTCCGGTGGTCTTCTTGCTGGTGACCAGGATCCACGAGGAGAACCTGCCGTTGCGGTCGGTCCACGCGACGCCGAAGTTGAAGGTCGGCTTCGCGCCCTCGACGCCGGCGAGGGCGATCAGCGTGTTCGGGGTGAAGTTCTCCCCGGAGACCTTCACGAACGTCCACGGGCGGACCGTGCTCTTGCTCAGCGTCACCTTGCGCTGGACGACCGGGACGTCGGCCTTCTTGACGGTCAGCGGTGTGGTCGCGCTGCGGGCGCCGTCGGTGACCCGCACGCTGTACGCGCCGTCCGCGGTGCCGGGGGCGACCGTCACGCCACCGGAGAGCACGCCGTCGGCGCCGATCCGCAGGCTGTTCGCGGAGATGCCCGCCGGGTCGCAGGCGGCGCCGTCCGCGGCGCACAGCGACGGCGTGGCGGTGCCGCCCTTGGTCCAGTTGGTACCGGAGAGCACGGTCTCCTTGCCGGCCTCCACGGTGCCCGGGGACGCGCTCAGGGTGGCCGTCTCGGGCGTGCTCAGCACGGTGACGCTCTGCGCGACGCCGGAGCCGCCGGTGACCGCGCACGGCGTGGTGAAGTTGCCGTACGGCGTCACCGTGGCGGTGGTGGTCCTGGTCGGGGTCAGGTCGACCGTGCCGGACGCGGTGGCCGGGACCTGGAGCTTGACCGTGAACGGCGGGCTCTGGATCGGCGTGTTCGCCGGGATGTCGATCGTGGTCTGGGCCCCGGTCAGGGTGACCGAGCCGGTGGCTCCGCCGGAGAGGGCGAAGTCGATCGACGGCGTCATCTTGATGCCGTTGAGCGCGGCCGGACTGGTGGCCGGGCTCGGGCCGAGGGTGATCTTCAGGTCGATCGTCTCGCCGGGCTTGGCGGTGGTCGGGCCGTCCACGGTCACCGACATCGGCCCGGTCTTCTCGCCCTGGCCGAGCGGCAGCGAACACGTGACGGTCGGTGTCGCGGTGCCGGCGAGGGCGGCGGGGGCGCCGGCGAGGAGTCCGGTGATCGCCAGGGTGCCGACGCCGAGCCCGGCGGCCAGGCGCATGGTGCGTTGCTTCATCCGGTGCTGCTCCCTGTCCTGCGTTCCTTGCCGTCGGCGGGCGTTGACGTCGCGTCGGCGGCATGGGGGCGGATACGCGCGTGCTAAGTGGAACGTGTTACAGAAGTGGGGCGGGTCACATTGATGCGCCTTCGTCCGACGAAGTCAAGAGGCGTGATCGGCCCATATGACCGGCGAGTAGGTCTTCGCCGGGGTGCTGACCTGCACTGACACGTGTCGTCTCGAAGCGGTGGAACAAGTTCCACTTTGTGGCGGCGTGCGGCCGGTTCGTTGCCACGTGCGGCCGGCACGCGGGAATGCGAACGGGGCGCCCACCGCCACCTCGGAAGGTGTCGGTGAGCGCCCCGAGCAGGGCTGAGGCGCCGTCAGGAGACGGTGAGCGTCAGGGTTCCCGTGTAGGTGCCGGCCGCCTGGTACGCCGGGATCGCGAGCGACAGGCCCGCGTCCGCGGTGAACACGCCACCGGTCTTGTGCGCCGGGTCCGAGGACGCCGCCGCGCTGCACAGCAGGCCGCCGTTGACCGTACCCGCGGACCCGGTCACGACCGGGCTCGCCGAGTTCGGGTCCAGTACGGCGCACCGCGGCGTCCAGGACAGCGCCGAGGCGGGCAGCGAGAAGCCGCCGTCCGCCTTGAGGTCCGAGACGGAGCCGGTGAGTTGCCAGCCCAGCGTGCCCTTGCGGGCGTCGGTGACGGTGACCGTGTTCAGCGTGCCCGTCATCGTCTGGTCCCGGTTCGCGAACGGAACGTCCGCGAGCACGACACCGCTTCCGGCCTGGGCCATCGACAGCGTGCCCGGCTGCTCACCGGGACCGCCGCCACCCTCGAAGGTGAACGCGGCGAGCGCCATCTTGTTGCGGTCGCTCTTCTCGGACGCCCGGATCTGGGTGGTTCCGGGCTTGGTCACCGTCAGATCGACGGTGAACGCACCGTCCGCGCCCGCGGTGGTCTCGACCGTGTCGCCGGTCGCCGCGAGGTTGGCGTCCAGGGTCTCCAGCAGGACGGGCGCGCCGGGGGTGAAGTTCTTCCCCGTCACGTGCGCCTTGGTGCCGGAGGGGCCCTTGTCCGGTGTCGCGGTGATCGCGCGTGGCAGCACGACCGCCGAGGTGACCGTGATCGGCGCGGTCAGCGAGGTGATCCCGACGGTGACCTTGACCAGGTAGTTGCCCGGCGCCACGTTCGCGCCGAGGGTGGCCTGGACGGTGAGTGCTCCGCCCTGCGCCACCGAGCCGGACCCCGCGCCGAACCCGGAGCCGGTGCAGTTCGAACCGTCCTGCGCGCACAACTGGATCTGCGGATTGCCCTGGCCGGTAGGCCAGTTCGCCCCGGAGAGCTTGGCCACGTCGCCCGGCTTCAGCAGGTTCTGATCCACGATCAGGGTCGCCTGGGCCGGGGCACCCACCGCGATCGAGTGCGAGACCGCCGGAGTACCGGTGGGCGCGCCGCTCGACGAGATGGTGATGACCTTCAGGCCGTATCCGGCGGGCGCCAGATCGATCCGACCCGCCTTGGTGATCTTCAGGCCGCCCTTCATGTCGCCGACCTCGAGCACCTTGCCGCCCGGCGACGCCGGATTGCCCTTGGGGCCGGTGACCTGCACGTCGCCGGTCTGGGCGCCGGAGACCTTGACGGTGCCGCTGGGCGTCACCGTGTCCTTGAGCGCGACGACCCAGCTCGAGGGGTTGCGGGGGTGGCCGATCCACTTCCACTCGACGGTGACCTCGTCACCGATCTCGTACCACGGCTTGGCCGGGGTCACCGAGAGCGCGACCTCGGGCTCCCAGTCGAAGACCGGGCCGTTGCCCCAGGCCGGGGTGTAGCGCACGCCGTACTTGACCGGCTCGGAGTGCCGCAGCGCGTCCTTGGCGACCGAGATCGGGACCAGGACGGACGCCGTGCCCGAGCCGATCCTGACCTGACGAACGGCATCCGGCACATTGGCCGCCACCTTGACCTTGCCGGCCAGCTTTCCGGAGGCGTCGACGGTGAGGGTGGATCCCGACGCCCCTTCCGCCGCACAGGCGTTGCCTTCTCGATCGCACAGTTCCACCGTGACGCCGCCGGCGCCGATCGGCCAGTTCTCGCCGGTCACGTCGATGGTCGAGCCGGGACGGGCGATGTTTCGATCGAACGTCGCCGTCGGTGCCTTGACCGCGCCGTCGACCTTGAGCGTGGCGCCCACGCCCGGTGTGCCGTTGGGCGTACACGGCGTGTCCCAACTGCCGAACATGTTCGCGGTGCTCGTGTAGCCGCCGGGGGAGAGGTTGAGCTCGCCCGGCTTGGCGATCTTGAGCTTGCCGGTCATGGTCGACAGCCACAACTTCTCGCCGCCGGGGGTCTGCGCGTTCTTCTGCGGACCCTCCATGGCGATCTCGCCGCCCTGCGCGCCGGAGACCAGGACCTTGCCGCGGGGCTTGACCGCGTCCGCGTTCACGGTCACCGAGGACGGGTTCCTCGCCGCGTCCTTCCAGGTCCAGGAGACGGTGACCTCGTCGCCCACGTTGTATCTCGGCTTCACCGGATCGACGGTGAGGTCGACCTGGGCGTCGAAGTCGAACGGACCGCCACCGATGCTCGGCGGTACGCAGTGCACGTTGTACGTCACAGGAGCCGCGTTCGCGGACTGTGCCCCCGCGCCCACGCCCAGGGCACCGGCCACGAGGGCGGTACCGAGTACGCCGGCCATGCGCTTGCTGCGGAATCCGGACCCAGTACTTTCCCTGGTTCTTGGTCTGAGCATGTGGTGCTGTCCCTCCTCGGGATGCCTGCCTGGCCCGCCGGGGGAGCGGGCAGTCGAACACCACACCGGGACCGGTCCGCCGCCGTCGGTGACCCGCGCGGAGCGGGGCGGTCGATTCGGTGCCGTGCGCCGATTCGACGTCGGCGGGGTGACACCCGACCCCGCTGTTGTCACCCGGTCGTTCCTACTGATGAAACCTGTTCCAGAAATCAGCGCCTCCCATTGAGCCCGGGGGCGTTGGCGAAGTCAACAGCGGAACGCGATCCGGCGGCAACGATTTGTATGCGGATGCGACGGGCCGGAAAGGGTGCCGGGACGGCCGGCGCGCGGTGCGCGAATGCGGCGGGCGGCCCGTGCCGACCCATCGATCCGCCGTCGCGGGATCCGCCCCCCGGCGGACGCGCGGACGCCCTCCTCGCGCGCGGCGAGGAGGGCGTCCGGTCCGGTGCGGTGACTCAGCTCAGGCTGAGCGTCAGATTCCCGGTATAGGTGTCGGAGCGCGCGCCGTTCGGGAGCGACAGACTCAGCAGCGCGTTGGCCTCGAACGCGCCGCCGGTGACGGCGCCGGTGCTCGGGTTCTGCCGGCACAACACCTCGGCGCTGCCGCCGACCGTGCCGGGGATGCCGGTGCCGACGGTGGCGGGCGGACCCTCGACGGTCGTGCAGGCCGGGATCCAGGCCAGTCGCTGGGCGGGCACGATCTCGCCGCCCTGCCCGACGAAGTCGCTGACCTGGGCGGTCAGCGTCCAGCCGAGCGTGCTGCCGCGTCGATCCTCGATGGACACCGGGTTCAGCCGGCCCTCCAATCGCTGCGCGTCGCCGGTGGGTTGGAACTGCGGCATGGTCACACCGGCCTGGTCCTGGCGCATGAACAGCGGTCCGGCCACGGCGTTCACCGGCGTCCGGGGCACCTGGGCGGCGGCCGGCGGGAGCGCGGGGACGCTCGGCGGCGGGGGTGGCACGGTCCCGCCGGTGGTGGGACCGGGCGTCGTGCCCGCTCCGCCGAGCGTGGGATCGCCGACGGTGCCCGCGGTCGGGGCGGCGGTGCCGCCGGTCGGCGGCGCGGTGGTGGGCGTGCCGCCGGGATTCGTACCGGTGTTGCCGCCCGAACCGGTACCGGAGGAGCCGCCGTTGCCCGAACCGCCGCCGGTCGATGGGCCCGGCGTCTGCGACAGGCCGACCTGGATGCTCGCCGACACGGGCAGGCGGTCCGGGTGCACCGGCGTGCAGGGGGAGTCCCGGATCGCGAACTGCTTGAGTACGTACGCGCCGGGGGCGAGGTCGATCCGCCCCTCGGTCGCGATGGTGAACCGTCCGGTCAGGTCCGCGACCGGGAGCGGCTGGGAGCCCCCGGCGCCCGGGTGCTTCGCGGGGCCGGTGAGCGCGATGTCCCCGACCTGGGCGTTGGAGAGCTTGACCGTGGCGGTCGGCGTCTCGACGTCCGGGAGCACGCCGGTCCACGTCCACGGGTTGCGCGGCGGCGTGGCCCAGTGCCAGGTGACGGTCACCTCCTCGCCGACCTTGTACGTGCCCTGCTTCGGCGGTGACACCGACAACTCGATCCTCGGCTTCCAGGTGAAGTCGGGACCGCCCAGGAGCGGAGGTCGGCAACTCACCTCGTGCTCCACGGGCGCCGCCCGGGCCGCGGGCGCGACCGCCGTGAGACCCGCCGCGCCGGCGACGAGCACGCCCGTCCCCAGCATCGCGAACAGCCTCCTGCGGGGTGGAACCATGCGCGGGACGCTCCCTTCCTGTCGGACCCCGGTCCGTCGGGACCTCGGGGTGGCCTGAAACGTGTTCCATAAATGGGCCAAATGCCCATTGATTCCGCTCGCCTGACGTGGTGTCAAGGGATCCCGTCCGGCTGTGACCGGGTTCGCGGGGCGTCGGTACGCAGCGTCGCCGTCGCCACCGCCGAGTGTCACGGTCGCGGCGACGGGCCGATCGCCCGCGTCCCATACGGATCCCGACAAGGCAAGGCCCATTCGGGCGGAGCGGATCGTTCCGCTCGAACGAGACCGAAAACCGTCCGGTTCGGCGACGTCGTGCGGGAACCTTTCGCCGGGAAACGGGACATGCCACCGCGACACACGGTGATAGCGCGCCAACTTTCGGTTGCACACGTGTCACCCGGGCGGTGCGCCGGCTTGCGATCCGACGTTGTGTCAGCCTGGTCGCGCTCCAGCAGACCCGTACGTGCCGTTCCACCCGGCGCGCCCTCTCGCGCGCCGTGACACCCACCCCGGGAAAGAGGAAACAGCATGCGTGCTTCGGTCCAGGCAAAGGCGCTCGTGGCGGCGGGAATGCTGGCCGCCACCGTCGGATTCGCCGCTCCCGCGTCCGCGGGTACGGCCGGTGTCAACGACAACTGGCAGACGTGTGACGGGCCCAGGACGTTCGCGCCCGACGGCGGCACGCTCGGTACGGCGTGTCTGGCCAAGGTCGGCGGCACGCTCCAGGCGTCGACCTACATCGACTTCAACAGTGCGACGCCGACCGGCTGGACGCAGTGCGGTGTCCTCTACAGCCTGTCCAAGCGCGCGGCCGGCGGCGGTTGGGTGTCCATCGGTGGGGAGTACGTCGACTGCCTCACCGCCGCCACGGCGGGCACGGCCGTCCTGAGGTCCGACACCGAGCCGCTCGCGCCCGGGGAGTACCGGGTGTCCATGGGCATCCTCGGTGTGTACAACGGCCAGGTGCTCCAGGCGCAGATCCCGCTGGCCGAGACGGCGGCGGTGACCGTCTCGTAGTCGACATCGACGCGGGCGGAACGGAACTCCGGGCGAATCCGCCCGGAGTTTCCGCTTTTGTGGGCCCCTTCGGGAATCACTTGTACTTGACACGTGTCGAGTTTGTGGGGACCTGTCAACCGTCTTGTCGACACAGTGATTTCGCAGGTCCGCGCGATATGGAACCGTGTCCGACGGATGCAGATTTTCTGCTTTTCGCTGTTGTCCGCTCATGCCACTTGTCGTACCGTCACCCGAAGATCTGACGTGACATCAAGTACTGGAACAGTCTCGATGTCTCCCGGACGCGCCAAGGGAAGCCCCCTCCAGGGAACGCGAGGCGTGTCCCACCGGTGCTTGCGCGGTCCGGTTTCCCGCCCGGTCCGCGCCTCGAAAGGGGGAAGTCGGGTGTGGCGACCGCGTGTACCCGATGGGTCGGGGCGCGTGCCGGGTCGGTGCAGGCCGACACGCCGGACCGGCCCTGCTGAGCGCGTGTCGCTCCGGCCGTTCCGATCAGGACTTCTCGACGAGCAAGAAATCCCCCCGAAGGGAGAACCACCGTATGGGCAGGCCCATTAGGCGAACCGCAGGCGGCTTGGCGGCGTTCGCCGTCATGGCGGGCGGCATGCTCGCGTTCGCGCCGCAGGCAGGCGCGGCCCCCGTCAACACGACGGTGAAGTGCGACTTCAGCGACCCCACGGTCAGAGCGGCCATGGGTGAGGACAAGACGGGCCCCCAGCCGTTCACGGTCACCGGTCCGGCCACCGGCGAGGCGGGCAAGTCGATCAAGCTGACCATCGACCCGGGAGTGAGCCCGGCATCCTCGCCGCTGGGCACCAAGGTCAAGATCACGCCGACGGTCACGTTCACGGCGAAGTACGAAGGCGGGTCCGCCACGGTGACCGCCGTGGGCGCGACCGCCACCCTGGACCTCGTGGCCAACGTCGGCATCGACGTGCCCTCGTTCCAGGCCAACGTCTCGGTGCCGCAGAAGGCGACCGGGAAGGTGGACCTGCTCCCCAAGGGCTTCGCCCTGAAGATCGAGGTCCTCAACCCGGAACTGACCCTGAACGTCCCCTGCGCCATCACCGACACCAGTCCTCCGGTGGCCTACTCGGTGACCGTGCCGGCCGCGAGCACGACCGGGGGGAGCACCAGCTCGGGCTCCACCACGTCGGGTTCGACGACATCGGGCTCCACCACCTCGGGTTCCACGACGTCGGGCTCCACCACCACCACGTCGGGGACCACCACGTCGGGTACGACGACCGGCTCGGGCACGCTGCCCAAGACCGGTCCGCTGGACGACGCGCTTTCCATGGGCCTGCTCGGCGGCACCGTCGGTCTGCTCGGCATCGGCGGCGTACTGCTCGCGACCCGTCGGGTCCGGGCCTCGCGCAACGCCTGATCGATCGCTGGGGACGGTCGGCCTTCGCGGTTCGGAAGGCCGACCGCGCCGCTTCCCGGCGGCTATTGACTATGCGGCGCGATCGCGCGTGAATGGCACGCCAGAATCTGTAACAGGTTTCAATTCGCAGCACACGATCCGTGTCCCGCTCGGGCTCGACGGACAGTGAGACGGCCGCCTCGGCCGCGTGCAACGGATCTCGAGCGAGGCGACCGCCCCAGGCAAGGCACCGGAGCGCCGGGCCCACGGTAGTGCGACGCTCCTCGGCACTCGCTCCGGTGTGGTGTTCGACCGCCCCGCCCCCCGGCGACCGGTGGTAACCCCCTGAAGGGAGCAGCACCACAATGTTCAAACCCAGCAAGAAGGTTGTCGCGTCGCTTGGCGTCGCGATGATCGCGGGTACCGCAGGGCTGGTCGCGGGCGCGCCGATGGCGTCCGCCGCCTCGGTCAATCCGGACCTGACCTGCACCGAGCCGATTCTGAACTGGAACAAGTCCGGTAAGCAGACGTTCGATGTCGCGCTCACGCCGAGCACCGGCAACGCGCCGGCCACCGTGCAGGCCAAGATCGACGCGGGCGAGAACCCGCTGCGGCCGGACGACCCGTTCACCAACATCGGCTTCGTCGGCAAGTACACCTTCACGTTGAGCACCGGCGGCGAAGTAACGCTGACCGCACCGCAGTTCCAGGCGGACATCGGTCCCACCCAGGGGATCAACCCGCCCGAGTTCACCGCCGACCTGGCCATTCCCCAGGCCGCGCCGGGAACCACGATCGAGCTGACGCTCAAGACGTTCGCACTCGACGTCTACCTGGAAGGCATGCCGGACCCGATCACCACGGCCACCTGCCAGGTGACCGGCAGCAACGGGGTCGCCGCGTCCTACAAGGTCGCCGAGGCCCCGCCGCTCGACCCGACCCTGACCACCACTCCCGGACAGGTAAAGCCCGGCGGCGCCCTCACCGTCGCCGGTACGAACTGGCCGGCCGGTACGCCCACCGTCGAACTGTGCGACGCGACCGGCAACGCGTGCGACGCGACCAAGGTCACCGGGGCGCTCACCGTCACCGGTGGTGCGCTCGCCGGTACCGCGACGATCGGCGCGACCGTCGCGGACGGCTCGTACCAGCTCAAGGTCACCGTCGGCGACAAGTCCAAGACCTCGAACGTGACGGTCAAGGCGGACGTGCCGAGCAACCCGCGCAAGCTCACCCTGAACCCGACGCACGGGCCGGTCGGCACCGAGGTCACGGTCAACGGTGAGGGCTACACGCCCGGTGCCGACGTGTTCGTGATCCCGACCAACGCCGCACAGCAGCCGGACGTTCCCGGCCTGGTGATGGCCAAGGCGGGCGCCGACGGCAAGTTCACCGCGAAGGTGAAGGTCAACAAGGCCGACACCACGCTGATCGCGGCGTCCGAGGACACCAGCGGCACGCTGTCCGCGGGCGCCCCGTTCACGGTCGACGGCGCACCGCCGGTCGGCTCGCTCAAGCAGGACCTCACCGGCACGATCGCCGGTGGTGCCCTGACGATCTCCCAGGAGAACGGCGGGATCAAGCTCTCCGACGTGACCCTGAACGGCACCCAGCAGAACATGACCGGCGCGCTGAACACGGTGACGGTCAAGGACTACCGGGGCGGCGCCACGGGCTGGACGCTGACCGGCGCGGTGACCGACTTCAGCAACAACGCGGGCGGCACCATCCCGGCGGAGAAGTTCTCCTGGACGCCGAAGGTCACCCCGGGCGAGGGGTCGCCGAGCCAGGCGGTGGCCGGTAGCGCGGGCCCGATCGGCAAGACCGGCGCCACGCTGGCATCCGCGCCCAACGCGGACGTCACCGGTGGCACGTTCGCGGCCGACGCGGGTCTGTCCCTGGCGGTTCCGGCCTACCAGGCGCCCGGCAACTACAGCGCGACGCTCACGCTCTCCATCTCCTGACCGAAATCTCCGTCCGGACCCCGTCCGGCGCGGAGACCTCGAACGGCCTCGACACCGGGGGCCCGTGCGCCACGGAAAACCATCCGTGGCGCACGGTCCGCCGGAGCGGGCCGCTGCGGATCGACGCAGAGCGGAGGGTGGGGCGGGCAGCCGGCCCGTCCCGCCCACACCGCACCCGCCCGATCCGCGCCCGCACCACCCAGGCACACAGCGCGGGCCCTTCGGATCCGCTCCCGAAGCCGGCCCTTTCGATCCGCAGCACACAGACTCGCTGGAGACACCGATGACGGGCACCCCGGCCCCACACAGCCGCCGGCAAGGCGGACGTACCCGATCCCTGGCCACCGTGTTCGCGGTGTTGGCCACGCTGTTCGCGTCCCTGACGCTGGTCGCGCCGACCCCCGCGTCGGCCGCGGGCAACGGCGAATGGTCGGTCGATCCGTACGTGCCCGACGGCACGAGCCAGAACGCTCGTCGCTACTTCTTCCTCGAAGGCGCCGCCGGCACCACCGTCCCCGACGTGGTGACGGTGCACAACACGAGCCAGGCGCCGCTCACCATGAAGCTGTTCGGCGCGGACGCGTACAACACGCCGCGCGACGGCGGCTTCGCGCTGCGCACGGTCACCGACAAGCAGAAGGACGTCGGTACCTGGATCCAGGTGGCGCCGGAGAACCAGACGCTGACCCTGCAGCCGGGGGAGAAGCGCCAGGTCCCGTTCAACATCGTGATCCCGCCGAACGCGACTCCCGGTGACCACCCCGGCGCCGTGGTCGCGCTCAACACCGCGATCGAGGGCACCCAGCAGCAGGGGCAGATCAAGGTCAACATCCAGCGCCAGATCGGCGCCCGGGTCTACCTGCGGGTGCAGGGCGACGCGTTGCCGGCGATGGACATCCAAAAGGTCGAGGTCGAACGGGACGCCGGCTTCGGGCAGTTCTTCGGCTCCAGCGACGCGAAGATCACCTACCGCATCATCAACCGGGGCAACGTGATCCTGCGCCCCAAGTTCGATCTGAAGGCCGAGGGGCTGTTCGGGCGCAAGCTGATGAGCAAGGTCGAGGAGGGCGCCGAGATCCTGCCGGGCTCGACCGTGGAGAAGGTCGTGGAGTGGAAGGACGCTCCGCGACTGGACCACGTCACGGTCAAGGTCGACGGCAAGGTCGCGGACCAGAACCTCGAGGACGACGCGAGCGCGTCGTACACGGCCGTGCCGTGGCCCAGCCTGGTCACCCTGGCCGCGCTCCTGCTGGTCGCCGGCGTCGGCTGGGGCCTGTGGCGCAACCGTCGCAAGGGCAAGGGCGGCGACCCGGCCAAGCCGAGCGGTCCGGTCGGTCCGACCGACGACACCACCGTGCTGCCGCCGGTCCCGGCCGCGTCCGCGCCCGCCGGCGAGACCGTCGCGGAGCACGCGGAGAACTCCGGGAAGCCCGAGACCGAGACCGAGCCTGCGGTCGAGGAGCCGGTGCCGGCCGAGCCCGCGAAGGCGGCGGCGGAGACTTCAGGGGAGCCCGAGCGGGCCGAGGCGAAGAGCGGGATACCGGCCGAGGTCGCCGAGGCCGATGCCGAGCCGGTCGTGATCGAGAAGGGTACGCAGGCCGAGCAGACCGCGGAGAAGCCGACCGAGGCCACGGCCTGCGAGGCCGCGGCGAGCGAGGGCGACGCGGCGGACGGCGACGCCGTCGAGGAGAAGCCGGCCGACGAGGCTGCCGTGTCCGGTGGGGTCGCCGCCGAGCAAACTCCTGCCATGGACAAGCCCGTTGAGGAAGTGCCCGACGTCGCGGACGCCGCGCCCGAGGCCGCGCCCGGTGCGAAGCCCGCCGCCGAACCGGCCACCGAAACCGCCGCCGAGCCCGCCGAGCCCGCCGGGTCCGCCGAGCCCGCCACCGAGGCCGCACCCGCCAAGAAGGCCGTCAAGCGCCCGAAGGGCAAGCAACCGCCGGCGCGCCCTCGCGCGGACGCGCCGACCGCCGAGGACTCCGCCGATTCCGCGGGGGTCGGCCGTTGATCATGGGCAACCGGGTCAGTCACGCAGTTCGGGTCGGCCGCACGCGCGGTACCGCTCTCGCGCTGATCGCCGTGCTGTTGCTGGGGCTGGTTGCCCTCGGCGGCACGGCGCCCGCGCGTGCGGCGGACCCCGCGCCGGGCGCGGCACCGAGCGCGTCGATCGACCCGGGCAAGGTCGCGGCCGGGGACAAGGTCTCGGTCGTCGGCGGCGACTGGACTCCCGGTTCCCTGGTGCAGGCGAGCATCTGCGGGGAGAACGGCCTGCGCGGCACGGTCAACTGCGCGGCGGCCAGTGCCGCGAGCGGCACCGTGGACGCGGGCGGCAACGTCTCGATCACCCTGACCGCCGCCATCCCGCCGTCCCCGTGCCCGTGTGTGGTCCGGATCGCGGTGATCATGAACGGCCCGGCCAAGGACGCGAGCGTGCCGCTGGAGATCGACGGAGCGCCGTACGCCCCGTTGCCGCAGACGGTCAAGACGCCCGGTCGACTCGTCTTCATCGACAGCCACATGGCCGGCGAGGACTCGATCTTCACGTGGTTCGGCTCGCCCGTGCAGCGCCGGTTCCGGATCGAGGTGGGCAACATGGGGCAGTCGCCCATCATCAACCCGACCTTCCGGATCGGCTTCTACCAAGGGGTCTACGCCCCGACCTGGGAAGACTACGAGTCGCACATCGTCATCCCGCCGGGCAAGCGCACCACGATCTCGCTCCCGGTGGAACTGAAACCCCGTCAACACGGCACCTTCAGTTGGCGGGTGACGTACGACAACCAGGTCGTGGACGAGCAGGCCCTGGAGGTCGGTCGTCCGTGGGGTGTCTACATCTTCGGCGCGCTCCTGGTGATCGTGGTCCCGGTGGCGGCGTGGCGGCTGTTCCTGCGGATCGTCGAACTCATCGGGGAGCAACGGGCCCGCCGTACGAGCGAGCGCGAACGCGAAGTCGGCCTGGCCGAGCCCCCGTCCCGCCTGGCCGGGGGCGACAAGAACCGAAAGTCCGCCGAGGACAAGGCGGATGACGGTGCGTCGGAATCCAGGACGGCCAACCGGCGCCCGACCGAAGCCGGCGCCGAGCCGGTCGACCTGAGCAAGCGGCCGATTCGTTCGATGGTCGAGACGGTGGTGATCGGCGGTCCGCTGTACGCGGGTTCCGAGGCGGGCGAGGACGATCATCCGCGCGCCGGCGAGTCCGGGGGGCCGGAACGATGACCAGGCGACCCGGCAAGGGGCTCGGCGCCCTGATCGCGACGACCGCGGTCGTCGGCACCGTGCTCGGGTTCTACTACGGCCCGGGCGGCGGCGAGTTCGGGCCGTCGCACACCAACGTCACCGATCAGGCCGGTCCGAGCGGCGGCGGCACCTTTCGACCCGCCCCCACCGGCGCCGGCGAACCCACGAACTCCCCTCCACCGAGCGACGGTTCGACCGGCCCGGACGCGCCCGGCAGCGGATCCGGGTCCACCTCCGGTGGCAGCGACGGCGGCGGACCGATCTCCGGCGGGGGAGACCTGGACTGGGACACCAGGATCGAGCAACCTCGGTCCCCGGCCCGGGTGGACGGCAACATCAACCCGGGCGTCCTGGCCGTCAGTACACCGAGCACCGGACAGAGCCGGCTCACCGTGGATCGGGTCAGCGGTACCGCCAGGGGCGCGCTGAATCCGATGCTCGTGCAGGACTTTCGCGGGTCGCGCAACGGGTGGACCCTCACCGGCGCGATGTCCGACTTCCGGGCGGAGAACGGAACCCGGATCGAGGCGCACAACCTCGTCTGGGATCCGTACTGCACGCCACACCCGGGACGCGGCCCGTATCCCAGCTCGGCGAAACCCGGCAACCGGGCGCAGTCGAGCCGCACGGCGACCCTGTGCTCGACATCGTCGTCACCGAGTGTCACGGGGGGTGAGTTCGACGTCGGTGCGGAGCTGACCCTGCGGCTGCCGGACCGGAACACGTCGGCCGAGAGCTACTCGGCGACCTTGACGCTCACGCTCAGCTGACCAAAACGACGGGGTGGGTCCCGCCCCGACGAAGGGAGCACAACCTGATGAGCAAGGCCAAGACAAGACTCGCCACAGCCGCGATCGGCGGCATGCTGGTCGCCGGTGGCACCGGCATGGTCGTGCTGGCGCCGGCCGCGCAGGCGGCCGACTCGGTCAAGGTCAACATGACCTGCCAGATCCCGTACCCGCCCGGTTCCCCGGACGTCACCGCCGACTTCAACATCGCGATGGAGGTGCCCACCGGCAAGACCGCGCCGGGCGGCGAGGCCACGGTCAAGATGACCATGGGCGCGACCCCCGTCAACGGGCCGGTCACCCTGCCCGACCCGGTGGACTTCACCGCCACGTTCGACGCCAAGGCGTCGGGGGGTTCGACCCAGACCACGAAGATCGTGGGCGAGAGCGGCAAGATCCAGGTCACCGAGGGACAGCCGATCACGCTTCCCCCGTTCAACGCGAAGATCAAGGTGCCGTCCGACGCCACGGGCGACATCGACATCACGCCGACCAAGCTGGTCCTCAACGCGGCCGGTGCCATCGACGTGCCGTGCACCGTGAACGGCACGCCGAAGCTGGGCACCATCAAGGTCGACGTGGGCGGGACCCCGCCGCCGTCCTCGCCGCCGCCGTCGTCCCGGCCACCGACCTCGCAGCCGCCGACGTCGCAGCCCCCCACCACCGAGCCGCCCGGCACCCAGGGACCGCCGAACGGCAAGGAGGTGAACGTCGACTACGCGTGCAAGACCAAGGTCGAGGACTTCCCGGTCAACATCCCGGACACGACCGCGACCTACGGCGTCACCATCACCGTCCCCAGCACGGCCAAGAAGGGCGACAAGGTCGACATCTCGGCCAAGTTCAAGGACAACCTGGTCGGCAAGGCACCGGCGGGCCTGCCCGGCAGCAACATCGACCTCAAGTTCGTTCCGACCTTCACCATCGACGTGGAGGAAGGGGCGAACAAGCGGTCCCTGGACCTGACCGGCCCGGAGAAGGCGCTCAAGGTCAACTCCGGTGACCCGCTGACCCTGGACGGTCCGATCACCGGCAAGTTCGACGTGTGGGGCGGTGGCGACTTCTCCTTCAAGCCCGGTCAGCTGAAGATCTCCACCAACGCGTCGCTGGGCACCATCAAGGCCCGGTCCACCACGACCTGCACGGTCACCAACACATCCGTGTCGGCCACCCTCAAGGCCAGCGGTGACCAGGGCACCCCGCCGCCCACCCTGACCCAGTCCCCCACGGGCAACGTCGGCTCCAACGGCGGCAGTTCCGGTGGAACCACGGGCGACCTCGCGAACACCGGCGCCTCCGGCGGCGGCATGACCGCGTTCGCGATGGCGGCCGGGACCGCGGTGCTCGGCGCGATCGCGCTGATGTTGTTCGTGCCCTACCGTCGACGGATTCGCAACCAGGTCTGACATCGCGTCCGCGCGCGGCGCCGGCCGGGCGTCGCGCCGGGCACGATGAGCGGACCGGGTCGAACTCCACCCGGCAGCACGTGACGCGAAGGGTCCTCCAGTCGGTCCTCACCCGACGGAGGGCCCTTCCGCCGTCTCGCGCCCCGGTCGACCGCGCTCCGGGAGATTCCCGGCCCGATGTGCCGACTCCCGCCGCACCCGAACCCGTAATAACGTCACCCGCAAGCCTCGCCCCCACCCCCGCACGCCTCGCCCCCACACCCGCACGTCCCGCCACCATCAGAAGGGAACGCGACCCCCGATGGCTCTCTCGGCTCCACGCTTGGCGAGCGCCGCCCTCGCCCTGGGCTGCACGGTCGGCCCGGCGCTCGCGCTCGCCCCGCCCGCCGGCGCGGCGGAACCACTGACCGTGCAGGTGCACTGCGTCATCCCGCTGGATCAGCCCGCGGTCGACGGCCCGCAGCAGATCACGCTGGAGGCGCCGAGCGAGCCGGTCCGCCCCGGCGACAGGGTGCGGATCAAGGTCACCCTCGGCGGCAGCCCCGCGACCAGCCCGCTGCCGTTCCCCGGCACCCCGCTGACCCCGTCCATCCAACTCGTGCTCTCCGGCGGCGCGAGTGGCGAACTCACGCTCCAGGGCCCGAAGATGCGGGTCGACATCCCGGGTACGCCGGCGCAGATCGTGGTGCCGCCGTACGAAGGCGAGGTCACCGTGCCGCTCGACGCCAGGGGCGACATCCGGATCGCCCCGGGCAAGATGGTCACCAGCACCGCGATCTTCGGCGACCAGATCACCACGTGCTTCCCGACCGCACCCGCGCCGCCCGCGACCACGCTCCGGGTCGACCTGTCGGCGAAGGGCGTGGACGCGCCGTCCGGCGACCCGGGCGATCCGGGTGCCGTGCCGCCCGCGATATCGGGCCAGGCGTCGGCACAGGGCCCGATAACGCTCGCGGAGAGCCCGGTCGCGAGTGTGGGCGAGGTCGCCCGGGAAGCCGGCCGAAAGGGCGTCGACGTCGTGAGCCGGGGCGAGGACGACGGCGACGTCTCCGGCGGCACGATCGTGATGATCGTGGGCGGCGCGCTGATCCTGCTGATGGCCGCGGTCACGATGGTGTACTCGTGGCGTCGGCACTCGGACGACGAATGGTGACGGGCCCGCCGTCGGCGTGGCGGCGGCGCACGTCCGGGGACGATCCGCTCCGGTTCGGGCAGATTTCGTCACAGCCCTCCGATCAGCGAAAAATCCCCGCCGATTTCCGGCCGCCGCAGGTCTGTCGGCCGGAGCTCGTCAACCTCGAGCCGATGGCTCAGTAACATCAAGGTCATGACCCGCGTACTGCTCGCCGAGGACGACGCATCCATCTCCGAACCGCTCGCGCGTGCGTTGCGCCGAGAGGGCTACGAGGTCGAGGTGCGCGAGGACGGCCCAAGCGCTCTCGAATGCGCCGCGCAGAGCGGGGTGGACCTGCTCGTCCTCGACCTCGGTCTGCCCGGGATGGACGGCCTGGAGGTGTGCCGGCGGCTGCGTGCCGAAGGGCACGGCTTCCCGGTGCTGGTCCTGACCGCGCGCGCCGACGAAGTGGACACAGTGGTCGGCCTCGATGCCGGTGCCGACGACTACGTCACCAAGCCCTTCCGGCTCGCCGAGCTGCTCGCGCGTGTTCGCGCGCTGCTGCGGCGCGGCGCCGCCGACGTCGGCCAGGGGGTGCACGGCGTACGTATCGACGTCGACTCGCACCGCGCCTGGATCGGCGAGGAGGAGCTCCAGCTCACCGCCAAGGAGTTCGACCTGCTGCGGGTGCTCGTGCGCGACGCCGGCCGGGTGGTCACCCGTGACCAGCTCATGCGCGAGGTGTGGGACACCACGTGGTGGAGTTCCACCAAGACGCTGGACATGCACATCTCGTGGCTGCGCAAGAAGCTCGGCGACGACGCGGGCAACCCCCGGTACATCACCACCGTGCGCGGCGTGGGCTTCCGCTTCGAGAAGAGCTGATTTCGAGCCGGGCCGACTTCGCGGGAACCGACCTCGGAAAGCTGACGGGACCAACCTTGCGTCGCAGGCTCATCAACACCACGCTCGGCGTGGTCCTGGTCGTCGTGGCGGTCCTCGGCGTGCCCTTGGCGTTCGTGGAGACGCACGCGATCGAGAACAGCGCCGGCGACAGCCTCAAGGCCGAGGCCGCGCGCATCCTGGAGGTCGTCGAGCTGCGGCTGGCCTCCGGTGAACGCTCGGACGCGGAACTGCTGCACCGCCAGATCGAACCGCATCGCTACGCGATCGTGCGGCTGCCGGGTGAGGCCCCGCTGGTGATCGGCGACAAACCGAGCGGCCGGGTCTTCGAGAAGGACATGCACGGCGAGATGGGCGACTCGGTCACCGTCGGCGAGCCGCGCGAGCGGGTCACCGGCAAGATCCGCGAATCCCTCCTGTTGATCCTCGGTGTCGCGCTGCTCGCCGTCGCGGCCGCCGCCGCCCTCGCCGTGTGGCAGGCCCGTCGGCTGGCCCGCCCGCTGACCGACCTGGCCGAGACCGCCGAACGGCTCGGCTCCGGCGACCCCCGACCCCGACACCGCCGGTACGGCGTACCCGAACTGGATCGGGTGGCCGAGGTGCTGGACCAGAGCGCCGAACGCATCGCCCGGATGCTCACCGCCGAGCGCCGACTCGCCGCGGACGCCTCGCACCAACTGCGCACCCCGCTCACCGCGCTCTCGATGCGCCTCGAGGAGATCGTCGCGACCGAGGACCCGGAGACCGTCAAGGAGGAGGCCGCGATCGCGCTCTCCCAGGTGGAGCGGCTCACCGACGTGGTGCAGCGGCTGCTGACCAGCAGCCGGCGCGGCAGCGGCGGGCGCGACCCGCGCAACATGTCCGCGGTCACCGTGCGGGTGGACGACGTGATCCAGCAGCAGATCGACGAGTGGCGGCCCAACTTCCGCGAGGCCAAGCGCAACATCCGGGTCGAGGGGGAGCGTGGGCTGACCGCCGTGGCCACGCCCGGCGCGCTGTCCCAGGTGCTCGCGACGCTGGTCGAGAACACCCTCATGCACGGCGCGGGCGCGGTGAACATCCGGACCCGGACGACCGGTACGTCGGTGGTGGTCGAGGTCGAGGACGAGGGCACGGGAGTGCCCGACGAGCTGGGCGCGCGGGTGTTCGAGCGGGCGGTCAGCGGCCACAACTCGACCGGACTGGGCCTCGCGGTCGCCCGCGACCTGGCCGAGGCGGACGGCGGCCGCCTGGAACTGCTCCAGCAGCGCCCGCCGGTGTTCGCGGTGTTCCTGGCGGCCCACCCGGAGGAACCGCCGGGGTGAGGCCTTCGGGCCTTCGAACCCCAAGCCTTCGATCTCCGGTCCTTCGAACTTCGGTCCCTCGGATCCCGGTCCTTCGAACTAGGGTCCTTCGGATCCCGAGCCTTCGAGCCCCGAGCCTTCAAGTCCCGGGCCTCAGGCCCGGGACGTCTCGCTCTCGTCCTCGACCAGCCGGGCCGCCTCGGAGTCCAGGCGCGCCCCGCCCGGCCGCGCGTCGCCCTCCGCGGCGTCCTCGGTCGCCTGCGGCGCGACCACCCGGACCGCCTTGCGGTCGACCTGGCGGGTGCCGGTGAACACCCACGTGCGGTAGGACCAGAAGCGGAACAGTGTTCCCAGCGGCAGGCCGACCGCGTACTTGGCGACGTTGTCCGCGAGCAGCGAGGGGTAGCCGAGCCAGTAGTGCGAGACGGCCACGGTGCCCGCCTCGATCGCCATACCGACCCCGCTGAACACCATGAACAGCACGAACTCGCGGCGACTGTCCTCGGACGTCCGGTGTCGGAAGGCCCAGTACCGGTTGCCCAGGTAGTTGACCACGATCGCGATGGCGGTCGAGATCATCGACGAGCGCACCGAGGCCAGGCCCAGGTGGTTGCGGCAGATGTTGAACACGATCACGTTGACGATCACGCCGAAGCCGCCCACGGCGCCGAACTTCAGCGTCTCGTGCAGCAGGTGTCCGACCCGGCCGTACCAATCCCGGAGCGCCTTCACGACATGCCACCTTCGACGACCGGCACGGATTCCGGCCGTTTGTGCTTGAACACCCAGGTGCGGAATGCCCAGAAGCGGAACAGCGTGCCGAGGGCCATACCGACGATGTTCGCCGAGATGTTGTCGGCGAGCTTGCTCTCGTAGCCCATCAGGGTGTGCGAGACGTACACACTCGATGCCTGGATGCCCGCCGCGATCGCGCTGAACACGAAGAAGAGGGTGTATTCGCGGCCGACGCCGGTGCGGTCCCGATGCCGATAGGTCCAGTACCGGTTACCGACGTAGGCGACGATCGTCGCCGGGATCGAGGACATGATCTTCGCCGCGACCCCGCCCATGCCGAGCGAGAGGCCGAGGTTGAACACGAGTACGTCCACCGCGTAGGCGAGCCCGCCCGCGACCAGGAATTGGGTGACCTCGGCGCGAAAGCGCGCGACCCGGCTCGCGGGCGGCCTGCCGACCGTGTCGGGACGTGCGTCGACGGGCGACGGCCCGGACGCTGCTGTGGCTCCGCGGGTGCTATCGGCATGACGACTCACCCGACGAGGGTAGCCGCCGCGGCCGTTCGGCATCGGCGCGCGGTCTCCCTCCCGTTGCGGACTCTTTACCGGAACATCTTCCACCCCATCCGGTACATGTCGTTCGGGCCCTGCTCGGCGGCGCCCGGAACGCCCGCCGACACGCCCACCCGGGTCGGGTCGGTACCCTTCCCCCGTGACGTTCCCAGTCGTCGGCATGGTCGGCGGCGGCCAGCTCGCCCGTATGACGCACCAGGCCGCAATCCCGCTCGGCGCCCGCTTTCGCGTACTCGCCGCATCCCCGTCCGAATCCGCGGCCCAGGTCGTCGGCGACGTCGTGCTCGGCAGTGAGGACGACCTCGCCGACCTGCGCCGCTTCGCGCAGGGCTGTGACGTGGTCACCTTCGACCACGAACAGGTGCCCACCGCGCTCCTGGACGCCCTGGAGGCCGACGGCGTGGCCGTGCGGCCGAGTCCGAGGGCCCTGGTGCACGCCCAGGACAAGGGCGTCATGCGCGCCCGGCTGGCCGAGATCGGCGTGCCGTGCCCGCGCAACCGGATCGTGACCGATCCGGCCGACGTCGCGGCGTTCGCCGCCGAGGTGGGCGGCTGGCCGGTGGTGCTCAAGACCACCCGCGGCGGTTACGACGGCAAGGGCGTGTGGATCGTGCGCGGCGAGGACGAGGCCGCCGTGCCGTTCGCGGCCGGGGTGCCGGTGCTCGCCGAGGAGAAGGTCGACTTCACCCGCGAGCTGGCGGCCTGCGTGGTGCGCTCGCCGCACGGCCAGGCGGTGGCCTATCCCGTGGTCGAGTCGATCCAGGTGGACGGCGTGTGCCGCGAGGTGATCGCGCCCGCGCCGGACCTGGCCGAGGAGCTCGCGGTGCGGGCGCAGCGGATCGCGCTGTCGATCGCGGGCGAGCTGCATGTGACCGGACACCTCGCGGTCGAACTGTTCGAGACCACCGACGGCCGGATCCTGGTCAACGAGCTGGCCATGCGTCCGCACAACAGTGGGCACTGGAGCATCGACGGCGCGGTCACCTCGCAGTTCGAGAACCACCTGCGCGCGGTGCTCGACCTGCCGCTGGGCGACCCGCGCGCCCGGGCGCCGTGGACCGTGATGGTCAACGTGCTCGGCGGCGACTACCCGGACATGTACCGCCCGTACCTGCACGTGATGGCCCGCGATCCCGGGGTCAAGGTGCACATGTACGGCAAGGACGTGAAGGCCGGCCGCAAGGTCGGGCACGTCACCGTGTGCGGCGACGACCTGGCGGACGTGCGCGAGCGCGCCCGGCACGCCGCCGACTACCTCCGAGGGGACATCACCGAATGAGCACGCAGCCCGTCGTCGGCATCGTCATGGGGTCCGACTCGGACTGGCCGGTGATGGAACTCGCCGCGCAGGTCATGGACGAGTTCGGGATCGCGTACGAGGCCGACGTGGTCTCCGCGCACCGGATGCCGCAGGAGATGATCGAGTACGGCACGAGCGCGGCCGGGCGCGGCCTCAAGGCGATCATCGCGGGCGCGGGCGGCGCCGCGCACCTGCCCGGGATGCTCGCCTCGGTCACCCCGCTGCCGGTGATCGGTGTACCGGTGCCGCTCAAGTACCTGGACGGCATGGACTCGTTGTTGTCGATCGTGCAGATGCCGGCCGGCGTGCCGGTGGCCACCGTCTCGATCGGCGGCGCGCGCAACGCCGGGCTGCTCGCGGTGCGGATGCTGGCGGCGCACGATCCGGCGCTGCTGGCGCGGATGACCGCGTTCCAGGCCGAGCTGAAGGCGCAGGCGACCGAGAAGGGCCGCAAGCTGCGCGAGCGGATCGGCTCCTAGCCCCCGGCGCGTCACCCCCAAGCGCGTCCCCCGGTGTGCCACCCCCCCCGGCGCCCCACCCCCGGCGCGTCAGCGCCCCCGACCCGCGCCCACCCCAGTGATCGACGCGCGCAGCGCGGAGAGCGGCGGAGCCGCGGTTTCGGGCTTCGTGGCCCGGAGCGAAGCGGAGGGACACGAAGCCCCGAGCGAGGCGCCGCTTTTTCTTTCCCCCGCAA
>NZ_JBSFEO010000021.1:0-182221 GCF_053594475.1 Embleya sp. NPDC001921
TCGCGCACATGTTCTCCACGCGGGTGACCGGCTTGCCCTGCAGTTGCAGCGGCTTGGCCAGGGTCAGTCCGGACATGCCCGACTGCGCGGTGCCCAGCCAGTACGCGTCGACTTGCTCCCGCGCCACGCCGGCGTTCGCGAACGCCTCGGTGGTCGCCTCGATCAGCAGGTCGTCGGTGCCCTTGTCCCAGTGTTCGACGAAGGGGGTGCAACCCATCCCGATGATGGCGACGCGGTCCTTGATGCCGTGCGATCCCATGCCTATGCCTCCTCGGCGGCTCGGGCGGTCCGCACGGGGCGGGCCTTCCAGAAGTAGTTGTGGATGCCGTCGGCGGTGCCCAGCCGGCGGAAGGTCGGCTCGACCCGGTCGCCGATGGCCACCTCGGTCGCGTCCATGTCGGTCAGCTCGATCGGCAACCGGCCTCCCACCCGTCGCCCGCCACCGCCCTCGACGGAAGCCGCTTCGCCCCCCGCGGGGTCGTCGAAGTCCACGACCGCGAACACCACCGGCGGGCTGGGCGAGTAGGCCATCCGGTCCACGGTGAACGTCTTGACCGTGCCGAGCACGTCGGCGGTGGGCACCGGCTCCATGTCGTCCACGTTGCCACCGGTCATCGAGACCCGCTGCGGCGGCAGGTGCACGGCGCCGCTCTCGCGATCGCGCGAGCCGACGAAGCCGTACTTCCACTCCACCGAGCGCACGGCGGCCGAGGACGAGGTGCGGGCGGGCTCGGGCCGGCGCGGCGGTTCCACCGGGAGCAGCCCGCGCCACGCGAGGTACTTGCCGTACGGCAGCGGCGCGCCGCCGGCGACCTGCTCGGCGACCGTGCGGGTGGGCCGGTAGGTCGCGAGCGCGTCGGTGGTGCGGAACAGGAACACGTCGGCGCCGTCGGAGAGCACGACCAGCGCGACGACCGCGCCCGGCTCGGCGCGCTCCAGCGTCGCGCTCAGCAGCAGTCCCGGGTGCGCCGCGCCGGTGTTGCCCACGGTGCTCGCGAGGTCGTCGCCCAGGACGCCCTCGCGGACCCCGAGCCTGCGGCCCAGCCCGGCGACCGCGCGGCCGTGCAGCCCGGCGATCACCGCGTGGTCGACGTGGTCGGCGGTCAGACCGGTCGCCTTGAGCGCGTCGGTCCAGGCCTGGCGACCTGCGGCGAGGTAGTTGTTCTCGCCGAACTTCTCCTCCCACAACTTCGAGCGCACATCGCCCGGAGTGCGCCAGCGGTCGACGAACTCGGCGGTGGCGGACGCGCCGCCGAGGTACTCGGCCAGCACCGGGCCGTCGGCGGGCGAGCCGACCAGCAGCGCGGCCGCGCCGTCGCCGCCGGCCGCCTCGTCGCCGCTGCCGGGCAGGCCGACCCGGATGTCGGCGCCGACCACGAGCGAGCTGCCGGCGCCGTCCAGCGCGAGCCGGAGCAGACCGGCCGCCGAGCGCACCGAGCCGGTGGCGTCCATCGCGGGCACCGAGCCGTCCAGGCGCAGCGCGGCGTGCATCACGGTCGCGTTGGTGCGGTCCGCGTACGCGGGTGCCACCGTGGCGAACAGCAGCGCGCGCGGGCGGATCCCGGGCGTCGCGCGCAGCGTGTTGCGGGCGGCCTCGACGCCCAGCGTGGTGGTGTCCTCGTCGAAGGAGGCGACCGTGCGGGTGCCCTTGCCGCCGCCGGTGCCGGCCACGGCGGCGATGCTCTTGCGGTCGAGGCGCCGGTAGGGGAGATACGCCCCGTACCCGAGGATGCCGCGTCCCGTCGAAACTGCGGTTCCGTCAGTCGTCATTTCTCCGCTTCCGCCTCGTTCCACTTGGGGTTCGTCGCGTTGTCGCGTGGCCGCCCGCCGCTGCGGGCCGCCGTGCGGGATGGGTTGGGGGAGTGCGTGCTCGGCTACGGGGTCTCCAAGCCGATCGCGCCGTCGGCCGCGAGGCGGTCTATCTCCGCGCGGGACAGGCCCAGTTCGGCCCCGAGCACCTCGGCGGTGTGCTCGCCGACCCAGGGCACCCGGGTCTCGGGGCCCTCGGCGACCCGGGAGAGCTTGACCGGGTTGCCCGGCGACAGCACCGGCGCCGGGTCGCCGTCGGTGCGCTCCATCTCGACGATCATGTTGCGATTGCGCACGTGCTCGTCCTCGATCACGTCGCCGGGGTTGTAGACCGGACCGGACGCGACGCCCACCCCGCTCAGCGCCGCACACGCCTGCAGGCGGGACTTGTCCGCCGCCCATTCCTCGATGCCCGGGCGCAGGATGTCCTCGATGTGGTCGAACCACTCCTGCGGGCCGCTCAGCCGCGGATCGCTCTTCCACTCCGGCCTGCCGACCAGGTCGGCGAGCGCCTCGAACATGTGCGGGCGCGCGCACTGGATCAGGAAGTAGCCGTCGAAGGCCCGGAACGAGTGGTTGATCAGCGGCGCGAGGCCGGGGTCCTTCAACCCCATCGACCAGTAACTGATCCCCGCGTCGTTGAGCGCGACCATCGCGTCGAACATGGAGATGTCCACATACTGACCGACGCCGGTGGCGTCCCGATGGCGCAGCGCGGCCAGCACGCCGATCACCGCGAACAGCGCCGAGCCCGAATCGCCGAGCGCGCCGAGCGGGGAGACCACCGGCGCGGTGTTCGGGTCGCGCTTGAAGTCGTACAGCCCCGCCATGCCCTCGGCGACCGGGGCGTACGCGGGCCAGGACGCGTACGGCGACGCGGTGGTGTTGCCGAAGCCGGACACGGAGAGGTAGATCGCGCGCGGGTTGACGGCGGCGATGTCCTCGAAGCCCAGGCCCAGTCGGCCGGCCGTACCGGGCTTGAAGTTCTCGCAGACGATGTCCGCCTTCTCGGCCAGGCGCAGCACTATCTCGCGCCCCTCGGGGTGCTTGAGGTCGACCGTGACGCTGCGCTTGCCGAGGTTGTTGCGCAGGAAGGTGACGCCGACGCGGCGGCCGAGCGGGTCGGTCATCATCGGCAGCGCGGCGCGCCCGGACTCGCCGATGCCCGGCGACTCGATCTTGATGACCTCCGCGCCCAGGCGGGCGAGCATCTGCGTGGCGTAGGGGAGCGCCTGCATCTGTTCGATGGCAAGGACCCGGATCCCGTCGAGCGGCTTCCCGAAGCGTTGCAGGTCCGCGCCTGCCACCTCTCCCACGCGCATGGTCACTCACTCCCTGTTGTGCGGTCGTACGTGTGCCGCGCGGTCGACCGGCCGGCCGAGCCTGCTGCAGCCGTGATGCCCGGGACCCGGCAGGACACCCGTCGGGTACCTCGCACGAGCGCCCAATAGTCGCGAGACAGGCACCTCGTCACCATAGCTGACGGACAGTCAGATGAGCATGGGTCGAGTTCCGTGCCGCTCGTCACGCGGGCCGAGGGGTGGGGGTGGGGTGGATCGGGAGGACTTTCGCGGGCGGGGTCGGGGGCGTTCGGAGGGGTGATGGGCCGGTGGGTCATCGGCTTGTCGATTTTCCGGTGCGCCGACATGTCCATTACGGTGCGTGCATGACCGATGACGCAATGATTCGTGACGCGGAGGTGGCCGCTCGCGCCCTCCTTGACCGGCGCATCGAACTGATCCGCGAACTGGCCACGTCGGCGGCCGAGTTGGAACCGCTGCTCAAGGCCGCCGCCGAGGGCGAGCAGCGCGCGCTCAAGGCCTGGGCGGACGCGTTGGCGGGTGGCTGGACGCCGGAGGAGCTGCGCAAGTTGGGCTACCGCGAGCCGGACAAGCGCCCGGGGGCCAAGAAGGCCGGGCCCAAGCGGGCCGGCGGGGCCACCCCGGTGGCGGGGCGGGCGGACGGCGGCACGGGTGCGGGCGGGGCGGGCGCAAGCGCCGGCCCGGGTCGGCCGGGTGTGGACGAGGCGGCCGTGGACGGGGCGGCCGTGGACGAGGCGGATGCGGCGGGTGTGAGTCGTGGTGCGGCCGAGGCCGCCGATGCGGTCGACGGTGGCAACGCGGTCGATGGCGCTGGCCTCGCGGAGGCGGCCGCGGAGGGCGCGCCCGAGGGGTCGGTCGGCGCGGACGGTGGGCCGACGCCGGGCGTGAGCTCGGGCTCGGGTGTGGACCCGGGGGCCGCTCCGGGCGGGGCGGGCGCGCTCGACCCCTGCGTCGCGGTACGCCCCGCCGCGCCGCCAGCGCCGCAGTCCGGGCCGCGCCCGGCGCCGAAGGCGGGCGCGACACCGGCGGGCGGTCCCGGCGCTCAGCCGTCCGCGCCGGCCGCCGAAAGCATCGAGCGGTCGGCCGACCGGTCCGACGCGGCCCCCGCCGAGGCGGCCGGCGCCCGGTAGCACGTCCGCCGGGTGGGCCCCGTCCGGTCACCGCCGTCCCGATTGGGCGGCCCGTCGGCCGCCCGGCTTCGGAGGCGACGGGGCCGCGGCCGTCGAGCGGGGATGGTCGGTCCGACGGGACGTGCTTGCGAGATTCCCCGGGACGCGGCCCCGCCCGCGGAATCGGCAGGGCCTCGGCCGAGGAGGCGCGAATCGGGCGCGTTGGTGGAGAGCGCTATTGTTGGTTGAGCCATGCAGTTAACGCGTGGCGAGCGACAAGGGGGGCGGTCATCGATACCGCGACGACACCGTGTGACGAGCCGACAGCCGGCCGCGCACCCGACGAACTGGGACGCGAACTCGCGCGTCTCATGCGGCTCTCGGCCGCCGCCAAGGCGCGCAACCGCGCCGAAGGCGGCCCCGTGCCCGACGGGGGAGACCGGCTGCTGCTGGCCTACCTCGCCCTGGAGGGCCCCCGCCGGGTGACCGACCTGGCCGCGATGACCTACCTGGACGTGTCCACGGTCAGCCGGCAGATCGCGTCCCTGGTCCAACGCGGGCTGGTCGAACGCCGCCCGGACCCCAGCGACGGTCGCGGCACCCTGCTCGCGGTGACCGACGCCGGCAACCAGGCGTTCGAGATCTACCGCAGCCGCCGGCAGGCCGAACTGGACCGGGTCACCCGCGACTGGTCCGCCGAGGAGCGCCGAACGCTCGTGCGCCTCCTCGGCCGCTTCAACGACGATCTCGAACGCGACCAGGCACCCACGCGCGAGGCCGCGCCCGGTGCACCGGAAGGCACTACCGCATGACCGAGCCGCAACCGCAGTCCGGCCCGCAACAGGCCGTGAGCGAAGGCGCCCTGAGCCACCGTCAGATCATGACGATCCTGTACGGCCTGATGGCCGGCATGTTCCTGGCCGCGCTGGACCAGACGATCGTCTCGACCGCGATCCGGACCATCTCCGACGACCTGCACGGCCTCAGCCAACAGGCGTGGGCGACCACCGCGTACCTCATCACGTCGACGATCGCCACGCCGCTGTACGGCAAGCTGTCCGACCTGTACGGCCGCCGCCCGTTCTACCTCGCCGCCATCACGATCTTCGTGGTCGGCTCCGCGGCCTGCACGTTCTCCACGTCGATGTACGAACTCGCCGGCTTCCGCGCGTTGCAGGGCCTGGGCGCGGGCGGCCTGATGTCGCTCGCCTTCGCGATCATCGGCGACGTCGTGCCACCGCGCGAACGCGCCCGCTACCAGGGCTACTTCCTCGCCGTCTTCGGCACCTCCAGCGTGCTGGGCCCACTGGTCGGCGGGTTCTTCGCCGGACAGGGCGAGATCCTCGGCATCGCGGGCTGGCGCTGGGTGTTCCTGGTCAACGTGCCGGTCGGCGTGCTCGCCCTGCTGGTCGTCGCCAAGGTGCTGCACATCCCGCACACCCGCCGTCCGCACCGGATCGACTGGTTCGGCGCGATCACGCTGACCCTCGGCGTCGTGCCGCTGCTGATCGTCGCCGAACAGGGCCGCGAATGGGGCTGGGGCTCGGGCACCTCGATCGCCTGCTACCTGATCGGCGGCATCGGCGTGGTCACCTGGATCCTGGTCGAGCGCCGGATGGGCGAGGACGCGCTGATCCCGATGCGCCTGTTCGCCGACCGGATCTTCAGCCTCGCGTCGCTGATCGGCGTGATCTTCGGGATGGCCATGTTCGGCGGGTTCATGCTGATCCCGCAGTACTTCCAGATCGTCAAGGGCGCCGGCCCCACCGAAGCCGGCCTGCTGATGATCCCGGTGATGGCCGGGATGATGGGCTCGTCCATCCTGTCCGGCCAGATCACCTCCAAGACCGGCCGGTACAAGATCTTCCCGATCCTGGGCACCGGCATCGCGGCGATCGCGATGGCGCTGTTCGCGCTGTACGTCGACACCGAGACGTCGCTGGTGACCACGAGCCTGTTCATGGTCCTGCTCGGCATCGGCCTCGGCCAGTGCATGCAGACGCTGATCCTGGTGGTGCAGAACGCGGTCCCGGCCCGGGACATGGGCGTGGCCACCTCGGCCGCGACCTTCTTCCGGCAGATGGGCGCCACCGCCGGTACCGCGGTGTTCCTGTCGGTGCTGTTCAGCAACGTCTCCGGCGAGATCGCCAAGGCGTTCACCAAAGACGCCCGTACGCCCGCGTTCCAGGCCGCGCTGGCCGATCCCTCGGTGCTCGCCGACCCGGCCAACGGGCCGGTGATCGAGATGGTCCGCAATCCGAACCCCGGCGGCGCGCAGGGTTCCGGCGTGCTCAGCGACTCGTCCTTCATCCAGCACCTGGACCCGCGCCTGGCCGCGCCGTTCAAGGAGGGCTTCTCCGAGGCGATGCAGTTGGTGTTCCTGATCGCCGCGTGCGTCATGGCGGTCGCGTTCGTCCTGGTCTTCTTCATCAAGGAGGTGCCGCTGCGCACGATGTCCGGCCTTCAGGCGAAGGCCGCGGCGGAGGCGGAGGAACTCGCCGACGCGCGGGCGTCGGCGGCGGCATCCGTCGGGCCCGACCGGGACGGCGAGTTCCTGCAGCGGGCCGGCGCCGGGTCGGGAGCGGGTGCGCGCGCGGGATCCGAGGTGGGTTCGAGTGTGGCCGCGGGAGCGGATCCGGGCTCGTCCGGCTCGGGAACCGGCACCGGCACCGGAGGCGGAGCCGGATCGGGTGCGCGGTCGAGCCGTTCGCCGGAGCAGGACGCACGGCGCGCGGCCGGCCGCCGTTGGCCCGAACGGGACTGACCTCGCGGAGCCGAACCACCCGCTCGAACCGACGCGAGGGGCTCCATCCGATGCGAGGGCCCCACCCGACGCGCGGTCTTCGGAGCGACCCGCGAAAGCGTGCGCCCGCGCCGGCCGAACGGGCCCGACCGCCCGGCCGGGGGCCCGACCGCCCGGCCGGCGCGGGCGCACCCGTGTGTGCGCGTGTCCGGGATCGGCCGGGCGGGCGCCCCGGCGCCGAGGACGCGTCACACCGCGCCGTCGGCCCGGCCGTCCGCCCGGCCTCCCACCGATCAGGCGACCCGCGCCGCCCGACTCCGCGCGACCACGCGCCACGCCCACACCGCCGCGCACAGGTTCACCGCGGCCAGCGCCACGAACGTCACCACCGCCGCGTGCGCCGAGGCATGGGCACCCACGCCCGTCGCGGACAGGAACGTGGTGCCGTACGTGGCCACCCCCAACACCGCGCCGACCTGCATGAGCGTGACCAGTACGCCGCTCGCGTCGCCCGCGTGTTCGGCCCGGACCCGGCCGAGCGCGCTCGCCATCAGTGGCCCGATCACCGCGCCCTGCCCCAGGCCCATCCCGGCCAGCCCGACCGCCAGCGCGAAGCCGCCCTCGCGGCCCCCGTGCACGGCGGCCGCCATGCCGACGTACGAGACCGACACCAGCGCGAAGCCCAGATAGCCGACATGCGCCCGAATCCGCTCGGGCAGCCGCCCCCACCACAAGCCCGAGACCGCGAACCCGATCGCGCACGGCACATAGGTCAAGCCCGCCCGCAGCGGACTGTCACCGAGACCGGATTGCAGGTGCAGCGCGAGCGTGAACAGGAACCCGTTATAGCTGCCGACCGCGATCAACAGCGCGATCCCGCCGGACAGCAGCCCGGGGGAGCGCAGCACCGCACCGGGCACCAACGGCGACCCGCCGCGCGCCGCCACCGCCCGTTCGACCAGCGCGAACAGGCCCAACCCGGCGACCCCGGCCGCGAGCAACACCCACCCCCACACCGGCCAACCCTGCTCGTGCCCCATCACCAGCGGCACCACCACCGCGAGCATCGCCGGCGCGAGCACCAGCACGCCCGGCACGTCCAACCGACTCCAGCCCGTCCGCTCGGCGGGATCGGGACGGTCCCCGCCCAGCGCCCGCCATCCGACCACCAGCAACAGCACGCCGATCGGCACGTTGACCAGGAACACCGGCCGCCAGCCGGTGCCCAGCAGATCCGCGCTGACCAGCACTCCGCCGAGGATCTGCCCGACGACCGCGCCGCCGGCGATCGCGGTCTGGTACAGCCCCATCGCCGCGGTCCGCCGCCGTCCCTCGAACCGCCGCTGGATCAGCGTCAACACCTGCGGCACCAGCAACGCGGCGCCCGCGCCCTGAAGACAGCGGAACGCCACCAACTCGCCCGTCGAAGTGGCCAGTCCACACGCCAACGACGCGAGCGTGAACAGCCCGAGCCCACCCAGGTAGGCCCGGCCGTACCCGAAGATCGCTCCCAGCCGCGATCCGGTGATCAGCAACATCGCGTACGCGATCGTGTAGCCGGCAATCATCCACTGCAATCCGGCCCCCGAGGCGTGCAGGTCCGAACGCGTCACCGGGGCCGCGACGTTGACGATCGACGCGTCCAGGACCGCCATGAACTGCCCGGCCACCAGCACCACCAGCAACACCGTGCTCGCGGCCCGGTGCCGGACCCCGCCTCCCTCTCCCTCCGCCTTCTCGCTCGTGCCCCCGAGAGCGGTGGTCGCCCGCTCCACGTCCCCCTCGTGTCGGGCGTCGCTGCCCGACCGCAGATTCGTATCGGTCATGGCGACGACTGTGGTCGGTCGCGAATACCCGCACCAGTAGCCTGGTTATCCAGGTATAACCAGGCACCTGGCAATCGACTCCGACCCGAGCGGAGGATGGGCGAATGACCGCCGGCCCACATCTCGACGCCTTCCCCGAACACCACCTCCGGGAACGGGACGACTCCGACCGGGACGCCTCGGCACAGAGCCGGGGCGCCCCGGAGGAGAGCCCGGGCGCTCCGGCAGCGAACCCGGACGCCCCGGTAGAGAGCCACAACGTCCCGCGAGGTCCCGCCACCGATCGGGTCTTTCCGCCCCGCCCGGCCGAGCCCGACCGGACCACACCGCAGTACGTCCGACCCGCCCGCGCCGCGTCGCGCGCCGAGCTCGGCGCGTTCCTGCGCAGCCGGCGGGAGCGGATCACCCCGGACCAGGTCGGCCTGCCCGTCGGCCGCCGGCGCCGCACACCCGGCCTGCGCCGCGAGGAGGTCGCGCAGCTCTCCGGCGTGGGCGTCACCTGGTACACCTGGCTCGAACAAGGCCGTCCGATCAACGTCAGCGCGCAGGTGATCTCCGGCATCGCCCGCACGCTGCGCCTGGACGGCGTCGAGGTGGAGCACGTCAAGCGGTTGGCCTGCGTACCGAGCACGGCGACGCTGCGCGCCGAGGACGAGGTGGACGCGGACACCCAGGCCCTGCTCGACGACTTCGCGACGCTGCCCGCGGTCGTGCTGAACGGACGCTACGACGTGCTCGCCTTCAACGAGCTGTTCGCGAAGGTCTTCCCGGCCCTGGTGGCTACTCCGCGAGTTCGGCGCAACATGATCTGGGAACTGTTCACCCGGCCCGAGTGCTGCAACCCGTTCCACGAGTGGAACCGGGAGTGCCAGGGCGTGGTCGGCGTCCTGCGCGGCACCTACGCCCGCAACGTCGGCGATCCGGTCTGGACCGCGTTCATCGACGAACTGATCGAGGCCAGCCCCGAGTTCGCCAAGGCCTGGGCCGCCCACCCGATCTCGCTTACCCGCACCCGGGTCAAGCTCTTCCGAAACCTGGACGTCGGTGTGCTGCATGTACGCGCGATCTCGTCGGAGCTGACCGCGTTCCCGGGGCAGCGGCTGAACGTCTACGTGCCGCAGGACGAGGAGTCGCGCGCCACGCTGGCCCGCCTCGCCGCGCCCGACTTCGTACCCAGCCCGCCGCATGCGCACCCGGAGTCGTGATCGCACACCAACGCCGAAGGGCCGGAAGATCGAGATCTTCCGGCCCTTCGATACTGCTGGTGCGCGATACTGGGATTGAACCAGTGACCTCTTCCGTGTCAGGGAAGCGCTCTCCCGCTGAGCTAATCGCGCGGGGGTACTGCGTACCGCGTACTGCGGGTGAACCGTCGTGCGTGGTACGTGTTCGGTTGTGCGGCGTGCGCGATACTGGGATTGAACCAGTGACCTCTTCCGTGTCAGGGAAGCGCTCTCCCGCTGAGCTAATCGCGCGGGAAGTTCACCCTCGGCACGAAGCCTCGGGGTCTCTTGGAGGTGGAGACGGGATTTGAACCCGTGTAGACGGCTTTGCAGGCCGTTGCCTCGCCTCTCGGCCACTCCACCAAGTGAAGGAACCATAGTGGTTGCCCACCACATTCCTCTACTTCTTCCGAGCGGACGACGAGATTCGAACTCGCGACCCTCACCTTGGCAAGGTGATGCTCTACCAACTGAGCCACGTCCGCCTGTCGGCCCGAGCCGCGTTTCCGCGTCCCGGCGACGTTGAGAACTTTAGCGGATCCGAGGGCCATCACAAAAACCGATTCCCCGCCGACCCCGCCGCGCGACCCGCGCAACCTGCGAAAACGACCGGGGCCGGCCCGAACCACCAGGGTTCGAACCGGCCTTCGGCGCGTGTTCGGGCAGGCCGTCGAGGGCTGCCGGGGTGCTCCCGGACATCTCCTCGACGGTCTCCCGATGTTCTTCCGATGATCTCCGACGGGTTCTTGACGGGCACTCGACGGGTTGTCGACCCTTCGCGACGGCTTCGCGACGGCTTCGCGACGGCTTCGCGACGGGCGGGCCCGCGACAGGTGTGCTCGGGTCAGCCGCGGCGCTCGCCGGAGGGGGCCGGTTCGGCTGCGGCGTCCACGGTCTCCCGGGAGTTCTCGGAGTTCACGGTGTTCTCGGTGTCGTCGGTCGGTGCCGCCGGGGGCACGTCCTGGGCGCGGTCGGCCTGGGCCGGTGTCCGGGCGGGCACCTGGGGGAGTTCGGCGGTCGGAGCGGCGGGCGGGACCCGGTCGGCTTCGACCCGGTCGTCGGCGGCGTCCGGTGTGGAGTCGGCGACGGACGGTGCGGCCGACGCGGCCTCGGCGACGGGTTCGGCTCGGGCTTCGCCCGGGGGTTCGTCGCCGTCGGCAGCGGCTGCGGCTTCCGCGGACGCGGCCGGCTCGGCCTCGGGCCGCGCCGGGGCTTGCGCTCCGGTCTCCGCCTCGCTCTCGGCCTCGTCCGCGGTGTTCTCGGTCCCACCCGCGGCCTCGGCCCCGGCTTCGCCCTCGCCCGCGGCAGCGGGGACGCCCGCACCCTCGGCGGCGGCTACGGAGACGGCCTCCTCGGCGGCCTCGGCCGACTTGGTCAGGGACACCGGTTCCTCCGGCGCGGCGACGGGCGGTGCCTCGACCGGCACCCCCATCCCAGCCGTCGGCGCCGCGGCGGGCCGGGGCGGCGGCATGCGCTTGACGGCCGCGGCCGGTGGTACGCCGTCGACCGGCAGGATCGTCGTCGCGTCGGCCGAAGCCGGAGCATCGGCCGAAACCGGGGCATCGGCCGAAACCGGAGCGTCGAACGAGACCGCAGCCTCGGGAGTGACCGGCACGACCGGAGCAACCAGGGTTTCCGAGGCGGCGGGTGCGGCGGCGCCCGGAGTAACCGGCACGACCGGAGCAACCAGGGTTTCCGAGGCGGCGGGTGCGGCGGCGCCCGGAGCGACCGGTACGACCGGAGCAACCAGGGTTTCCGAGGCGGCGGGTGCGGCGGCGCCCGGAGTCGTCGCCGGAGCCTCCGGACCCGGGGCCGGCACCTGCGGCGCCTGCGGTACGGGCGGAGCGCCCGTCATCCCGGGAGCCGGCGGCACCGGCGGCGCGAAGTACCGGCCGGCCGGCGCCTGCGCCGGATAGGCCGCCCACGGCGTGGGCGCACCGGTCGGGAACCCGGCCGTCATCCCGGGCATCCCCGGCATGCCGCTCGGAACGCCACCGGGGGTCAGACCCGACGCGAAGGCCAGCGCCTCACGCTCGTGCTGGAAGGTGGTGATCCTCCGAACCACGAAGATCGCCGCGACCGCGGCCAGGACCAGCAGGAGGTCCGCGACGCCGGACAGGATGTCGATGGTGCGCAGCCGGTCGGCGTCGGACAGCTCGATGTCCTCGTCGAGCGGGTACGACAGCCGGCTCGCGAAGAACAGCACACCGGACGACACCAACAACACCCACCACGCCCACAGCAGCGGCAGGCGGCCGGGGGTCCGGCCGCCGCGCTCGGCCGTCCGCGGGTCGCTCGCGCGCCACACGTCGTGCAGGATCAGCTTGGGAAACCACAGGCTGACCACCGGCACCAGCCAGCCGCCGATCGCCCAGCCGGTGGACAGGTGCTGCTTCGAGGGGCCGAACAGGTCCACGTTGGCGCGGGCCCGGTACATCCAGATGATGAAGAGCACCGCGGTCGCGATCATCGACAACACGAGGAACGTGGTCGCCGCGGCCACGAGCGAGTCCGAGTCCTCGGCCTTCGTCCGTAGCGCGTCCGTCATACCGAGCTCACCGGCGTCGGCGATCTGCCGCAGGACGTCCGCGCGATGAAGGAACGCCGCCGCGCACAGCCCGGCGAACACCGCCGACAGCGGCAGCAGGATGTACAACGTCAAGGCGAGGCCGCGCAACGCGCGAAACGGCTGCGGCAGCCAGCCGGAGTACGGCGAGACGGGATACGCCCCCGGCATGCCGTAGGGGGCCTGCGGCGCGAACTGTCCGGGCGCGTGCGGATAGACACCGGGGTACACGCCGGTCGGAGCGGGAGCGGGCGCGGCGTACGGATCCAGTGGGGTGGGCGCCGCGGGAGCCGCGGCGGGCCCGGTGCCCACGAGGGCCGGCCCGGCGCCGGGCTGTTGCGACGCGGCAGCGGCCGGGACGGCGCCGCAGTACGAACAGCGGTCGGCCCGCGTAGACCAGGTGTCGCAGGCGGAACAGTGCACGGATGAACGTCCTTCGATCGCGTGGTGCTGTGGAGACTTCGACGGGTCGGGGCGAACCGACCGGGGAGGTGCGGTCGCCGGACTCGGGGCTGCCGGGTTCCTACCCACCGTGCCGCATCATGCCGTGCCCGACCGGCACGCGGGAACGCGGAATCGTTTCGGGGCAGTTCCGGCCGCGTCCGGCGCGGGCGCGCGAACCCGCTCGGTCCGCCGCGCTCGGGCGGCTCGGGGCGTCGGGACGGCCCGCCGCGGGCGTCGGGAAGGCCTTCTACAATGGACGATCTGATCCGCGCGCCGATCCGCCACAGGTGCCGCGGTCGCGACCCCCGGAACGAACCAGTGAGTCAGCCACCCCCTCTCGCCCACCTCGGCGGGCGCTTGGCCACCGGCCTGCGTGATGTCACGCGGGACCCGGCCGCGCTGGATTCGCACGGGTTCTGGGCCGTCGTCGCCGACTTCGAGGGCGACCTGCTGTGCGCACGCTTCGACGACGTACGTACGGCCCCGCTGCCGCCCGCGCCGTGGATCGGCCCGCCCGCCCACGCGTGGACCGACTCGCTCGGCGCCGAGGCGTACCGCGCCGGGGTGCGCCGGATTCGCGAGTACATCGCCGCGGGCGACGTCTACCAGGTCAACCTGTGTCGCCTGCTCGGCGCGCCGCTGCCCGAGGGCGCCGACATCGTCGGCCTCGCCGGCCTGCTCGCGCGCGGCAACCCCGCCCCGTACGCGGGAGTGATCCGGCTGCCCGAGCACGACGTGCACGTCGCGTGCGCGTCTCCCGAGCTCTACCTGCACCGGGCCGGCGACCGGGTCTGGTCCGGCCCGATCAAGGGCACCGGCCGGACCGAGGCAGACCTGCTGCCCAAGGACTACGCCGAGAACGTGATGATCGTGGACCTGGTCCGCAACGACCTCGGTCGGGCGAGCGCGATCGGCTCGGTCACCGTGCCCGACCTGTGCGTGGTCGAGAAGCACCCGGGCCTGGTCCACCTCGTCTCCACCGTCGCGGGCACGTTGGCCCCGGGGGTGGGCTGGCCGGAGCTGTTCGCCGCGACCTTCCCGCCCGGTTCGGTCAGCGGCGCGCCCAAGAGCAGCGCGCTGCGGATCATCGAGGAACTCGAACCGGTTCCACGCGGCCCGTACTGCGGCGCGATCGGCTGGGTCGACGCGGATCGCCGCGAGGGCTCGCTCGCGGTGGGCATACGCAGCTTCTTCGTCCGGGACGGCCGACTGCACTTCGGCACGGGCGCGGGCATCACGTACGACTCGGACCCGCAGCGCGAGTGGGACGAGACCGAGCTCAAGGCCCGCAACCTGCTCGCGGTGGCGGCGCGGCATCACTCTCCCGGGGCGCGGGACCACGTTCCCGGGTGCGAGGACCCGCCGGGGCCGGAGTAGCACCCGTACGACCCGTACCCGTACGACATGAACGATGTGCACGATGTGCACGGCCCGCGCGACGCCTCGGAGGGCGCATGAGCAGGATTTGGCTGAACGATCGCCTCGTCGACGACGAGCACGCGGTGGTTCGGGTGGACGACCACGGCCTGACCGTGGGCGACGGCGTCTTCGAGACGATGAAGGCGAGCGGAGGGCAGGCCTTCGCGATCACCCGGCACCTGGACCGGCTGGCCCGCTCCGCGCGCGGCCTCGGGCTGCCCGCGCCGGACCCGGACCTGATCCGCCGTGCGTGTGCCGAGGTGCTGGCGGCCAACCCGCTGCCGGGGATCAGCCGACTGCGCATCACCTACACGGGCGGCCGGTCGCCGCTGGGCTCCGAGCGCGGCGACGCCGGGCCGACCCTGGTGGTGGCCCTGGCCGCGGCCAAGACCCGCGGCAAGACCACGGCCGTGGTCACCGTCCCGTGGACGCGCAACGAGCACGCGCCGACCACCGGGCTCAAGACCACGAGCTACGCCGACAACGTGGTGATGCTCGCGTACGCCGCCGAACGCGGCGCGAGCGAGGCGCTGTTCGCGAACACGGCGGGCAACCTGTGCGAGGGCACCGGTTCGAACGTGTTCGCCGTACTCGACGGCCGCGTGGTCACCCCGCCGCTGTCGGCCGGCTGCCTGGCCGGCGTGTCGCGCGCGTTGGTGCTGGAGTGGGTCGGGGCCGAGGAGATCGACGTACCGCTGGCCGTCCTCGCCGATGCCGAGGAGGTGTTCCTGACCTCGTCGCTGCGCGACATCCAGGCCGTGCACCGGATCGACGAGCACACCCCGGCCGCCCCCGGACCGCTCACCCGCAAGGCCATGGACATCTTCGCGGCCCGCGCCGCCGCCGACATCGACCCGTGATCACCCCGCGCGGCCCGGCCAGGTTGGCCGGGCCCGCGTGCGGGCAGCACTGCCGGTAACGGGGCGCTGCGCCCGGGAAGGCGGGGGCACCCGATGACGACCACTTTGCGACCGGCCGGACCCGGCCGTGACGGCGTGTACTCGATCTGTGCCAACGGCCGATCCGTCGGCGGCGTGCACCTGACCCCACTGGGCCCGTGGGGCGTCGGCACCGGATGGATCCTGCACATCCAGGTGCTGCCGTCCCGCCGTCGCCGCGGCCACGCGTGCGTCGCGATGCTCGCGGCCGAGGAGATCATGCGCGGCCGGCGGTGCACCCGGATGGCGGCGGCCGTCCCCGAGGGCAACCGGGCGGCGACCGGCCTCGTGCAGGCGTTGGGTTACGCCCCCGACAGCCGCCGACTCGCGGCCGGCGTACGCGCCACCGGCCTCCCAGCCGGTGTGCGGATGATGGACACCGACGAACGCGAGGCGTGGTGCGCCGCGGAACTGCACCGGTACGCGGCGAGCCTGCGCGCGGCGGGCTGGGCCGGCCCCGCCGCGCAGGCCCGGGCGCAGGCTCGGCTGGACCACCCCACCGCGCCCGCGCCGTACACACTGGGCGACGGCGCGGCCGTGTGGGTAGCGCACGGCGTCATCCTGGCGCTGACGGCGCCGAACCCGGAGGCCACCGCGACGCTGCTCCGCGCGGCCGGCCACGTGACGGCGAGCCAGGGCCTGCACGAGATGGCCATCGACCTCTCCGACGACACCCACACGAAGGCCTGCACGGCGGCGGGATTCGCACCGCGCACGCGTTATTGGGGGAAACCCATCCTGTGAGGGTGGGGTACATCCCTGATCCTGGGTCTACTCCACGGGGAGGAGATGGATCGGTTGGTGTCCTCCCCGAGTACTGAACCGACCGCCGATCGTGGCGTCCGGGGGCGGAGGCGGCGACGATGGTGGGAGGACCGATGCTTCGAGGCTTCGAACGCCCGGAAAGTCCACAGTCGTGAACGAAGCTGCGAACAAGCTGCGAACGAGGAGGCCGAGCGCATGTCCGGCGCAGATGTGGTGACCGGCGCCTTGTGCATGGCGCTGACGGGTCTCGGCCTGGTCATCGCGGTACAGAAGGCTCGTCAACGACGTTTCCTGACAGCGACGCGGTGGACCGCCGCGGCGCTGTTCCCGATCGGCCTGTACCTGACCGGCCTGGCCACGTTGAGCCGCCGGGTGGGCAGCGCGGCCGCCGACTGGGCGACCGACCTCGCCTTCGGGATCAAGGCGTGGGGCGGCGTCGCGATCCTCGCGTTCGCCGTGATGCTGCTGCTGATCGCCCGGATGATCGGTGGTCGAAAGAACCCGGATTCGACCGGTGCGGGCGCTTCTTCGGATCTGTCCGCGCTCACCGGTGGGACCGGCGCGGGCGGCGCCCTGCCCCGTAGCCAACAGCCCAAGCCCGCCGCCGCCCCACGCTCGCGGCGCGCGGCGCGTGGCGCGGTCGACGACGAGTTCGCGGAGATCGAGGAACTGTTGCGCAAGCGCGGGATCTGAAGTCGGGGAATCCCGATTTGCGGATTACCGCCGGTTGGCGCGGGTTACCGGAAGGGCCGGGAAACACGCGCTGTGCACAACAGGCCACGCCCTGGGGTGGTGAATGTGAACGCATTCCCGCGCGTTGTCGTCGACCGATGCCGATGCCGGAAAATGTGTTCGACTGCGCGCTTTCTTTGCGCCATGTGCGGATCGTGTACGTATTCGGACCGACCGATCGCTCGGTGTGTTCGATCCACTCGTCCGGCGGTCACGGCGACCGGGGGAGGGGTGGGCGGATGTCCCGTGGCAGGACGTGAAAACGCTCCGCCGCCCCCACCTTGTGGACGGTGGGTGCGGCGGAGCGGTGACGTACGTACCCGGCGCTGCGGACAGGGGCGTGCCCGCCGTTCCGGGGGTTCAGTTCTCGGCGAGGATCTGCGAAAGCTCCCGGTCGAGATCGAAGAAGCGATGCTCGTTGCCGGGGGTGACGGCAGCGTTCGTACGCTTCAGGAACGACTCCAGCGCCCGTGCGGGCGCTTCGAGCAGGGCCTCACCCTCCGGCGAACTGAGGGCGATGCAGACGATGCTCTGTCCGTGGCTCCGGGAGGGCCACACACGAACGTCGCCGGTGCCGGAGGGCTGACGCAGCCCGTCCGCGAGAAGGTCGCGGGCGAAGACCCAATCGACCGTCTCATCGGCACCCGTGTGGAAGGTCGCATGCACGGCGTACGGGTCCGACGAGTCGTAGCGCAGCCCCGCGGGGACTGGCAATGAAGACTCGCTCGAGACGACGAGGCGCAGGTGCAGCTCACAGCTGACCGTGGTGTTCATAAGCGCCATGGCCTTTCGCTCAGTGTGCGCTCGGGGATTCGCACGTCGGCGTTCGCAACATCCCACCTGCGGACCTCTTGTAAACGTCTCTGCCCGATATACGGGCGTCTGGGTACTCCTTAAGAGCGATGCGGAGGTGTAACGTTCGCCCGCATGATTTCCGGAAGGGAACAGGCGTTCAGTTCATGCCACGAGCGGACCCGCTCCGCACCGTCGGGCCTGCACCGAACCTCTGCCCCCTTGTAGCGTTGTCAAGCCAGGCCCGAGCCATGATTGACTCCGGCCGCAGGCCAGACGGAGGTGCCCGGTGAACGACGGCCGGTACGACGAGAGAGGAAGGCCAACGATGGACACGGGGGTCGCGGAGAACAGCGCGCACGCCACACGGGAACCCGCCGCCGACCAGGACGCCCCGAGCGACCCGGCCGGCAAGCAGGCGAAACCATTCGGCTCCCGCGCACCCGCATTCATCAAGCGCTCGAAGCCACTGCACATGACCTGGCAGATCGGCGTCGCCGTCATCGGCTTCGCGATCATCGTCGCCGGCATCATCATGCTCCCGCTCCCGGGGCCCGGCTGGGCGGTCATCTTCCTCGGCCTGGCCGTCCTGGGCACCGAGTTCGTCTGGGCCCAGCGCACCCTCCTGTGGACCAAGGACAAGGTCACCAAGGCCGCCAACCGAGCCCTGGACCCCAAGACCCGCCGCCGCAACATGATCATGCTCGCGATCGGCCTCATCCTGATCGCCGCAGCCGTGGGCCTGTACCTGTGGAAGTACGGAATGGCCCTCCCCTTCTGACCCCGCCCCGGCCGCCGGGCCACCACCACGAGGTGCCCGGCGCCCGGCCCACGCGACCGGTGGAGGGTGGGCGCAACCTCCCCCACCCATGCGGTAATGTTCTCCCTGCGCCCGGGCGATTAGCTCAGCGGGAGAGCGCTTCGTTCACACCGAAGAGGTCACTGGTTCGATCCCAGTATCGCCCACCCAGGTCAGAGCCCCGGATCACGAAAATGATCCGGGGCTTTGTCGTGCTGCCAGCAGCAAAGTACCGCAACGGGTGGCCCGGAAAGCCCTCGCTAAAGGTCAGTCGAGCCACTCGCCCAGGCTTCGCAGAGCCTCGCGCGTCTGCTTGTCCGGGGCCTGGGCGTAGATCTCCATCGTGACCGCGATCTTCGTGTGGCGAAGGATCCGCATCACCACGCGCGGGTGGACGTCGAGCGCCACCAGCAGGGTGCCGCACGTGTCCCGTGTGTTGTGCACCGTGATGCGTCGAACCTTCGCCTTCTCGCACCGTGCGTCGAAGCTCCGGTTGAAGTTCCTCGGTTCGTACGGCGTGCCGTGGCGTGTGGAGAAGACGAAGTTCCTGTCCTCCCACACCTCGCCCGCGGTGGCCTGGTCTTCGTCTTGCTGCTTGCGCCGCATGCGCAGAGCCGCCGTGCAGATGTCCGGGAGTGGGAGCGGCACCTCGGACGCCTCTGTTTTGGCCGTGTCGGTGTGGAGAAGTTGTCGCCCGACACGCTGAAGCTGACGTTGAACGTCCAGCTCTCGGGCGTCCAGGTCGACCACGTCCCACGTCAGGCCCAGCACCTCGCCCTTGCGCATGCCCAACACGAGGATGAGGACGTAGGCGGCGAACAGCGGGTCGTTGTCGTCACGGGCCGACACCAGAAACCGCTTCGCCTCTTCGGCCGTCCACGGCTTGGCCTTGCGCTTGCTCCGCTTGACGCTGCTCACCCGCGTAAACGCGGCCACGTTCTTGGACAAGACCTCCTCGCGTACCGCGTTGCCGAGCGCCGACCGCAGCACATCCCTGATGTCTCGGATCGAGCGAGGGGACAGGGTTTGTTCGCAGCAGTGGGCCTTGCCGAGCGCGCAGCACCTTTGCTTCTCCGGCGGGCGGGCGGCGTCCTTGCCCTGTTCGCAGCATTGGCACAGCTCCGCGAGACGATTCACCCAGGTCTGGACGTCTCGCACGGTGAGCTTGTGGCGGGCCTTGGCGCCCAGGTGAGGGGCGATGTGGTTGCGGACGTGGGATTCGTAGGTGGCCGCCGCCGTGGGCCGCAGGTGGGGCTCCACGACCTCCTTGAGCCAGTACGCGAGGTACTGGCCCACGGTGGGGGACGTCGTGGCGACGGGGCCGGCCTTGGCGGCGGCGTGCAGCGCGAGCCACTTCTCGTGCGTCGCCTCGCGCGTCTTGCCGTAGGCGTACTTGCGGTCGCGGGTGCCGTCGGGCTTGGTGACCCAGACGTAGGCCGCGTAGCCGTTCCGGTAGGGGTAAATGGAGCCTTCGCCGTTGTGTCGCTTCGCAGTCACCTGTCGGCACCTTCGACTTCCGCGATGCGGGACTCCACGTACTCGTCCACCCACCGCGCGATGATCTTCCGGTTGCGCCCGTCCTTCACGGACTTCAGGCGACCGGTGGCGATCAGGTTCTTGGTCTTGGACTTGCCGAAGCCGAGCATGAGGGCGACTTCGTCAACGCTGTACCACTTGGGTTCGATCACGGTTCGAACGGAAGACACGGTTCCTCCGAGACGAGAGAACGGGCGAGGGGTGGGGACGGAGACTGCGAGGTCTTCCGCCCCCACCCCTGGAAGTCCGCTACATCCGCTATATCCGCTACATCGCAGGTCAGAGCCCTGTTTTCTGTAGCGGATGCGCGGGATGTAGCGGACGGGTGCCGCTACGGGCGCCGGGTGGGGGCTGTGGCGTGTAGCGGATGGGTAGCGGCGATGTAGCGGCTGATTTCGGCGTTCCCGCTACGTCGTTTCCGCAGGTCAGATGGGGTATTGAAGATCATGTAGCGGATGTAGCGGACTTTTCGGGGGGTGGGGGGCAGTACCGGGTCCACGCGTCTTGGAGATCGGTGGCGTAGTAGCCCTTGACGACGGCTCCGGACGCGGTTCGGATGTTGCGCGCGACGATGGGCGTGTTGTCGGCGGTGACGTACTCGCGCAGCCATTTGGCGAGTGAACGGGAGTCGAGGGGGCGGCCGTTGACGTCGCCCCAGGGAGCGTCGTCCTTGGCGACGAGTTCGCCGATGATCGCTGCGGTGGGGATGCGGTCGGCGCCGTTGAACACGTGGTCGCGCAGGTCGGTCAACAACCGGATGCCCAGCGATCCCTTGTCGCCCGCGGTAGTGGCCTCCACCAACTCCACGCACGCCACGCGGGCACGCTCGGGCCAGTGGCCGCCCACCGCGTCCGCGATGGCGAGCAGAGGCTCCCACACGTCCGCCGGTCGGTCGGTCACCCCCTCGGGCAGTGCCGGCCAGGCGCCCGCGATGCGTTCGCGGGCGGTGTTCGCCCACTTGGCGAGGCGATCGCGTAGGGCGTTGCCCTCGGGGGTGTGCAGGCGCGCCCGGAAGGCTTCCACTCGTTCGTTCGGTGCGCGGCGGCGCATGCGGATGATGATCGAGCGGGTCAGGATCGTGTCCGGCAGGGAGCCGAGTCCGGCGACCGCGACGGCGCAGTACGAGGGGAACGCCACCACGGTCTGGTTCGATCCGTCCCCGACGCACCGGTAGGTGACACCGGAGCGCCGGTGTCCGGCGTTGATCCAGCCCCTGAGTTGCTCGTTGTCCCCGGCCTTGGGGCCGAAGATGGTGTCGATCTCGTCGAACAAGACCGTGGGCGGGCTCTCCCCGGCGGATACGGACCGAAAGAGCGCGGACGCGGACGCGTCCACTGCGACCATCGGATTGGGCACCAGGGTTTCCTGGATCTCCAGGGCTCGGCTCTTGCCGCTGCCGGGTTCGGGCGACAGGAACGCCATGCGCGGTGTGGAGTCGAAGCAGTCCAGCAGGTGCGCATGTGCGTCCCACAACGTCACGGCCACGTAGGCCGATTCGGAGGGGAACACGTTGAACCTGCGGTGAAACGCCTCGACTTCGTCCAATAGAAGCGCGCCGTCCTCGGGCGCGTCACCGGCCAATGGGTGGGTGTTGAAGGGGCTGGTCATGCGGCCTTCCCGCTGTTGTGGGCGATCGACCAGTTCAGTGCGCTGGTGATCGCGGGTCGGCTCTCGTTCTCGGTGAGCCCGGCACAGGACGCTGCGGCCGTGAGGTCGTTCTCCACGGTGCGGCGGTCGAGGTCTCCGGAGGCGACGAAGCGGCCCAGGGCACGCGCGGCGCGCACGAGTGCCGCGTTGCGCGTACCTTCTTGCGTGCCGGCCACCAGGGCCACCTCGTTGCGCAGGGCCGCACTCGCGTAGGCACTCGCGCCGACCGGTGTGTGGGGCATCACCGGAATCCGGCGCGCCGCGGGTTCGGGCCGGAGCATCTCGAGCAGCCAGGTGGGGAGTTCGGCGGGTTCGCGGTCGGTGAGGACGCGGTAGAGCCGGTCGTCCACGACGCTTCCGGGGGCGACGACGTAGCCGCCGTGGGCGCGGGTGTCGACCTTCCAGCCGAGCTTGCCCGCGGTGTTGCGCAGCCGGGCGCCGTCCGGCGCCCGGTGGTAGAGGTGCCGTCCGCCGGTGGGGGTGGCCACGGTGAACGTGTCGTCGGGGTAGGGCTGTCCGGCGTCGGCGGCCAGGAGCGCGAGCACGTCCGCGCCGTCGGTCACCCCTCGCTCGTTCCATGCCGGGGGCGGGTCGTCGTGGTCGTGCTTGGGCATGTCGAGGTCGATGACGACCAGTCCGGAGGGGCCGGTGGCCAGTCCGATGTTGTAGGGGGCGTGGTCCCAGCAGCGGGCGATGCGGTCGGCGTCGGTGGTGGCGCGCGTCTCCCAGTCCTTGACCGCCGGTCGCTTGATCCCGGGGACCAGCGGGAAGACGTGCCATCCGCGTTCGGCCGCCGCGAGCGCGGCGGTCTTGAGGGGGTTGGGTCGGGTCATCATGGTGTCCCTCCGGGTGGGCGAGGACGAGGGTTCGAAGATGTGTCGGGTGGTGGGGATGCCGGCCTGTTCGGCGGCGTTCGCGCAGTGGGTGGCGCCGGGTGAGGCGTCGCGGATGAACGCGAGACATCGATCGGCGCCCAGCGCGACCATCGCGAGATTGCGCATGATCCCGGCGCGGCGCCCGAGGGCGCGCCAATCGGCCGGGTGGGGCTCCTCGGTGACGCCCTGCTTGCGGTGGTCGCGGGCCCAGATCGCGGCGTGCGCGTCGACGCCGCGCGGGCACGCGCCGTGCACCACGACCAGCCCGGCGCGGGCCTGTTCGAGCAGCGCGCCGAGGGCGGTGCGCACGGGCTTTGGGTCCTCCCACGCACGCGATCCGGTGACCAGCATTCGCATCACGGTCGGGGCCGTCATGACGCAACCGCGAGATCGTCCGGGCATCCCCAGGGCGAGCAGCCGCCCCGGTGTTCGTTCTCGATCTGGTCGTCGGCGTACTGGGCGAGGACGTCGCCTTGCCGGTCCTTCCATTCGCGGGACGTGATCCGGTCGATCGGCGCCTGATCGAGTGGCAGGCACGAGCGGTGCAGGTACTCGCGGATGCCGTTTGAGCGTGGGGTGGTGCGGAGGGCGTGGTCGAAGGCGACGGCCTGGGCCCATTCGTCGGGGTGGTCGTCGCGTAGTTGTCGCCATTCGGGGTCGGTGTGCATGGGGCAGCCGATGCAGGCGCTGCGCGGGGTGGACGCCCAGCCGTGCGCGCGCAGGTAGCGCCGGCAGTCGGTGCGGGTCCAGCCGGTGTGTCCGTCGGCCGCCCCGGGCAGGTCGAGCAGCGGGAAGTTGTTGACCAGGTACCGCCGCCGCGAGTCCTTCGCGCGATGCAGTTCGTCGCGACTGATCCCTACGTCCTGGAGCGCGTACACGCCGTCCGGGACCTTGCGCGGGTGCGGATAGCCGAGGCGTTCGCGGACGAGGCGCTTGAGTTCGTCCAGCTTGTACTGCTTGGTGCATTGGCGTTGGCCGATGCCGCGGGTGCCGTCGGGGTGCACGATGTGCACCGGCATCGTGACGAACCCCCGGGCGAGCCCCTCCGCCCGGACGTCGCCCGCGGTGACGCGGACGACCTCGATCCCGGCGGGGCGCGCGATCTCGGTCTCGATCCGGTCCAGGTGGGTGTGGACGCGGGCGGGTTCCCACCCGGTATCCGCGAAGGCAGCCAGGTCGTAGGTGGGGATGCGGCCCTGGGCGGAGAGCAGGAGGAGAGCGGTGGACTGGACTCCGGCGCCGAGGGACAGCACGCGCAGGGCCGGTGCGGTCGTGGTCGTCATCGACCCACCCGCCCGTCGCGGCACTTCGAGCACCGGGCGGTGACGAACTCCCCGTCCCGGGCGGTGTACCACTCGTATCCACCGCCCTGGCAGCGTGGGCAGTCGGGATCGGCCGCGGGAGTCCCGTCGACCGTGGCACGGCCGGGATCCCCGCCGTGGGCGTGCGTGATGGCGGCGGTAGCGTGCGCGGCGGGCGGCAGGAGGGGCCGACGGACGTCGCGGTGCCCGACCTCGACCCGGGCACATCCGTCGCCGAGGATGTCGGCGATGTGGCGGGCGATGCCGACGCTGCGGTGCCTGCCGCCCACGCATCCGCACGCGATCGTGATCGGGCCGGGAACGGTGTGGAACAGTTCGTGCGCGGCGAGCGCGATCATCGCGGCCGGGTCGCGGACGCCGGGAGTGTCCAAGACGTGCGCGTACAGGTCGTTGTCCAGGCCGGTGCGCTGCTTCATCGCCGGGTCGTGGTGCGGGTTGCGGAAGCGGCGGCGCAGGTCGAGGGTGATCTCGGCTTCGGGGGCGGGGCCGTGTCCGTAGCCGAAGGACACGATGCGGATGGTCCGCTCGCGCTGGTTGTTTGTCATGCTGGTGGTCCCTTCCGGGTCCTTGAGGGATACGGGTCGGGCCCGGGGCGACCGCCGGTCTTGGCGGATGGACGGTCGCCCCGGGGCGGGTCAGAACGGCGGGTTGTCGTCGGTCGGGGGCTGCGGGCTAGTGGCGCCTGCGGCGTCGAAGTCGCCCCAGGTGTCGCCGTTTGTCGGGGCGGCGCGGCGGGTGGTGGTGCGGGTGACGGTGGCGTCGGTCCACAGGAGCGAGGGGCCGACGTCGTCGAGGTCGAGGACCATGCGTTCGCGGGCTTCCTTGGTGTCCTTGTCGGTCCAGCGCTGGGTGGTGACGGTGCCGGACGCGATGACGCGGTCGCCCTTGCGCAGGGATTCGGCGGCGTGCTCGGCCAGGGAGCGCCACGCGGTGCACGCCCAGAACGTGGTCTCGCCGTCGATCCACTTGTTGGTGGTCTTGTCGAACCTGCGCGGGGTGGCGGCGATGGACAGGCGGGCCACCGGCACGCCACCGGTGGTGAACCGGATTTCGGGGTCGCGGGTGATGTTCCCGACGACGGTGATGGGGGTCGCGTTGCTCACGGCGGGTCTCCCGAAATGGTGGGCTCGGATCGGCCGTTCGGCCGTCCTCCACGGTCCCGGACGCGTAGTCCGGGGCCATGGGGCACGGCCGGGGCTACCAGTCGCCGTAGGTGCAGACGACCGAACAGCCCGACTTGCGGCAGTTGTGGTTGCGGATCTCGTCGACGCGGCGGGCGTCGAGGGCGTCGCGCTCCCTGGCGGTCCCGTACCAGACCACCGGCGCCGCTCCGGCGATCAGTTCGTCGCAGCGCGGGCAGCCCTCGGTCTTGCGGCCGAACACGGGTCCGCGCCCGTTGTTGCAGGTGTGCTTGGTCGTCTTCTCGTGTGCCATCGAATTTCGTCCTTTCGAGCCTTCGAGGGGGTTCGGGCGGTCGGGTCCGGCCGTCCTCCACGACCCCGGGGGTGCGTGGTCCGGGGTCATGGGGAGCGGTCGGGGTCAGGCGAAGATGCCACTGACGGCCTGGACTCCGGCGGTGACGACCTGGTCTCCGGCCTGTGCGGCGGTGAGCGAGATGGAGGATCCGGCGAGCATCACCCCGGCGACGAACGCCACGAGGGCGATGCCGATGGTGCGGCGGTGGTGGGCCCAGGCGCCGACGATGAGCGCGAGGATGACGCCGCTGCCGATGCTGATGGCGGTGCCGCCCGCCCCGCTCTTCGCGGGGGATTCGGCCGTGGCCGCGAATGCGGCGGTGGGGGTGAGCGCGAGGACGGCGGCTGTGCCGATGACGGCGGCGATCCTGCGGATGGTGCGCGTGCGGGTGTGGGTCGTGGTGCGCATGTCGGTGCCTCCCGAGGGCGGTTCCTGGTGGGCGGGTCGTGCGCCCACGGCCCGGCCGCTCACCCCCTGTGGGCGAGCGGCCGGACCGTGCGGGCACGGCGGCGGACCGGGTCATCGGTCGTCCGGGCGCCGGGCGGTACCGAGGAGTCGGGCTCCCAGGCGTAGGCGCAGGCCCGTTCCCCGGCAGCGGCGGCAGCGCCGGGCGGCGCACGGCGGGGTGTTGGGCGGGTGGTGGTGGAGATCGGCGCCGGTGCCCGCACAGCGGCGGCAGTGCCCCCACGGTGCGACGCGGCACACCAGCGCGTAGCCGGCCGCGACGGCGAGCAGCAGGAGAACATCGGTGACGGTCACGGGACTTCCTCCTTCGGTGACGGGGCGCCGGTGATGGCGCCCCGGGCGGGTGGCGTGGTCGCGTGGCGACCGATCAGGGCCGAGTCTGTGGTGACGGAATGTGTCGAGGCGTGTGGGCCCACACGGGCCGCCGCTTGGGCGCCGAAAGGGGGCTCGGAGGTCCAATGCCCCTCTTAAGAGGCGCATGTGGGGTGGGTCTGTGTGGGCCCACACGGCCCACACACGCAGGTCACAGGCCCACACGGCTTGTGTGGGCCCACACGGCGCGTGTGGGCCCTGTGTGGGCCCCTGTGTGTGGGCCCACACAGGCCCGAATCGCTACGGGCGGTAGTTGCCGATGGCCTGGGCGAGGGTTTCGGCGAGGTAGCCGGAACGGGGCGGGCCGCCGTCGACGCGGACGGTTCCGGCGCCGGGCCGGGAGACGCCCACGGCCCGCATGAGTGTGTTGAGTTCGTTGCCCAGGCTCTGCGCGTCCGTGCCCAACGCGTCCGCGAGGTCGGCGGTGTACAACCGTCCGCCCGCCTCCTCCAATGCGCGGTGGGCGCGCGTGAGCAACTCCGGCACCGCCTTGCCCGCCGCGCCGGGCTCGCCCCACTGGGTGGGGCCGGTCTGCGCGAGCACGGCCGCGAACGCGTCGTCCTCGCCCGGGTGTTCCGTGGCGCGGTCGGGATCACGCAGCTTCCGCCGGGCTTGTTCGAGGAGTTCGTTCATCGCGGCGCCGTCGATCGGCCCGCCGGGTGCGGTGGCGGGGGTGGTGCTGGCCGGCCCCGCGGAGGGCTTGGTGGGGTTGGCGCCGGTCATCGGGATGCCGCGTTCGGAGATCGGCGGGCGCATGAGCGGCACGTCCGTCCACGGCCGGGTCGTCGCGGCCAACGCCTTGCCCTTGAACAGCACCGGGAGGGTGCGGCCCCAGCGCGAGGCGTAGTACCGACCCGAGGGCGTGTCCACGGTCAGCGCGTCCAGGGTGGGCCTGCGGTCGGCGAACTGGACCGACAACGACCCGATGCGCGAGGGCTTGAGCCGTTCGGCCTTGAACGGGCGGGCGGGCATCGTGATGCCGTCGGCGCCGGGGTAGGAGACGTGGCCGCTGCCCTGGTGGCGGGCGGCGCGCGGGTCCAGTCGGACGCCCTGTCCGTAGGGGAAGAGGTGGCCGAGTTCCTCGGGGTCGGAGACGCGCATGCCGATGCGGTTCTGGGACTGCTTCTTCATCGCCGGGGTGCTCACGTCGGCGGTCGCCCGCAGCCCGATGCTCATCTCCCGGAACCGTGTCGCCCTGCCGACGTTGATGACGGCGTTCAGCTTCTCCAGGATCGACTGGGGGAGTTGGGCGATCTCGTCGGCGACGATCAGGATCTCGGGGACATCCGGGGAGACGGGGATCTTGTCGTCGTCCACCGACAGCATCAGGTCCTGGTAGCCCGTCTTGCGCGCCGCCATGCCCTCGATCGCGACGTCGAGCATGATGTGCGCCTCCTCCTCCGTGGGCGCCACCCAGTCCAGGACTGGGCGCTTGGCGGTGCCGTCGAGGGCCCAGGCGCGCAGCCACGGCAGGGACAGGCCCGCGCCGGTGGTGTCGATGTGCCACACCAACACGTCGTTGGCCTGCAAGACCTTGCCGTTGACGACGTTCGCGGCGTTGGTCTTGCCGCTGTCGGTCTGGCCGATCATCACCGTGCAGGTGTCGACCATCGGCAGCAGCACCGGCGTGCCGTCGGGGTGACGGCCGATCTCGATCGGGTTGTTGATCGTCGTCACCGGCAACTCCCCGTCGGGGAAGGCGATCGTGGTGGCGAGGACGTCCACGAGGGTGACCCGGATCATCACCGTGCCGTGCTCCTCGCCGTCGAGGATCTCCACCCCACCGCCACGCGGAAGCCGCAACGCGCCCGCGATCACCCGCGCCGCGTTCCCCGGCAACGACTCCACACCCGGCGGCAGTTCGACCCGCACCGTGTACCCGACGTCCTCGGGCCACGGCTTCACGCCGCTCACGCTGTGCCCCTCCAGCCGGAACAGCGCCGTCAACCGCTGGTGCCACTCGGCGGCCTGCCCGTCCGCCCAGCGCTGGAGGAGCGCGGCGGCGCGCCCGGCGCGGGCGGTCTGCTCGCCCCGGGCGAGCCCGGTGGCGAGGACGAGTCCGGCGGTGGCGCCCGCCGCCCACACGCCGAACGGCGTCCAGGCGAACGGGGTGCCGTGCGCGATTGTGGTGGCCGTCCAGCCACCCGCCGCCAACCACGCCGCAGCGCGGGTGAGGATGTGACCGGCGGGGCGGTCCCGTCGCAGGTCCACCGTCGCCTGGGCGACGGCGCCCGCCGCGGCGACGGCTCCGGCGTGGACCGGGGGAAGGCCGGTGGCCGCGCCCATGGCGGCGACGCTGTAGGCGCCGCCGGCCACCAGTGCGGCGCCCATTGCGGGGGTGGTCTTCCACGACCAGTCCCACATGTTGGTGATGTTGGTGCTCGCGTTCCCGCTCATCGCGGACAGTCCTCTCGGATCGTGTGGTGCGAGTGGGGTTCGACAACGGCCCGCCACCGCGAGCGCGGTGACGGGCCGTGGGCTGTTCGAGCGGCGGGCGGGGTCAGACGTCCCACATGTCCTCGCCGGGGCGCGGCGCCTCGTGGTGCGAGATGTCCACCGCGTGCAGGCGCCGGGCGATCGGCACGATCTCCTGCGCGGCGCTGATCGCCCGCTTGAGGAAGCTCCCGATGCCCGCGACCGCTTCGGTCACGTCCTGGTGGACCGGGTACGCCTCACCGGACTGCGTGGCCAGGTGACCGATCGCGTGCGCCAGGCTCTCCAGGCCCTCGGGCAGGCCCTCGTACTCGGCGAGCACCTGCATCATGTTCTCGGGCGCCCACCGCGCGTACACCGTGCGGATGTCCTCGCACGACGCGGCGAAGTGCGACTGCCGGAACGCGAGCGCACCGTCCGCGCGGTGCTCGCCGATGTTCCACATCCGCTCGCCGTTGCGCGGCGTCTCGTGCCGCGCCAAGTCCTCCCGGTGCAGGTCGCGGAAAGCGATGTCCACCTCCTCGGCCGCCTCCGCCGCGAGCATCGTGTGCAGGTAGGTCTCGGCAACCGCCGCACCGACCTGCGCATGAGCCGGGAACCGCTCCGCCGTGGCACACGCCAGATCGCCCAGCGCCACCGCCGCCGACCGCAACCCGTCCGGGAGACCCCGGTATTCGGCGGCCACGCTCAACATCGTCGGCGGCGAGTACCGCGAGTAGGTGTCGCGCACCTGCTCCGCCCGCGCCGCGAACACGCTCTTCGTCACAGCCTCACCCCGAGAGGATCCCTGGGCGCCGGTCAACACCGGCGCCTCGCTGGTGGAACCGACGTCGGTCGGCTCCGTGAAATCCGTGCTCACGCCCTCACCGCGGGCACTGTCGCGCAGGCGTCGGGCGCGCTTGATCAGCCGCCGCCACACCCACGCCCCCGCACGCGGACCCCACATCAAGCCCGCCAACCCCAACCGGGCACCCGGGCCGACCCGGAACACACGGCCCAGACCGCCCAACAGGGCGCCACCGGCGGCGACGGCCAGGCCCGGGACCGCCGCGAGCGCACCCGCGCCCACCGCCGCCATCCCAGCGCCCACCGTGCGCGCCCAGTGCGGCGCGGCACGCTTCGCGGACACCTTCACCCGACCCGCGCGAGCACGCGCCGCCTGCGCCGCCCGGGAGGACATCACCCGACCCGCCGCCCCACGGGCCTGCGACAACGCACGCCGCCCGACCGCGCCACCACGCGTCGCGGCACGGCCCGCAGCCGCGCGCCCGGCCGCCAAACGACCCGCGCCGCGCGCACCCGCACCCGCACCGGCACCGCCCGAGGCGCCGCGACCCGCGAACAGGCCAGAACCGCCATGGCCCTTCGACCGGTCACCGCCCACGTTCGTCTTCCCGCGACCGCCGGGCCGGCCGGAACCGCCCAGGCGGTGCGCGGCGTTCGCCGCACCCAGCCCCGCACGGAACCCCGTCCCACTCGGCCCGCCCCCGCCCCGCCCGGCACTCTTGGCAGCTCGGCCACCGGCAAACGCGCCGCCGCCGCGCCCGGCTCGGGACTGCCCGCGTCCACCACCGGACGCACCCGCGCCCGCGCGTCGACCGCCGCCAGCGGACGGGGCACCGCCGGGGCGTCCGCCGGTCGCGGAGCGGGGCGAGCGTCCCGGCGCGGCACCGGGCATCCCCATCCGCGAGGCGACCCGTCCCGCACGCGGCACCCGCCCGGCCCGGGGCCCGCGAGCGGTGCGCGCAGCCCGAGTGGCGCGGGTGGCTCCGACGGCCAGGCCGGCCGCCGCCACCACACCGGCGGCGGCCACCACACCGACCACACCGGTCGCCGCGTACATGCCCGCGCCGCCGGTCGTGGTCGCCTCGGCCGCCAACGTCGCCACCGGCAACACCCGCCGCCGACCCGACCCCTGAGCGACCGGTGCGCCACTGTCACTCTCTTGCGTGACGGTCACCTCGATCGGCACCACCGGCGCGGCGGCGGTGGGCTGGTGGGTGGGGAAGGCTTCCGGCTCGTTGTCCGGCGAACTCTCGCGCGGGCCCGGGGGCTTCTTCGTCTTCGGCTTCGTCGTCGTGTCCGTCATGCTGGTTCGTGCTCCTCTCGGAGTGCGGGGGCCGGACGGGCCGTAGGAAGCGGGCCGGCCCCCGGCCTGTTCAGAACAGGGACTCGCTCTCGTACCGCTCCGCACGAGCGGCGCGGGCGGCCTTCGCGGCGGCGGACCGCGCCGGGCCGTGGCAGCGCGCACACCAGGTCGTCAGGTCTGCCGGGTCCAGGCCGACGGCGACCGCGAGCGGCGTCCCGAGATCGCGGGGCGCCACGATCAGGGCGTCGTGCCGGTCGCACCGGCCGCCGCTTTCCTTGTGGTGCTTGCCGCACTCGCCGGCGCACCCGCAGGTGTCGTTCTCCCGCCCGAGGACCGCGCCCCACAGGTGGGCGCCGACGATCGGCGGCCTCACGACGCGCCGCCCGACGTCCACTCCGGCTCACCGGCCGGAGGCACCAGACTCAGCCGTGCGGCGTCCACCGGGCCCGAGGAACGCGTTCCCCGCAGCGCTCGCGCCGTGTCCAGCGTGAGCTTGGCCTTCGGATAGCCGACGCCGATCTCGCTCATCACCCGCCGGTAGGAGACACGCTCGCCGTGAGCGCCCAGCAACGCGAGCACAGCGTGCATGTCAGCCTGCGACACCGTTTCCGGAAGCGCGTCCGGATCGACGGACACGGGTCGCGCATCCGGCGTCCACGCGGGAATCTCGGCAACGGGCACCGCGTCGGTGGGGAACACCTCGGAAACGGCCGTTCCCGCCGTGTCCCACGCGGGTTCGGAGCGCTCCCGCCGCAGGTCGGCGGCCTCCTCCTCCAACTTCCCGATCAGGTCGGCGATCCGGCGGCGGTACACCGTCACCGCCTCCGCCAACAGGATCAGCAACACCGGAGGAACGGAGTGCAGAACGATCCCAGCCGCGTCCGGATCCCGAGGAACACCGAACGACCCGTCCGGCCAGACCGACCCCCACACGTTCATCGCCCACGTCGCCAACCCCGCGAACAGACGCAGCGCGGTGGCACTCCCGCCCGGCCGATCCCCGAGGAACCCGTCCGCCAGGAGCACCGCTCCCAACGAGAGGGACACCATCGGGTCCAGCAACCACGCGATGTACCACGCGGTCCCGTGCTCGATCGCGAACAGCGTCACGTTCACACACGTGAACACCAACGCCAACCCGCCCACGATCAACAGCGCCACCGTCAACCCGCGATCGGCCCGGCGCAGAGTCACGATGCGCGGATCGGTCATCGCGCACCGCCGTCCCCGACGGGTGCGACGTGGCGCCACAGCACGACCCGGACACCACGCCACCGGAACGTCACGCTCAACCGGTGCGCGATCGGCACGCCGGACAACGGCGACTCGACCAGCGCGCCACCGGTGCGGCGGGCGAGATCCGCGAACACCGACCGCCATTCGTCGTCGGTCGTATTCAGGCCGGACGCCTGCCCGACGACCTCCCCGCCGTCCAGCGCGACAACCGACGCGCTCTGCGGAAGGGTCCACACGTAGACACCCGGCAACGCGGGACCGTCCGTCATCAGGGCCCGCAACGCCTCCGCCGCCCGCGCCATCGACTCCCGCTCACGACCGGGCATCGCCCCCCGGCCCGCTTCCGCCTCGGGGTGCAGGACGCTCATGCCGCCCACGCCCCCTCCCGCACCTCGACGGCCCCCACCGGAGCCGGAGCGGTGCCCATCGCCAGCATCTCGGCGCACACCGCCGTCCCCGGATCCACCGCCCACAACCCGGACAGCAACCGCTCCACGTGCCGGGCCAGTTCGCGATCCGTCGCCCACAGGTCCGAGAGGATGTCCCGCGCCGCGTCCAGCCGCGCCGCCTCCTCCTCCGCCGACTCACCCTCGACCCCGTCGAACAGGGCCCAGTCGACGCCGAGCGCGAGTTCCGCGAACTCGGCCCTCGTGGCCGCGTGGCGACCAGCAACAATGCTTCTCACGGTCGTACTCCCTCACTGGAGAAACGACCCACGGGGCGTCCGACGACTTGCCGGAAGCGGGCGCCCCGGCACACATCGGTGTGCCTCGTCCCGCAAGACGAGTGGCCATGACCCCCGACGCGCCGACGTGCCGCGCGCCGAGGACCAAGAGCACTCGTGCTGTGTCCCCTTCCAGGAACGATCGCGCTCCTGTTGGTAGGCAGGGACATGGCCTTTCGGCCTCATGCCATCCGGTTGCAAAGGGTTGCCGGTACCCAAGGCCCCACAAGGCCACTTGACCCGCCGAAGCGGGCCCGTAGACGTGCAAACGTGCAGGTCAAGCAGGCGAGAGCGACGTTCGTTCGCTTTGCTCGAAGCTCTCTGCCTCAGAGTGCACTCTGAGGCAGAGTTCGTCAAGAGCCTGCCTGTCGAGTGCTGCGCTGAGTTGGTCAAATGTGGTGCACTGTGTGGGCAGAGTGCTCAGAGAGGAGCCCTACCTACATGGCCGAGTGGTCCGGCACGCCCGCCTATGAACAGGTGGCGGATGAGCTTCGCCAGCGCATCGCCGGGATGAAGCCCGGGGACAAACTGCCTTCGCTCCCCAAACTCCAAGAGGAGTTTGGCGTTTCGGTGACGGTGATCAGAATGGCCCTTGCCGAGCTTCGTCACGAAGGTCGTGTGGTGACGCACCAGGGCAAGGGGGCTTTTGTTGCTGATTCCGCACTCGCCAGTCAGACCGGTAAGCGCGGGACCACAGACCTCGAAGCAGATTTGCGGGAGATGAAGAAGCTTCTCAAGGACCTGCAACAACGTGTCAGCGTCTTGGAAACCAAGTCGCAGGAATCCTCGAATAGTTGAGGCTTCGGGTCGCTTCTTCATGCTCACTATTGAAGCGGCCCGCAGGCGCTGGCAACATGCACTACATATGCACCCACGATGCACTCGCAGTGCACTTACGTGCACAACAAGCAGACACGTGAGCCCGGGGGAAGGCGCAGCCCTATGCAGGCAGTGGACACATGGACGGGTGCCAGGGCTGACTCGCTACGTGAGGCCCTGCGCTTAACCAACGAAGGGTTCGCGGCACACCTCGGCATCGCCATCCGTACGGTGGCGAAGTGGAGGGCTCAGCCGGACGTCGTTCCCAAAGCGTGGGTTCAACAACTCCTGGACACCGCCCTACAGCAAGCCAGTAATGCCGATCAGGAACGATTCACGGTCCTTGTTTCGCCTGCGCCTCCAGCCCGGATGAAACCGGTAATCGAGAACTTGACTGCCCCTCCCGAAGAGGTCTTCATGACGGCCGCAATGGAGGTCACCAACGGCATGGCAATGTGTTCAACGAAGCTCGGTAGCGACGCAATAGAACTGCTCCACAGTCAAATGACTCTCGTCGCGCGCCAATACTCGGATCGTCCGCCGATGTCGGTGTTTGCGCAGGCGCGCCGATTGCGCCAAACGGCAGAACAAATGGCAGAGCGTACTCGGCGGCCAGGAGAGCTTGCCGACGTCTACCTGGTAGTCAGCGGCTCGACTGCCCTCATGGCCTCAATCGCGTTCGATCTTGGGCACTGGCCCGCATCAGCCCACATGGCCAAGGCCGCGACGTCCTACGCCGAGCTTGCCGACCACAGGGCGCTGATGGCGTGGACTCTTGGCCTTCAGGGCACCCTCGCCTTCTGGCGTGACGACCTGGTCGAGTCGGAGTTCTTGCTTCAGCGCGGGCTCGACTGCGCACCGCCAGGTCGTCACCGGTTCCGCCTGCGGTACATCGCGTCCCGCACGTACGCGCTCCGGGACGACGCTGCCTCGACGGCGCGTGTCCTGGCGGAGGCTGAAGACGATCGTCAGGGTCCGACCCACGTGCCGGATCCGCTGATGGACAACATCCAGGGCGAATTTGCCTTTGACGACGCACGCGCCGCCGCGTGCGCGGGTGCGGCCTGGCTGCAACTCGGCAACGGTGAACAAGCCGAGCGCTACACGAACACGGCCCTTGATCTCTACTTGGCCGAGCCCGAGCAACAGCGGCCGTTCTCGCCGCTGAACGGAGCGCGCATCGACACCGCGGCGGCGCGCCTCCTGCAAGGCGAGCTTGACGGCGCGCAGGAGGTGCTGAGCCCCGTCTTCATGCTGAGTCCGTCGCACCGCAACACGGCGTTGACCGGTCGCCTGGACAAGGTGCGGGGGATGCTCAACGAGAGGCGATGGGAGCCCTACCCGGAGGCGCGTCGGCTCTCCGGAGCAGTCACCGAATGGCTTGCTGAGAACGCCACCGCGCCCCTACCGCATGCCGATTAGACCCGGAGTCCGGATGCCGCGAGCAGGGATCGTTCCCGGACTTCACTCAGTCCGATTTCGGCGGACCGCTCGTTGACGAGTGGGGCCCCGGACGCCTTGAGCCACTCCCACGTGTCGGCAACGGTCGCCGCGAGGGGGCGGCAGGCAAATCCTGCTGCGGCTGCCCGCGAACCGTCTACGCGCCAGACGCCGTCCATCGTTCGCCACAGCGGGAGTTCGGACCACTGACGCACCCCTGCGCGCAGGAGTAGATCGTCATCCACCCATCGCAACGTCGCGTTGCTCGCGGTGGCATGAGCGCAGGCTGCCAGCAGGTCGCCGAACGTGTCCCGATCCATTGGCGCCGTCAGGTTGAAGGCGCCGGTCAGACTGCGGTCCAGACAACGCACCACGAAGTCTCCGACGTCCCTGACGTCGACAGGCTGAATTCCCCGGTCCGGCTTGCCGGGCGCCACGACGACACCGCCAGCAGCAACCCGTCGCAGCCACCACGGCAGCCGCCCTACGGTTTCGCGCGGTCCCAGAACGACGCCGGGCCGGAGTACAACGGTGTGTGCGGCGCCGAACGTCTGCTGTGCGGCTGCCTCGCATCCCGCCTTCTGGTATCCGTATTTCGTTGGCCCGTCCTCGACATCCACGCCGTAATCGGGGCCCGCGTCCGGGGGACAGGGGAGCAGGGGTGACGCCTCGCTCAGCGCGGTTGCTGGCCACTCCTCGTACACGCTCACCGTGGACATGAAGACGTAACGACCTGCCGCGGGGTGCAGGCATAGGGCAGTGTCGAGAACGTTCCGTGGGATGTAGCCGGATGTATCGATGACCGCGTCCCAAGGGCCGTGCGTGACCAGTCGCTCCAAGTCCGATGCCTTGTACCGGTCGCCCCGCACGACATGAACACCAGGTACGTCATCATCCGTCACGCCGCGGTTGAAGGTCGTCACCGTCCAGCCTCGTTCAAGGGCCGCGACGACTACGGCACGGCCGACGAAAGCTGTCCCACCGAGAACAAGAACGCGCATGGCTCAATCATCTCCAGCCGCGCCCCATCAGTGGTAGTTACGAGGCGTAGCCCGCCGGTGGTCCAAGCCCGGGGCCGGTGTCCCGAGGCGGCACAGAGCCGTGAGAACTGTCGGACTCGTCGTGTGAAATAGCCAAGGGACGTTTCGTTTGGCAGCTTCGAAGGAGACAACATGGTCGTGTTCGACGACTTAGGTCGTCCACTCGGTGCCAGCTTCATCGTCGAACCTACGCCGGGACACACGGAGCCTGGAGCTTTGCCTGGTACTGCCACCACGACTCCCGTGCCCTCCAGGTAGGCCAAGTTCGCGACACATCGAACCGCGCCTGTACCTCGGACTCGGACAGACGCACGCGCGCAGCGGCCGGGGCGTCGAGTTCGTGCCGCAACACATCGGCAATGGTGAGATACGTACCGCGTGGAGTGGCGCCGCTCACCCACTCCTCCATCGTTCGGTTCGAAACGCGATCGTGGCCCTAATATTACCGTCCGACAACAACTCGAAGAATCGCACACAAACCACCGCCGATCCTTCTAATCAGGGTTGGCCGACGGCGCGCACCACGTCGCGAAACTGCTTGACAATTTCAGGATGTTTGCGTAGCCGCTGTTCGATTTCAAGCCTTCCCCACCAGCCCGTAAAGTAATCACCTCGGGATCTCATCTCATCCAAAAGGTCGATCGCCGAGGCCGCCAGCTGCGTTGAGACTGCCATGAAATACCCATCTGCCTTATACATATAGAGTGTATCCAGAACCCCCTGGCCCAGATCACCCCTCCCTACGCTCTTCTGTCTTACCTTGCACTGAACAATAATCTTCCTTTCTCGTCTCGGAACTCGATCTTCCGTACCGACTTCACCCGAAGGTACCGGCGTTGCCCATCGTGCGATCAGGTCACGCCCGCCATCGCGTTCTCTAGTCGCGCCAACGGTCCGGACTTCGGCAACCCCAGGTTCCAGGCAAATCAATTCGTAGATCAACTGCTCGAAGCGCGCTCCGTCGATTTTGGCTTCCCATTCGAATCCACTGGGAGGAAAAAGTCGAGCCTGCTCGCGTTTGTTCCTCTCCAGTAGCACCGCGCGCTCGCTCTTGAACTCGTCGATCCCATATCTACCAACGAGGGCCACAACACCATTTCCGCGCGTGAATACCGAAATATTCTCCATTGGAATGCCTGCCATCGAACCGTTGGCGTGAGGCTCGTCCGACTCCCTGTACCCCATACCGTCCAGGATGCTGTGAGCAAGCAGAACATCCTCGCGGGGAATAAAATTGCTGATCTCTTGATCCGTATAGAGAAGACCGTTTACGGCCAAAAATGAATCTTCACCGTCAGGCAAGAACCCTCTGATGGCTTCTGCAAGGCCACTCGATTCGACGACCGAAATTTGCTCATCAGCTGTTCTGTAGTAGTACCAGTTCGTGCTCAACCTGCGACCGTACACATCTTCGTCAGACGCAAATTCGGGACCGATGGCATTGGCCACACGATCTGCCCATCCGCGTACGTCTGCATTGTCGAAGAGCAAGTCACGAGAAGGCGTCTCAGGGTGCCAGAACGTATATTTTTCATAAGCATTCTGCTCAAACATTGCACAGTACATCAATGTATGCCAAACTGACTCCTTCCCTTCCTTGTTGTTTCGCAGAAAATATCCGGATGATTGGCCAAGCATCAGATATCGTCCGTACAGTTCGCCGGGCACTTCGGCGGCAGGGTGTTCGATCGGAATGAACTGGCATGATGCAGCTTTGATTCGGCGCATGAATGCGCCGATCAGCCAGGAGAATACGTCATTCAGATCAGTGCGATCCTGATTCCAAAAACGCGGGGCTTGACACCCCAGGCACATGAACGTTCGTCCATCCGCTGCTTCTTCAAATAGAATAGAAATCGGCGAACAGATACGACCAACTCTGATCAGCCCACGACGTTCGTGGACTGGATAGCCGAACGCCTCAGCGGCTTCGGTGATTACATCCCGCACTCTGAATTCCTTGGTTCGATGACATAGGACTAGTTCAACTATTTATGCAGAATCATTTCAGATCTGATGCTTCTTGGTCAGGTCGCGTTTCGGCCAAATGGTCCGCGTGGCGTCGTCGCGCAATGTGGAGCAGTTTCGCTGCGAGCTTGTGTCGATTGACGCCTCGGGTTTTCAGGGCGTGGCAGTTGGGGCAGAGCGCGATCATGACTTCGGGGATGTCCCGGCCGCCGCGGGCGAGGTCGTGGACGTGGTCGACCTCCAGGATGGGTTGGCCTGCCGTGGTGAGTTCGGTGGAGTGGCCGAGGCAGTGGGGGTTTTCGCAGGCTCCGGCGCTGCGTTCGATCACGGCCTGGCGGGCGAAGCCGTTGCGGGCCCGCCTGACGACCGCCCGCACGACGGTGCTTCCGATCCGGTCGTCTGCTCCCTCGGTGGCTCTTTGGTTGAGCAGTGAGTAGGCGTTCGTGGTGCTGCTTTCGGAAGTGCGAAGCCGTTCGTTGACGGCGTCTTCGAGGGACGACGTGGCAAGGAGCTGGTGGATCTCAGGCGGCCATGATTCGGGGTCGTCGGAGGGGACCGGTCGCAGCAGCCAGGAATCGCCGCTTTGGCGGGCGCCCGATGTGCCCGTGGACGGTTGCGCGCAACGCCCGACGACGACTGCCCGGGTCGCGAAGTCCCATCCTCCCGCCCCGTCAGGGTGGCTCACGCGGATGGGGCGGGTTGTGGCACGGGCGCGTTCGAGTGCCAGGTCCGTTGCGGCGTCGGGGGCGGTGTATCCGACGAGGTCGGTTTCGGGGATCGGTCCGTCATCGTTGGGGCCGCCGGGTTCGTAACGCAGGTCTAGGCCCTCGTCTTCGGTGCCTTCTGTGACGCCCGGCCCGAGTGGGGCGGGGGCCGTGTCGGGGAGTGCCCGATCGGAGCGGGCCCACTCCAGGAGTCCGGGCGGTACGGGATCGGGGAACTTCGCCAGTACGAGCGCGATTGCGGCGGCGAGGACGCGGGGGTCCTTCGTGAGCAACGTGTGGTCCTCTGTGGGGAAGCCCATCATCGGGTCGGACCGGTTCAGCTCTCCCAGCGTCGGACGCTGTGACGCCGTCAGGTGCTCGGTGCCGTCCACCTCCCACAGGCCGTCGTTGCGCAGGGCCCAGACCGGATACAGCGCCTGGGCGTTCGCATCGCGAGCGTTGCCGAACTTCTTGCCGACGACGGTGAGAGCCCCGCGCACGACGGTCCACGGCTGTCGGGGGTCTGGGTTCAGGCGGACCTGTTTCAGTGCCCACAGCAGCATCAAGGGGCGGTGCAGCGCGGTTCGGTCCGCGAACCTCTGCGGAGAAACCGCCTTCACGCGCGCCAGGAACTCCGCCCCGGCTGCGGAGTGTTCGGTATGCCGATCGATCACCACGAACCCCAGACGCTCCATGACGGCGTTTGCTGCCGCGTGCCCCCCGCTGAACCGGTCGTTAGTCAAGGGCCCCCGCTCCGGGAACTGATATCCGTACGCGGCTCCGACCAGCGCCTTGACGTCGTAGAGAGATCCTTCGTGGTCGACGAAGTAGCGGGTCGACCGACCGTACCTGTACCGCGCCAAGAACGCGTCTCGCCCGATCTCGTCGAACTCGTCGATGGCACGTAGCACCGCGCCCGGTTCCGTCAGATCCCTGAGCACCACAGTCCCTCCCGGCTCCGAGGCAGATACAACTCGACGCTCGCCAGGCTAAGGCCGAGTACCGACATGGCGCGGCCCGTCCCACGATGGGGTGTTCATGAACCGCCGAGACACCCGCGGCGCGCCTCGAATCGTTCGTCCGCCCGCTGTGGTTACGGGTCGATAACTTTCAGTACCGGCTTGCCGGGATCCCGTGTTTTGTTGCGGGGGTGCTGAGAGGCGTTAGCCCAGGTCAAAGCCTCGGAATTCTTGTTCCAAGGTGCTGGGGTGGCCCAGCTGGCGCAAGCGTCCTGTGCCGGGCCACGCTTCCTCACATGCCAAGGAAGAAGCCCCCGCTGCGGTATGCCACACCACAAGTGCCCCTCAACGAAAAGCAGTTGCAGTACATCGCCAGCGAACTGTGTGGCACAGCCCTCGTAGAGGCGTCCGAGGTGACCCCGGACCTCGCTGAAGAGGCGCACACCGACTACTGGGTGCTCACCGGGAAGTGCGGCCTGGTGCCTACACCGGAAGGGTGGGGGCTGCTCCACTGCACCGTGTTGGACAAGGCGCGCGGACGGCGTCGCCGGATTACCCTCGCGACCGAGGATCTGACCTACCATCGCTCGTTCTTCGCGGCCTGCCGGGCGAAGAACCGGACCACCTCGACCGACCTCGCAATGGTCCGCTACCCGTACTGGCGTTGGGGCTGGCCTGGACCGCCCGGCCAGAGCGGCAGTTGGCCGGACGGTAACTCGATTGTGTGGCGGCCTACCCATCGCGACGCCGCTTTCCAGCCCGGCGATCCGGATGATCGCCACCTGCACGGCGTGCTGTGCGCCAGCGGCAGCGAACCCCGCCACGTGTACTTGGACTTCAGGGCCGGTGCCAGCCAAAAGTATGGGAAGTGGCTGATTCTTACAGACGGTCCATCTCCCGGTTTCTCGGTGGTGATCGTTCCCGACGCGAACATTCAACTGCTCGTCCCGCCTGAGGCCGCGGTCATGCCGGGCTGGCCCGTGCCGCCGCCTGAGGGCCCGTGCTCACGCTGCGACTAACCGAAGGATCGTACGTGTACGAACTCGGCTACCCCCAAGCCGCTATGGCCGTACTGACCGTGCCAGCCCTGATCTGGTACGGGCGTCAGGTGCGGCGCGTCACAGTCGCCGCCCGTGCGCGGCTGCACCGGATCCGTGCCGGAGTGCGCAACCGCATTCACCGACAGGTGCTGTCTCTGCTACGCGACGCCCAGCCCCAAGCGAACGGCGATGCTCTGGAAGTCCCTCTCCGGCCTCCGGTTGACCCCGGCTGAACAAAGGTCGAATTCCGAGGCGGAGCCATGGGTGCCGCTTGCGATACCGCAGCAAAGTACAGCAGCTGCAGCGACTCTACGCCCCCGCCAGAGACCCGACATGGCGTCTGACCTGCGTTGCAGCCTTCAGCGACCTCAATGCGGGTAGTTCACACCGAAGAGGTCACTGGTTCGATCCCAGTATCGCCCACACAGGTCAGAGCCCCGGATCACGAAAATGATCCGGGGCTTTGTCGCGTTCAGAGCAGCTTCGTGAACCTCGTGACGGCCTGCGGATCACTCGGCGGTGCCGCCGAGGCCGGCCAGGGCATAGCGGTGCCGGGGGTTCAGGAGTTTGAGGTGGGGTGTGGGTTGTCGGGGTGGCGTGTTCAGGGGTTGAAGTATTGACAGGGGTGCTTGGGGAGGACAGGCTCCTGTGCACGTCGTGAGAGCGCTCTCACAGTTCAGGTTTCGGCGCTCCGATACCGCGTGACTTGTGCTGCCCGTGATTCGTTCCGCCGCACCGCCGCACCGCCGCACCGCCGCACCGCCGCACCGCCGCACCGCCGCACCGCCGCACCGCCGCACCGCCGCACCGCCGCACCGCCGCACCGCGCTCCAGGGGGTTGGTGCTTCTTGCCGTGGCGTGGTGGTGGGGGCGGGATCTTGCTTTCGGATGCACGATTTCAGGAGGTCATTCATGCGTACGCGCTTTGTTCGTGGTCGGGTCAGGGCGGTCGCGGCGGTGTGTGCCGTGCTGTTGGTCGGGGGTGGGCTCGCCGGGTGTGGGGACGGCGGGGGGTCCGGCTCGGGGGACGGCAAAGTCACCCTGAATGTCGGGCTGTTCGGCACGTTCGGCTTCGAGGAGGCCGGCCTGTACGCCGAGTACCAGCAGACGCACCCGGGCATCAAGATCGTTCAGCACGACACCGAGAAGGAGGAGGACTACTGGCGTACCGTGCAGACCCGGCTCGCCGGTGGGGGTGGGATCGACGACATTCAAGGCATCGAGGTCGGGCGGATCGCCGACGTCGTGAAGAACCAGGCCGACAAGTGGGTGGATCTGAACTCGCTGGGCCTGTCCGCCGGCAACGCCCAGTACCTGCCGTGGAAGAGCAAGGCGGCGACCACCGCCGACGGGAAGGTGTTGGGGGCCGGGACCGATACCGGGCCGATGGCGATCTGCTATCGCAGCGACCTGTTCAAGGCGGCCGGACTGCCCACCGATCGGGACGAGTTGGCACGACGCTGGTCGACGTGGGAGGGATACGTCGAACTGGGACGGCAGTTCCAGGCGAACGCCCCGAAGAAGACGCATTACCTCGACAGTGTGACCGGGTTGTACAACGCGATCATCGGACAGCAGCAGGAGTCCTACTACGATCAGGCCGGCAAGCCGATCTACGACACCAACCCGACCGTGAAGCACGCGTGGGACCTGGCCACCCAGGCTGCCGACGGCAAACTGTCCGCAACGTTGCAGCAGTTCCAGAGCGACTGGAACCAGGCGTTCGCGGCCGACGGCTTCGCATCGCTCTCGTGCCCGGCGTGGATGATCGGGTACATCAAGACGCAGGCCGGTGACGCGGGCAAGGGCAAGTGGGATGTCGCTCCCGGCCCCGGTGGTACCGGCAACTGGGGTGGCTCGTACCTCGCCATACCCAAGGGCGGCAAGCACCACAAGGAAGCCGCGGAACTGGTCGCCTGGCTCACCGCGCCCGAGCAGCAGACCAAGATGTTCCAGAAGCAGGGGAACTTCCCATCCAAGACCGGCGCGATCGAAAGCGTCAAGGCGACCACGGATCCCTACTTCAACAATGCGCCGATCGGCGCGATCTTCAGCACGGCCGCGGAGCGGATGCCCGTGCAGGTCACCGGAGTTCGGCACAACGACATCAAGGAGAACATCACCACCGCGCTGACTTCCGTGGAGGCACAGGGAGTCAAGCCGGACGATGCGTGGAAGCAGGCGCGCGACGCGGTCAAGAACGCCCTCGCGAGCTGACGGCGACCACCCGCACCCGCATCCGCACCGGCGCCCGACAGCCGGCTACGGACTACGGAGCCGTGCCGGGCACGCCGTTCGGCGCCGCGCCGGCCACGGCCCGCCGGCGCCCGCGCGGGGTACCGAATCCCGCATCAGGCCCCGGCCCGCAGCAGGGCCCGCGCACCAAGGTCCGCGCCGGCAGCAGGGTGCCCGGTCACCGTGACGCCGTATGGGACCCATCCTCCGGGTCCGCCCCCTTCGGTGGCCCGACCGTCCCTCCTCGGTCGGGTCACCCCCGCGCCCGTTCCCCACGCCCGCCCACCTCACCCGGCCCGGAGTGATCCCGATGGCGGCACCACCCCCCGCTCGTGAAGCCCGATCCCGACTTCGACCCGGACCCCGATCCCGACCCGAGCCCCCATCCGGGCTCCGGCCCGATTCCCGCTCCCAGCCGCCCACTTCCGTCCTGACGGTCCGTCAAATGTGGCGACGGCGCGCCAACACCGCGTCGCCCTACGCCTTCGTCGCGCCCTTCTTCGTCCTCTTCATCGCCTTCGGGCTGTTCCCGCTCCTCTACACGGGCTACATCTCGCTGCACCGCGTTCGCCTGCAGAACCCGGACGAGATGACCTGGCTCGGTCTGGGGAACTACACCAACCTCTGGCACGACCGGTTCTTCTGGAAGGCGCTGCGCAACACCTTCACCATCGGCGTGATCTCGACCGTGCCGCAACTGTGCATGGCGCTCGGCCTGGCGCATCTGCTCAACCGGCGGCTGCGCGGGCGGACCTTCTTCCGGGTTGCGATCCTGATGCCCTACGCGACGTCCGTCGCCGCCGCGACGCTGGTGTTCGGTGGCCTGTTCGGGCGCGACTACGGCATGGTCAACTGGTTCCTCGGCCTGTTCGGCGTCGACAACGTCGACTGGTACAACGGCACTTGGACGTCGCAGATCGCCATCTCGACCATCGTCACCTGGCGTTGGGTCGGCTACAACACGCTGATCTATCTCGCCGCGATGCAGGCCATTCCGCACGATCGCTACGAGGCCGCCGCGCTGGACGGGGCGAGGTCCTGGCACCAGTTCCGACACGTGACCCTGCCCGGACTGCGGCCGACGATCGTGTTCACCGTCGTGGTCTCGACGATCGGCGCGATGCAGATCTTCGCCGAGCCCTTGCTGCTTCAGGGCGGACCGATCGGTGTACGCGGTGGGGCCTCCCACCAGTACCAGACCATCGGGCTCTACATGTACGAGACCGGGTGGAGCAACTACGCGCTCGGCAAGGCATCCGCGATCGCGTGGACCACGTTCCTGATCATTCTTCTCGTCATCGGGGTCAACGCGCTTGTCGCCAGGAGCGGTTCGCGCCGGGAAACCCGGGAGGGCCGCTGAGATGGCAGGCACAACAGGTGTACCCGTAGCCCCGCCGCACCCCACCGACCGGCAGTCCGACGGTCCATCGATGCCGGCACCGCGGACGGGGCGAGGCCGTACTCGCCGATCCAAGCACTCCCGTCAACTCCACGGCGGGCCCCTCGTATACGTGATCCTGGTCTTCGCGACCCTGCTTTCGGTGTTCCCCTTCTACTGGTCGATCGTCGCCGCCACGCGCAGCAACGCCGACATCAACCACGTGCCGCCGCCGCTCACGCCGGGTGGCAACCTGTTCTCCAACTTCGACAAGGCGCTCGACGAGGCCGACATCGTCCAGGCGTTGATCAACTCGACGATCGTGTCGGCCACCGTCGCCGCGGGCACCGTGCTGTGCTCGACGCTGGCCGGATTCGCCTTCGCCAAGCTGCGGTTTCGCGGGCGCGGCATCCTGCTCGGGATCACGGTCGCGACGATGATGATCCCGCCGCAACTCGGGCTGATTCCGCTGTTCATGATCATGGCGAAGTTGCAATGGGTGAACCAGTTGCAAGCCGTCATTCTGCCCACGCTGGTCACCGCGTTCGGCGTGTTCTTCATGCGGCAGTACCTGCTGGAGGCGCTGCCCGACGAACTGATCGAGGCCGGCCGGGTGGACGGCGCGTCCTACGCGCGGATCTTCTGGTCGATCGTCGTGCCGATCGCCCGCCCGGCGATGGCGGTGCTCGGCCTGCTCACCTTCATGACCACGTGGAACGACTTCTTCTGGCCGATCATCGCGTTGTCGTCGAGCAATCCGACCGTGCAGGTCGCGATCAACTCGCTCGGCGGGGGTTACGTGCACGACCAGTCGATCATCCTCGCCGGAACGTTGCTGGGAACGCTGCCCGTCCTGGTGGTCTTCGGCCTGCTCGGCCGGCAGATCGTCGGCGGCATCATGCAGGGCGCGGTCAAGGGCTGACCACAGCCGACGCCATCGAGGCCATCGAGCCGACGAAGCCATCGAGGAAAGGAATTCCCATCATGACCGACCACGCCCTGACCGCCCGACCGGCACTGTCGACCCGCCATGACGGCGGCTTTCCACCCGGATTCGTCTGGGGCGCCGCCACCGCCGCCTATCAGATCGAGGGGGCCGCGGCCGAGGACGGTCGAGCGCCGTCCATCTGGGACACCTTCAGCCGGGTCCCCGGCCGGGTACACGCCGGCGACACCGGCGATGTGGCCACCGACCACTATCACCGCTATCGCGAGGACGTCGCCCTGATGGCCGAACTCGGCCTGGGCGCCTATCGGTTCTCCATCGCCTGGGCTCGGGTCCTGCCCACCGGGAGTGGCCCGGCCAACGCGGCCGGGCTGGACTTCTACGACCGGCTCGTGGACGAACTCCTCGCGCACGGGGTGGATCCGTACGCGACGCTCTATCACTGGGACCTGCCCCAGGCGCTCCAGGACGCGGGCGGGTGGGGTGCGCGGGACACCTCGGCCCGATTCGCCGAGTACGCGCGGCTGGTGGCGGCGCGGCTCGGTGACCGAGTGCGCGACTGGACCACGCTCAACGAGCCCTGGTGCTCCGCGTTCCTGGGATACGGATCGGGCGTACACGCACCGGGGTTGACCGACCAGGAGTTGTCCCTGCGCGCGAACCATCACCTGCTGCTCGCGCACGGGCTCGGCGTCGGAGCGTTGCGGGCCGAACTCCCGACCGGGCATCGGATCGGGATCACCCTCAACCCGGCGGCGGTACGGCCCCTTTCGGACCGGCCGGTGGACCTGGACGCCGCGCGTCGGGTGGACGGCTTGGCCAACCGGATCCAGGTCGGCCCGCTGCTGCGCGGCGAGTATCCGGCGGACGTGCTCCGCGACACCGCCTCGGTGACCGACTGGGCGTTCGTCCGGGACGGCGATCTCGACGAGATCGCCCGGCCGATCGACATGCTCGGGGTGAACTACTACACGCCGCTGCTGGTGGGCGGAGCCGAGGACGGTCTCGCCGACGCCGGCCGAGCCGGCGCGCCTCGGGACGACGGACACGGAGCGAGTGCGTATTCGCCGTGGCCCGCGTGCGCGGACGTGCGGTTCGCTCAGGTGCCGGGGGAGCGTACGGCGATGGGCTGGGGGATCGACCCCGGTGGGCTGTACGAGGTGCTGACCCGGTTGCGGGCCGAGGCGCCGGGGCTGCCGCTGATGGTGACCGAGAACGGCGCGGCGTACGAGGACCGGATGGACGCGACGGGCGCGATCGAGGACGTCGAACGCACGGCTTACATCGCGGCGCACGTCGCGGCGGTGGGCCGGGCGATCGACGACGGGGTGGATGTTCGGGGCTACTTCGTGTGGTCCCTGTTGGACAATTTCGAGTGGGCGTACGGATACGCGAAGCGCTTCGGCATCGTGCACGTGGACTTCGCGACCGGTCGGCGTACACCCAAGCGCAGCGCACGCTGGTACGCGGCGGTGATCGCCGACAATCGGGTGCTCGGGGCGGATCCGGCCTCGGACGGAATGGGGAGCATTGACCAGGACTGACGGTCGGAGCAAGGCCGCCTCGGCGGCCGAGCCGCCGACCCTGGAGACGGTGGCGGCGGTGGCCGGGGTGTCCCGCGCCACTGTCTCCAGGGTGATCAACAGCTCGCCCAAGGTCAGCCCGCGGGTGCGTGAGGTGGTCGAGGCGGCGATCGCGCGGACCGGGTACGTGCCCAACCGCGCGGCTCGCACGCTGGTCACTCGGCGCACCGACTCGGTGGCGCTGGTCGTCCAGGAGCCGGAGACGCGGTTGTTCGGCGATCCGTACCTGTCGGCGATCGTGCGTTCGGTGGGTACGGAACTGGCGGATACGGACCATCAGTTGGTGCTCATGATGGTGCGCACCATCGAGCAGCAGGATCGGTTGGAGCGGTACCTGCGCGGCGGGCACGTGGATGGGGCGCTGCTGGTGTCGCTGCACGGCGACGACTCGCTGGCGGGTCGGTTGCACGGTGCCGGGATGCCGGTGGTGGTGGGCGGGCGGCCGTTGGGGCCGGACGCCGACTTCGTCTATGTCGACGCGGACAATGTGGGCGGTGCGCGTGCCGCGATCGAGCATTTGAGCGTGCGGGGGCGGCGGCGGATCGCGACCATTGCCGGACCGCAGGACATGTGTGCGGGGGTGGACCGGCTGCGCGGCTACCTGGACGCGGTACCGGGGCGCCCGCTCGTGGCGCATGGCGACTTCAGTCGGGCGGGCGGGGCGGCGGCGATGCGCACGCTGTTGGCGGAGGATCCGGACCTGGACGCGGTGTTCGCGGCGTCGGACCTGATGGCGGTCGGGGCGATGGCGGTGTTGGCCGAGGCGGGTCGGCGAATCCCGGAGGACGTGGCGGTCGTCGGGTTCGATGACGCGGACGTCGCGGGGTGGGCGGAACCTGCGCTGACCACGGTTCGGCAACACGTCGCGAAGCAAGGGCGGTTGATGACGCGGCTGTTGCTGGATCGGATCGGGGGCGGTGTGGGCGCGGCATCCGTGGTGTTGCCGACGACGTTGGTTGAGCGGTGCTCCTCGTGAAGCGTCGCGGGTGGGTTGGCCTCATGTGCCGGCCGGGCTGGTTTGGCCTCAAGCGCCGGCCGGGCTGGGTGGTTTCTTGGCTGGGCTTGGGTGTTGGTGGGCTTGGGTTGGCCTCAAGCGCCGGCCGGGCTGGTTTGGCCTCAAGCGCCGGCCGGGCTGGGTGGTTTCTTGGCTGGGCTTGGGTGTTGGTGGGCTTGGGGTGGCCTCAAACGCCGGCCGGGCTGGTTTGGTCTCGAGCGCCGGCCGGGCTGGTTTGGTCTCGAGCGCCGGCCGGGGTGATTTGGGCTTGAGTGCCGGCCGGGGTGTGGGCCGAATGTGTGGTGTCGATGTCGGGAAGTCGACACGGTGATGGGTGGGATTTTCGGTCGGATGGGCTCTGAGATGGGTGTTTTTCGGGCCGTATCACTTCACGTGAGCGGTGGTGACCAGGACCCGATGTTCCGCCGGATGGGGGATCGCGCGATGATCTCCCGGTGACCGATACCTGTCTACCGATCCGCTGCGCGTGCACGGGGGTACACCAGTGACCGGCGCCGGGACCGGACTGCTGTTCTCTCCCTGGCTTTGGCTGGCGATGCCGCTGATCGTTTCGATCGACGCCGTGCTTCCGATCGTGCCCGGCGACGAACTCGTGATGGCCGCCGCGGCGGTCGCGGACGGTGACCTCCGGTACATCGTCCTGGTACTGCTGACCGCCGGGGTCGGCGCGTTCATCGGGGATCAGTGCGCCTACGCGGTGGGCCGCGCACGGCTGCGTCGCGGGGGCGACGCCGTGCTGGGGCCGCGCCGGCAGAAGGCGATGGATCTGGCCCGCAACGCGCTGGCCAAGGGCGGGATGTCCGCACTGATCGCGGCCCGCTTCCTGCCCGGCGGGCGGACCGCGGTGAACATGCTCGCCGGCCGACTGGGCTACCCGCGACCGCAGTTCCGCGCGGCGACCCTGGTCGGGGCGACCATCTCGGTGTCGTACGCGATGACGGTCGGCACGCTGGCCGGGCGCATCGTGCAGGACAGCCCGTTGTTCGTGGCCCTCGGCGGGATGGCCCTGGGCGCCTCCGTACCGCTGATCGTGGGCGTGCCGGCACGTGTCGTGCGCGAGGTCCGCCGTCGGCGCCACGCCGGCGAGCCGACCGCCGCCACCGTCGAGGTCTGACAGCACGGCGCAACGAGCGACAGTGGGGCGCGGGATCACCATCGATCCCGCGCCCCACTCGTCTCGGGGCCGGTTCGCCCGCCCCGAGCGATCCGCCTCGACTACCCGGCCCCGCGCTCCGTCAGCATCGAGCGCATCAGGTCGATCTCCGAGCTCTGGCCCACCACCATCGTGTTCGCCAGATCCCGGACCTGCTGCACCTGCGCGCGGGTCTGACCCTCGCGGGCCATCGCCACACCCGCCTCGTGGTGCGCGATCATCAACTGGAGGAACATCACCTCGGCGTCCTTGCCGTGCAACGTCGCCAGCCGGTCCAACTGCGCCTGCGTGGCCATACCCGGCATCAACTGGGTGTCCGCCCCGGCCGCCGGCGTACCGTGCCCCGAGTGGTTCGGCATCGAGCCCGGCGTCATCCACTGCATGACCGGCCGGGTCGAACCGAGCGTCAGGCCCCACATCTGGAGCCAGGACGCCATCCGGCCGATCTGCTCCTGCTGGGTCAGCGCGATGTCGTACGCCAGTTTGCGCGTCGCGTCGTCCTGCGTCAGGTCGCGGATCATCATCGCCATCTGCACGGCCTGCGCGTGGTGCGTACGCATGTCACGCGCGAACCCGGCGTCGACGGAGTCGTCGGCGGGCGGGTTCGGCACGGCGGCCGGCGCCGGACCGAGCGACCGGGTGGGCGCGGTCGCCGCGGCCGGCTTGTTCGAGTCGTCCGACGAACACGCGGCCAGCGCCGGCACCGCGAGCAGACCGGTCGCGACGATCATCGCGACCCGTGCTCGGGGCCTCACGAGGTCGGCTTCCCGACCCCACCCGTGCACGGCGAGCCGGGCTCCGGGGTCTGCTTGCCTTCCTTGTACTGCTTGATGAACTGGTCCAGGCGCGGGTCGCTCGCGTTGTCCAGCTTGAGCTGCAGACCCCACGCCGAGGCGACGACCGGCTTGTCCAGGCCCTCGAACGGGCTCAGCATCATGTACGTCTTGCCCTTGACCTTGGACTTCAGGATCTCGAGCTGGTCCGCGGGCAGGTTGGACTGGTAGGTGAGCCACACGGTGCCGTGCTCGAGCGAGTGCACACCGTTGCGGTTCGGTATCGGCGAGTCGTAGATCCCGCAGTTCTGCCAGACCGGGTCGTGCTCGCCGCCGACCGGCGGGCTCTGCTTGTAGGTGATGTCCTTGGGCTTGGCGATGTGCCCCTGCGACGCCGTGTACGCGCTAACCCCGACGATGTCGCTCTTGGTGTTCGGGTCCGGCTTGACGTCGGCGATGACGTTCGAGGCGCTCGACTTGTCGTCGCCGTCGTCGTTGGAGGACATGACCACGGCGGTCAGTCCCGCCACCAGGGCGATGACCGCGATGCCCGAGGCGGTGAAGATGATCGCCGAGCGGCGCTTGGCGGCCTTGCGCTCCTGCTCGCGCTGAGCGGCCACCCGCTCACGGGTCGCCGCCATCCGGGCGGACCGCTGCGCCTTGCTCTGCTTCTTCGAGGTGTTGGGGGACTGTTGCCCCATGGCTCCGCCTTATTCCGATTCCGGATTCGTTTGTGGACCGTGCGAGGGTGTGCCGCGCGGATCACGTACGACTGACGCAGAGCACCGTCAGATCGGGGGCGTCCTTGGCGGGCGTCGGCGCGAGCGCGATACCGAGGGCGTCCGGTTCGGCCAACCACGGCGGGAGCATCGAACTGGGCGCGGGCGCGACCACCGGCGGCAGCGGCGGAACGGTGGCCGGCACGCACGCGTGCGTGCGGTCGCCGCACCGCCCCGAGCCGTCGCCCTGGTCGTCCGGACCGCCGTTGTCCCGGTCCTGGTGCGCGGTGTGGTGGAACGGGCACACCGTCGGGATCGTGGCGGTCGAGGGCACCGACTCGGCGTGGATCGGGAACGCGCTGCCGAGCAGCGCGGCGCACGCCAGAGCAGCCCCGGCCAACAGCCGGATCACCGGCCGCAGCGGGACTGCCAGCGAGGCCATCCGTTGCGTCACGGGCCCTATTGTCACCTGAACGAGTGACCCTGTGGGAAGTCGGGGCACGATCTTTCGTCGTCGTGACTGGGCCGTGACTGTGCAGGTGTCTCCACCGGCGGCCACGCCGACGCGCGTCGGGTCCGGGGCGCGGCCCGCCCGGGGTCGGGAAACCGAGGCAAGGTTCCCGCTCCCGGCTCGATAGCATCGGTGTGCGAGCGATACCGGCTCGCCTTGCAGCACACGCCAACCACACGTCAGGAGACGAACGGTGTCCGAAGCCCGAGTGACCATCAGCCGCGACCCGGACCGGGACGAGCGGGTGGTGACCACGGGCACTACGGCTGCCGACCTCTTCGAAGGCGACCGCTCGGTGGTCGCCGCGCGCGTGGCCGGCCGGCTCGTGGACCTGGCGTACGTCGTGGTCGACGGCGACGAGATCGAACCGGTCGAGATCGGCTCCGAGGACGGCCTGAACATCCTGCGCCATTCGGCCGCGCACGTGATGGCCCAGGCGGTCCAGGAACTGTTCCCCGAGGCCAAGCTCGGCATCGGTCCGCCGATCAAGGACGGCTTCTACTACGACTTCGACGTCGAGACGCCGTTCCACCCGGACGATCTCAAGCGCATCGAGAAGAAGATGCAGGAGATCATCAAGCAGGGGCAGCGCTTCGCCCGCCGGGTCACCACCGACGAGGACGCGCGCGCCGAGCTGGCCGACGAGCCGTACAAGCTGGAGCTGATCGGGCTCAAGGGCTCCGCCGCCGAGGCCGCCGAGGGCGCCTCCGCCGAGGTCGGCGCCGGCGAGCTGACCATCTACGACAACCTGAACGCGAAGACCGGCGAACTGTGCTGGAAGGACCTCTGCCGAGGCCCGCACCTGCCCACCACCCGCAACATCCCCGCGTTCAAGCTGATGCGCTCCGCCGCCGCCTACTGGCGCGGCAGCGAGAAGAACAAGCAGCTCCAGCGCATCTACGGCACCGCGTGGCCGAGCAAGGACGAGCTCAAGGCCTACACGACCTTCCTCGAGGAGGCCGAGAAGCGCGACCACCGCAAGCTCGGCGCCGAGCTGGACCTGTTCTCCATCCCCGAGGAGATCGGCTCGGGCCTGGCCGTCTTCCACCCCAAGGGCGGCATCATCCGCCGCACGATGGAGGACTACTCGCGGCGCCGGCACGAGGAGGCGGGCTACGAGTTCGTCTACACGCCGCACGCGACCAAGGGCAAGCTCTTCGAGCTGTCCGGCCACCTGGACTGGTACGCCGACGGCATGTACCCGCCGATGGAGCTGGACGAGGGCCAGAGCTACTACCTCAAGCCGATGAACTGCCCGATGCACAACCTGATCTACCGGGCCCGGGGACGCTCGTACCGCGAGTTCCCGCTGCGGCTGTTCGAGTTCGGCACGGTCTACCGCTACGAGAAGTCGGGCGTCGTACACGGGCTGACCCGCGCGCGCGGCTTCACCCAGGACGACGCGCACATCTACTGCACGCGCGAGCAGATGGCGGACGAGCTGGACTCGCTGCTGACCTTCGTGCTGAACCTGCTGCGCGACTACGGGCTCGACGACTTCTACCTGGAGCTGTCCACCAGGAACCCGGAGAAGTCGATCGGCACCGAGGAGAACTGGACCGAGGCCACCGAGACGCTGCGCCAGGCCGCGCAGAAGCAGGGCCTCGAACTCGTCGACGACCCGGGCGGCGCCGCGTTCTACGGCCCGAAGATCTCGGTCCAGACCAAGGACGCGATCGGGCGGACCTGGCAGATGTCGACCATCCAGGTCGACTTCAACCTGCCGGAGCGCTTCGACCTGGAATACACCGCCTCCGACGGCACCCGGCAGCAGCCGGTGATGATCCACCGCGCGCTGTTCGGCTCGATCGAGCGCTTCTTCGCGGTCCTGCTGGAGCACTACGCCGGCAAGATGCCGCCGTGGCTCGCGCCGGTGCAGGTGGTCGGCATCCCGATCACCGAGGAGCACGTGCCCTACCTCGAAGAGGTCGCGGCCAAGCTCAAGGCGCACGGCATCCGGGTCGAGATCGACGACTCGGCGGACCGCATGCAGAAGAAGATCAGGAACGCGAACAAATTCAAGATCCCGTACATGCTCCTGGCGGGCGACGAGGACGTGCAGGCCGGCGCGGTGAGCTTCCGCTACCGCAGCGGCGAGCAGAACAACGGCGTCCCGGTCGACGACGCGGTGGCCGAGATCGTCAAGGCCGTCCAGGACCGCATCCAGATCTGACCTGGTGTCACCGACCGCGACCCGGGACCGTGCGACAGCGCGCGGTCACCGGGTCGCGGCCCATCCCGACCCACGGCATATGCTTCCTGGCATGACGAGCGAGCCCGAGATCCAGGATGGGGTTGGGGGGCCGGATGCCTTTGCCCGGCTGTGGACTCCCCATCGGATGGCGTACATCAAGGGTGAGAACAAGCCGTCGGGGCCGACCCCCGACGACGGGTGCCCGTTCTGCCGGATTCCGGCGCTGAGCGATGTCGACGGGCTCGTCGTCGCGCGGGGTGAGCAGGTCTACGCGGTGCTGAACCTGTACCCGTACAACGGTGGTCACCTGATGGTGGTGCCCTATCGGCACGTCGCCGACTACACCGACCTGGACGACGCGGAGACCATCGAACTCGCCCGGTTCACCAAGCTCGCGATGGCCACGCTGCGCAAGGTGTCCGGCGCGCAGGGGTTCAACATCGGGATGAATCAGGGCCACGTCGCCGGGGCCGGGATCGCCGCGCACCTGCACCAGCACCTGGTGCCGCGCTGGGGCGGGGACACCAACTTCATGCCCGTGGTCGGGCACACCAAGGTGCTGCCGCAACTGCTCGCGGACACCCGCGAGATGTTGGCCGCCGCCTGGCCGGTCGACTGACCGGGTCGGTCGGCGTTCCGGGGGCGTGGACCCGCCGCGGGCGCGGTGGGCGTGCCCGACCCCGGTGGGCGGGGTCGGTCCGGTGGCAGGATCCAAGCGGCTGTTGTCAAGGAGAAGAGCTTTGAGCGCACGACCGGTTCTCGTGTACGACGGCGACTGCGGTTTTTGTACCCGGTCGGTGGAGTTCGCGCAGAAACACATCCCGTTCGACGCCGACGTGGTGGCCTGGCAGTTCGCCGAGTTGGAGGAGCTCGGGGTCGAGCAGCACCGTGCCGAGCACGAGGTGTTGTGGGTGACTCCCATCGGCACCGTCTACGGCGGACACCACGCGGTCGCCAAGCTGTTCATGAACGCCGGCGGCCCGTGGGCCCTCGCCGGTGCCGCGCTGCGCGTGCAGCCGGTGAGCATCGCCGCGCACGGCGTGTACCGCCTGGTCGCGGACAACCGGGACCGCATGCCCGGCGGCACTCCCGCGTGTGCGATGCCGGCCCACCTGCGGCCGGACACCGTCAACGCCGCGGAGTGACCCGCCGGGCGGCTCTCGCGGTGGCCGCGTGCTCGCTGACCGCGTACCTCCTCCTGGGCACCTTCGGGTCCGCCGACATGTGGTGGCTGGGCGATCTGAAGGTCTATCGCCAGGGCGGGGTGGACGTGTTCGCCGGCCACGGTGAGCTGTACACGGTCCGGCCCGGGCGGCTGCCGTTCACCTACACGCCGTGGGCCGGGCTGACCTTCACCCCGCTGGCATGGCTGCCCTGGGGCGCGGTCGAGGTGCTCGGGGTGGTGGGCAACCTGGCGTTGCTCGGTACCGCGACCTGGCTCGCGTGGGGGATCCTCGGGCTGCGCGGCGACGACCGGGTACGGGCGAGCGCGCTGAGCGCCGCCGCCCTGTTGTGGACCGAGCCGGTCCAGGAGAACCTGCGCTTCGGGCAGATCAACCTGCTGCTGCTGGTCCTGGTGCTGGCCGACTTCGCGCGCCCGCGCGGCGCGCGCTTCACCGGGGTCGGCGTCGGTCTCGCGGCCGGGCTCAAGCTCACCCCGGCGATCTTCATCCCCTACCTCCTGCTGACCGGGCGCGTGCGCGAGGGGTTGACCGCGCTGGGGGTGTTCGTCGCCACCTTCGCGGCGGCGTTCGCGGTGTTGCCGCGTGAATGCGCGGACTACTGGGGCGGGTTGTTCCTGGACGACACCCGGATCGGGCTGGCCCAGTTCCCCGGCAACCAGTCCGTGCACGGCGCGGTGACCCGCCAGTTCGGCGCGCAGTCGCCGCCGGGATGGTTGTGGCCGCTGCTGGCGGTCCTGGTCGCGGCGGTGGGCATGACGCTCGCGGTCGCGGCGGCGCGACGCCGGGCGGCCCTGGCCGGGATGGGGTTCTGCGCGCTGACCGCGCTGCTGGTGTCGCCGATCTCCTGGACGCACCACTGGGTGTGGGCGCTGCCGCTGGTGATCGTGCTCGCCGACCGGGTCCGGCGTACCCGCTCGCGGCCGGCCTGGGGCGCACTCGCGGCGGTGTTCGCGGTCGCCGCGGCCTATCCGATGGAGCGTGCCCGGGTGTCCGGGGTGCTGCCGAGCGGGATCGTGTGGACGGTGCCGTTCGGCGACGGCGCCGAGTTGGACCTGCACGGTTGGCAATTGATCGTGGGCAACGCGTACGTGCTGGTCGCCGCGGCCGGGTTGATCGCGGCCGCTTGGGCGCTGGTCGCCGATCGACGGCGTTTCACCTGTTCGACCGGTTTGACCCCGGCCGCCGAGCCCGACCCGGATCCGTCTTCGTAGACTCGTCGTACTTTCAGGTGATCCGTTCCACCCGCCGCGGCGGGTGATCGCGGGTCGTACGGCGAGGCGGGCGCGATGCGGGCGAAGGCGCTGCGGATGGTCGATCCGATCATTGCCGCGCCCGGTTCGCGCACCGGTGCCCGGGTCGTGGGGGAGTGGCCGGGCGGAGGGCTCGACGCGGGTCGCACGACGGTTCGAGTGATGATCCGATCATGCCTAGACTGAGCCGAACGGGGAGCGGCCCGGTCGCCGGCGAGGCGGCGAGGGGTTCGGGGGCGGAGACGGCACGCATGGGCACCAAGGCTCGGTCCGCCAACGGCGATCCCTCCCCCGACCAGGCCCGCGGCCGCGGCAGGTTTCGTTCCCTGGGCAGGGCCCGCTCGATCGGTGTCGCCGTGGTCGGCCTGCTGGTCGCGATCGGCATCGTCGTCACCGTCGGCGGCGCGGCACCCCCGCCGCCCACGACCCGCCCGCTGCTCCTCGGCGGCGTCATACCCGGCCCCGAGGGGCCGATCGCGCTGCCCACCGACGCGCCGCCGGCACCGCCCACCGACGCCGAGCGGGCCTGGCTCGCGCAGGGCACCGTCCCGGGCGACACCCCGCGCTTCCGGGCGATGGCCGAGCGCGCGCTGCTGGACATGCGGGTGCTGACCCAGTCCGACGGTTCGGTCGCCGCGGCGTGGTTCGGGATCTGGAAGTACGTCTGGCCGCGCGACGCCGCGTGGGTCGCGGCGGCCTTCACCGTCACCGGGCACGACCGGGAGGCGCTCGCGGTGCTGCGCCGACTGGCCGCGCTGCAACGGGCCGACGGCACCTGGGAGGCGCGCTACCGCCTGGACGGGGGACCGGTGGGCGACAAGCGGGCGGCGCAGTTGGACGGCAACGGATGGGTGCCGTGGGCGGTCTGGTTCTGGTACGTCCACCAGGACCCCCGGGCCCCGGGGACGGCGGCCGCGCTCGCCGAGTTGTGGCCGACGGTGCGCAGGGCCGGTGACGCGGTGGCCGGTCGGTTGCGCGCGGACGGGCTGCCGCCGCGTGGTTCGGACTACTGGGAGACCCGTACCGACCAGGTCACCCTGGGCACCGCCGCGCCGCTGTCGGCGGGGCTGCGGGCGGCGGCCGACCTGGCCCGGCGGACCGGGAGCGGGGCCGAGGAGCAGCGCTGGACGGGTGCCTGGACGCGACTCGATCGGGCGGTCCGCGCGGAATTCGGGCCGCACGGCTACCCGCGCACGGCGTCGGCCAAGGGCGGCGCGGACACCGCGGTGACGTGGCTGGGCCCGCCGTTCGCGCGCGCGGACGCCGGCGTCACGAGCGCCGTCCGCCGATCCGCCGAACTGTTGACGCTGCCCAACGGCGGCATCCTGCCGGGCGAGCGCTGGGGCGGCGATCCCACCGCGGCCTGGACCCCGGAGACCGCGTCCTTCGCGCTGTTCAGCGCGGCGAGCGGGGATCGGGCCGGCGCGCGGGCCCGGCTCGACTGGCTCGCCGACCATCGCACGGCGGCCGGATCCTTGCCGGAGAAGGTCGACGCGCACGGCAAGCCGGCCTCGGTGGCCCCGCTGGCGTGGACGTCGGCGACGGTGCTGCTGTCGCTGGTCGCGCTGGACCGGTCGCTGCCGATCCCCTGAGCGGGCGGGGCGTGGTCGGGACCCGAGCGGCTCGCATCGTGCCCGCCGAGCGGCTCGCTTGTGCCCGGCGAGCGGCTCGCTTGTGCCCGCCGAGCGGCTCGCCCCGCGCTCGATGAGGCATGACGCGCCTTGGGCGGGCGCGGTCTCGCGGCGGCCGACCCGCCCCACCCGTACCGAGCCCCAGCGGGCACGATCCCCCGGCGCGCCGCCGAAGCGTCCCGGCATCCCCGTACGGGACGATCCGGCGGCGCACGAGCCGGTCCGAGGGCCCGACGGGGTGTGCCGGGCCGCCGGACCGGATCGGCTCGTGGGGTCTAGGCGTCGGTGTCGGCGGTGACCTTCGCGGCGAGTTGCGGGGGCATCGGGTCGTGCCGGCAGTAGGCGCGGGCGAACTGGCCCGTGCCGTGGCTGATCGAGCGCAGGTCGATCGCGTAGCGGCTGATCTCGATCTCGGGGACCTCGGCCCGGATCAGGGTGCGGCCCGAGCCGGTCGGTTCGGTGCCCACCACCCGGCCGCGGCGCGAGCTCAGGTCGCTGAGCACGCCGCCGACGTACTCGTCGGAGACGGTGACCCGCACCTCGGACACCGGCTCCAGCAGGTGGATCCGGGTGCTCGCGGCGGCCTCGCGCAGCGCCAGCGCGCCCGCCATCTGGAAGGCCATGTCGGAGGAGTCGACGGAGTGCGCCTTGCCGTCGGTCAGCGTCACGCGCAGGTCCACCATCGGGTAGCCGGCGGCGACGCCCTTCTCCATCTGCGCCCGGACGCCCTTCTCCACCGACGGGATGAAGTTGCGCGGCACCGAGCCGCCGAACACCTTGTCCACGAACTCGAACCCGGAGCCCCCGGGCAGGGGCTCGACGTCGATCTCACAGATCGCGAACTGGCCGTGTCCGCCGGACTGTTTCACATGCCGACCGCGTCCGCTGGCCTTCTCCGCGAACGTCTCGCGCAGCGACACCTTGTGCGTGACCGCGTCCACCGCGACCCCGTAGCGGCTGCGCAGCCGGTCGAGCAGCACCTCGACGTGCGCCTCGCCCATGCACCACAGGACCAGTTGATGGGTGTCGGTGTTGTGTTCCAGGCGCAGCGTGGGGTCCTCGGCGACCAGGCGCGCGAGCGACTGGGAGAGCTTGTCCTCGTCGGCCTTGCTGTGCGCGCGGATGGCGACCGGCAGCAGCGGGTCGGGCATCATCCACGGCTCCATCAGCAGCGGATCGTCCTTGTCCGAGATGGTGTCGCCGGTCTCGGCCCGGGTCAGCTTGGCGATCGCGACGATGTCGCCGGCGATGCCCCGGTTGAGCGAGCGCTGCTGTTTGCCCAGCGGGATCGACATCGCGCCGATCCGCTCGTCCAGGTCGTGGTCCTCGTGGCCGCGGTCGGCCATGCCGTGTCCGGAGACGTGCACGGTCATGTCCGGGCGCAGCGTGCCGGAGAAGATCCGCACCAGCGAGATCCGCCCCACGTACGGGTCGGACGTCGTCTTGACCACCTCCGCCGCGAGCGCGCCCTCGGGGTCGCAGGTGAGCGGGTCGTGCGGTTTGCCGTCCGGGGTGGTCACCGGCAGCACCTCGTGCTCGGGCGGTGCCGGGCAGGCGCGGACGATGCCTTCCAGGAGTTCGATGGTGCCCAGCCCGTTCGGCGCGACCGCGAGCACCGGGTAGAACGAGCCGCGCGCGACCGCGGTCTCCAGGTCGGCGATCAGCGTGTCCACGTCGATCTGCTCGCCGGAGAGGTAACGGTCCATCAGGGACTCGTCCTCGCTCTCCGCGATGATGCCCTCGATCAGCCGGTTGCGGGCGTCCTCGATCAGCGGCAGGTGCTCGGGGTCCGGGTCGAGCGTCTCGCGGGTGCCGGAGGAGTAGTCGTACACCCGCTGGGTCAGCAGGCCCATCAGGCCCGCGACGCTCTCGTCCTCGCCGTGCAGCGGCAGGTAGAGCGGGAGCACGGTGTCCGCGTCGGGGTCGCCGAACACCCGTTGGCAGATCAGCACCATCTCGTCGAAGTCGGCGCGCGCCTGGTCGAGCTTGGTGATCACGATCGCGCGCGGCATGCCGACCGCGGCGCACTCGTCCCAGATCATCCGGGTCGAGCCGTCCACGCCGTCGGCGGCCGAGACCACGAACAGCGCGGCGTCCGCGGCGCGCAGGCCCGCGCGCAGGTCGCCGACGAAGTCCGCGTAGCCGGGGGTGTCGAGCAGGTTGATCTTGACGCCGTCGAATTCGACGGGGGACAGCGACAGCGCCACCGAGCGGTGTTGGCGGTGTTCGATGTCCTCGAAATCGGACACGGTCGTCCCGTCCTCGACGCGACCGGCCCGGGGAATCGTCCCGGTCGCCACGAGCAGGGACTCCACCAATGTCGTCTTGCCCGCCCCCGTGTGGCCCACCAGCACCACGTTGCGCACCGAGTCCGGGCTCGCCGGCGCGGTTACCCTGCCGACGGTTCCGGCGCTAGCTCCGGATTTGTCCGCCATGTGCCACCTCCTGGTTGTCCATGTCGTGCGGTCGTCGTCGACGTCTCCGGACGCACAGGTGCCAGGGCCTGTCCGGTCGATCCCGGCGGGTCCGCCGAGATCGGACGGACAGGCTCTTGTCGGTCGTCGGTACGCCAACGTCCGCAAATCGATTCCTGAACGGCAGCATTGCCCCGACGTCCGACCGAGTACAAGTGTCCTCGCCGTACGGGCTGTTCTCCAACGCGGCGCGCCCGGGTACGGCACGCCCGGACGACGGGGGGCTCGGGAGGCACGACCGCGTCAGTACGATGGGCGCACCAGGCGGGTCGAGTCCTTCGGATCCCCCGCCGCCCCGGCAATCCTTCGGGAAGGCGATGCTCAACAAATACGCTCGTGCCTTCTTCACGCGTGTGCTCACCCCGTTCGCGAGCTTCCTGCTGCGCCACAACGTGAGTCCGGACACGGTGACGCTGATCGGCACCCTCGGGGTGGTCGTCGCGGCGCTGGTGTTCTTCCCGATCGGCTGGTTCCTCACCGGCACGCTCGTGATCACCGCGTTCATCTTCTCCGACCTGGTCGACGGCAACATGGCGCGCCAGTTGGGCCGCTCGACCAAGTGGGGCGCCTTCCTGGACTCCACCCTGGACCGGGTCGCGGACGCCGCGATCTTCGGCGCGCTGGCGATCTGGTTCGCCGGCGACGGCGACAACCTGCGCATGTGCATTCTGGCGATCGTCTGCCTCGGGTCCGGCCAGGTCGTGTCGTACTGCAAGGCCAGGGCCGAGAGCCTGGGCCTGGCCTGCGATGTCTCGGGGCTGATCGAGCGCGCCGAGCGACTGGTCATCTCGCTGGTGGCGACCGGTCTCGACGGTTTGGGTGTGCCCTACATCCAGGAGGCCGCGCTGTGGTTCATCGCGGTGGGCAGCCTGATCACCGTCTTCCAGCGGATGATCGCGGTGCACCGCTCGGCGTCCGCGATCGACAACGCGCTGCCCGGAGGTGACAAGGGATGACCGAAGTCGGGCAGCGGCTGGCCGACACCGGGTACGCCCTGGGCTGGTCCGTGGTCAAGCGCCTGCCCGAACCGGTCGCCACGGCGATCTTCCGGCGGATCGCCGACGCCGTCTGGCGCAAGCGCGGCAAAGGCGTCCTGCAGTTGGAGGCCAACCTGCGCCGGGTGCTCGGCCCGGAGGCCACGCCCGAGCGCGTGCGCGCGCTCTCCCGGGTGAGCATGCGGTCCTATCTGCGCTACTACCAGGAGGCGTTTCGCCTGCCGGTCTGGGACCGCGAGACGGTGCTGGCCCGGATGGAGTGCGATCTGACCCTGCTCGACAAGTGCAGCGCGCGCGGCAAGGGCGTGATCTTCGCGCTGCCGCACATGGGCAACTGGGACCACGCAGGCGCGTGGATCACGCTCAAGGGCTATCCGTTCACCACCGTCGCCGAACGACTGAAGCCGGAGTCGCTGTACAAGCGCTTCCTGGACTATCGCGAGTCGCTGGGCATGGAGGTGCTGCCGCTCACCGGCGGCGACGGCAGCACCTTCGGCACGCTGGCCCGCCGGCTGCGCGAGGGCCGGCTGTTGTGCCTGCTGTCCGACCGCGACCTGACCGCCGGCGGGGTGCCGGTGAGTTTCTTCGGCGAGCCGACCCGGATGGCGGCGGGGCCCGCCGCGCTCGCCGTGCAGACCGGCGCGGCGCTGATTCCGGTCACTCTCGCGTGGAACGGCGCGGTCATGCGCGCCACGCTGCACCCGGAGATCGAGGTGCCCGCCGAGGGCACCCGCCGGGAGAAGATCGCGACCATGACCCAGCAGGTCGCGGACGCCTATGCCCGGGGGGTCGCCGGCGACCCGCAGGACTGGCACATGTTGCAGCCGCTGTGGCTCGCCGACCTGGACGCCGGCCGGCTCGCCCGGATCGGGGAGGCCAAGTGAGGATCGGCGTCGTATGTCCCTACTCGTGGGACGTGCCGGGCGGAGTCCAGTACCACGTACGTGACCTCGCGGCGAACCTGATCGCGCGCGGGCACGAGGTCTCGGTGCTGGCCCCCGCGGACGACGACACCCCGCTGCCGGACTACGTGGTGCCGGCCGGGCGGGCCGTACCGGTGCGTTACAACGGCTCGGTGGCCCGGCTCAACTTCGGCTTCCTGTCCGCCGCGCGGGTGCGCCGATGGATCCACGACGGCCACTTCGACGTGCTGCACATCCACGAACCGGCGACGCCCAGCCTGTCGCTGCTCGCGTGCTGGGCCGCGTCCGGACCGGTGGTGGCCACCTTCCACACCTCCAACACCCGCTCGCGCGCGATGATCGCGGCCTACCCGATCCTGCAGCCCGCGCTGGAGAAGATCAGCGCCCGGATCGCGGTCAGCGAGTACGCGCGGCGCACCCTGGTCGAGCATCTCGGCGGCGACGCGGTGGTCATCCCCAACGGCGTGGACGTCGGCTTCTTCGCCGACGCCCCGGTGGAGCCCGCGTGGCAGGGCACCCCGCAGGCGCCCACCATCGGCTTCATCGGCCGGATCGACGAGTCGCGCAAGGGACTGCCCACGCTGATCGAGGCGTTCCCGCGGATCGTCGAGGCGTTCCCGGGTGTGCGACTGCTCGTGGCCGGGCGCGGCGACGCCGAGGAGGCGGTGGAGGACCTGCCGGAGGCGTTGCGCGGCCAGGTCACCTTCCTGGGCATGGTCAGCGACCTGGACAAGGCGCGGTTGTTGCGCAGCGTGGACGTGTACGTGGCGCCCAACACCGGCGGCGAGAGCTTCGGGATCATCCTGGTCGAGGCGATGTCGGCGTCCGCGCCGGTGCTGGCGAGCGACCTGGACGCGTTCCGTCAGGTGCTCGACGGCGGGCGCGCGGGGGAGTTGTTCGCGGTGGAGGACGCCTCGGCGCTCGCCGCCGCGGCGGTTGCGCTGTTGCGCGATCCGGTGCGGAGGGGCGCGTTGCGCGAGGTCGGGCGCAAGCATGTGCAGCGGTACGACTGGGAGACCGTCGGCACGGACATCCTGGGCGTGTACGAGACGGTCACCGCGGGGGCGCCCGCCGCGTAGCGGGCCTTGGCCTCATGCGCCGGCCGGGCTGGGTTGGCCTCATGCGCCGGCCGGGCTGGAAGGTGGCCTCAAGCGCCGGCCGGGCTGTTGGGTTGCTTGGCCGGGGTGGAAGGTGGCGTTGTGCGTCGGTCGGGTTGACGGGTGGCCTCAAGCGCCGGCCGGGCTGTCGGGTTGCCTGGGCGGGTTGTTGGGTGGCTTCGAATGGTGAGCGGGCTGTCGGGTTGGTCGGGGCGGGCGGTATTAGGGTCGCCGGGTGATGACTGTCATCTGGATTCTGCTCGCGGTGCTCGCGGTCGGTGTCTATCTGAGCTGGACCGCCGGGCGGCTCGACCGGTTGCACGCGCGGGTGGACTCGAGTCGGGCCGCGCTGGACGCGCAGTTGTTGCGGCGCTCCGCGGTCGCGCAGGAGATCGCCACGTCCGGGCTGCTCGATCCGGCCTCCTCGCTCGTGCTGGCCGGCGCCGCGCACGAGGCGCGCAACGCCGCCGAGGAGGAGCGCGAGGTGGCGGAGAGCGACCTGACCCGCGCGCTGCGGATCCTGTTCGAGGACCCCGCCCAGGCGGACGACCTGCGGGCCCGGCCCGGCGGCGCGGAACTGGTCGCCGAGCTGCAGACCGCGGTGCGCCGGGTGCCGATGGCGCGGCGCTTCCACAACGACGCGGTCCGCGGTGCCCGGGCGGTGCGCCGACACCGGTTGGTGCGCTATCTGCGGCTGGCGGGCCACGCCCCGTACCCGGTCACCTTCGAGATGGACGACGAGGAGCCGCGTACATTGCAGCCCGGTGGGTCCTGACAGGAGCCACGCAAAGGCCACCCTGGACAGATTGGCCCGGGTAATTCGCCGGGGTGGCATGACATTAGGATCCACATCACCCGTACGATGGAGCCAACCGTCGTCGTTCGCATCTGTGTGAGGTCATCCGTGTCCACCACCCCCGCAAGCCCCCAGACCGGCACCGACCTGGTCAAGCGCGGCATGGCCGAGCAGCTCAAGGGCGGCGTGATCATGGACGTCGTCAACGCCGAGCAGGCCAAGATCGCCGAGGACGCGGGCGCGGTCGCCGTCATGGCGCTCGAGCGCGTGCCGGCCGACATCCGCAAGGACGGCGGCGTCGCGCGCATGTCCGACCCGGACATGATCGACGGCATCATCGGCGCCGTGTCCATCCCGGTGATGGCCAAGGCCCGGATCGGCCACTTCGCCGAAGCCCAGGTCCTGCAGTCGCTCGGTGTGGACTACATCGACGAGTCCGAGGTGCTGACCCCGGCCGACGAGTCGAACCACATCAACAAGTGGAAGTTCACCACCCCGTTCGTGTGTGGCGCGACCAACCTGGGCGAGGCGCTGCGCCGGATCACCGAGGGCGCGGCGATGATCCGCTCCAAGGGCGAGGCCGGCACCGGCAACGTGGTCGAGGCCACCCGGCACATGCGCACCATCCTCAAGGACATCAAGCAGCTCTCCGTGCTGGACGAGGACGAGCTGTTCGTCGCCGCCAAGAACCTCCAGGCGCCGTACGCGCTGGTCAAGGAGGTGGCCGAGGCGGGCAAGCTCCCGGTCGTGCTGTTCACCGCGGGCGGCATCGCCACCCCGGCCGACGCGTCGATGATGATGCAGCTCGGCGCCGAGGGTGTGTTCGTCGGCTCCGGCATCTTCAAGTCCGGCGACCCGGCCAAGCGGGCCAAGGCGATCGTGGACGCGACGCTGCACTTCGACGACCCGGACGTGATCGCCAAGGTCTCGCGCGGTCTGGGCGAGGCGATGGTCGGCATCAACATCGACACCCTCCCGGCGGAGCAGCGCTACGCCGGCCGCGGCTGGTAGTAGCTCCCGCCCCGCCGACGACTTCGAAGCACTCGAACACTCGGAAAAGCTGTGTGCCGGGCCCGAACGCGACCGCGTTCGGGCCCGGCTCGGTACCTACGACCGGACGAGGTTGACGTGTCCACCACTCCCATCATCGGTGTCCTGGCCCTCCAGGGCGACGTCCGCGAACACGCCATCGCGCTGGCCGAACTCGACGCGATCGCGCGCCCGGTGCGCAAGGTCGAGGAGTTCGCCGAGCTCGACGCGCTGGTCATACCCGGCGGCGAGTCGACCACGATGTCCAAGCTCGCGGTGTCCTTCGGCCTGTTCCCGGCGCTGCGCGAGCGGGTCGCGGGCGGCATGCCGGTCTACGGCTCGTGCGCGGGCATGATCATGCTCGCCGACAAGATCCTGGACGGCCGCGAGGACCAGGAGACGATCGGCGGGATCGACATGATCGTGCGGCGCAACGCGTTCGGCCGGCAGAACGACTCGTTCGAGGCGGACGTCCCGTTCGAGGGCCTGGCGGACGGCGACCCGATGCACGGCGTGTTCATCCGCGCCCCGTGGGTCGAGTCGGTCGGCGCCGAGGTCGAGGTGCTCGCCCGGCTGACCGCCGAGCCGTACGCGGACCGGATCGTCGCGGTGCGCCAGGGCAACCTGCTCGCCACGTCCTTCCACCCGGAGCTGACCCCCGACCGGCGGGTGCACGCGTACTTCGTGGACATGGTCCGTGCCACGCTCTGAGTGCTCGCGCCGGTAGGATCTTCCAGCCTGTACAGGCCCGTGCAGCGCACCCGCGACCCGAAGGAGTAGAGGCGGATGTCCGGCCACTCAAAGTGGGCGACCACCAAGCACAAAAAGGCCGTCATCGACGCCAGGCGCGGAAAGCTCTTCGCCAAGCTGATCAAGAACGTCGAGGTGGCGGCGCGTACCGGCGGCGGTGACATCGCCGGCAACCCGACGCTCTACGACGCCATTCAGAAGGCCAAGAAGTCCTCGGTCCCGAACGACAACATCGACCGTGCGGTCAAGCGCGGCTCCGGTGCGGAGGCCGGCGGCGCCGACTACCAGTCGATCACGTACGAGGGGTACGGACCGAACGGTGTCGCGGTGCTGATCGAGTGCCTCACCGACAACCGCAACCGCGCGGCATCGGACGTTCGGGTCGCGATGACGCGCAACGGCGGCTCGATGGCCGACCCCGGCTCGGTGTCGTACATGTTCACCCGCAAGGGTGTCGTGATCGTGCCGAAGAACGAGCTGAGCGAGGACGACGTGCTCGGCGCGGTGCTCGACGCCGGCGCCGAGGAGGTCAACGACCTCGGCGAGTCCTACGAGGTGGTCAGCGAGGCGACCGACATGGTCGCGGTGCGGACCGCGCTCGTGGACGCCGGGATCGACTACGACTCGGCCGACGCCAACTTCATCCCCAGCGTCTCGGTCGCGCTGGACGAAGAGGGCGCGCGCAAGATCTTCCGGCTGATCGAGGCGCTGGAGGACAGCGACGACGTTCAGGACGTCTGGGCGAATTTCGATGTCTCGGACGAGGTCATGGAGCGGGTCAACGCCGAATAGGGCGGCTCGGTCGATGTACCCGAACGCGCGTGGGGCCGGCGGCGACTGCCGCCGGCCCCACGCGCGTTCGGGCTCCGCCGCGAGCGCTACGGGTTGGTGTTTATCACGTACAGCAGGAAGCTCACGTACCACCCGGAGAACGCCGCCCCGGCGACCAGCACCGCGATCACCACGCCGCGCGGCCACTTGGCCATCAGTCGGGCCAGCGGCAGCGCGATGGTGAAGGCCGGCAGCATGAAGCGCGGCTTGGAGTGGAAGAACCAGCCGTTGCTCGTGGTCAGCGCCAGGAACATCACCACCGCGCCGTACACGTGTACCGGCAGGGGGATCCGCCGGTCGCGGAAGGACCAGATCATCAGCGCCACGGACAGAATGATCACGAACGTGCAGACCACGTAGATCGGTCGGCCCAGGTGGGTGAGGTATTTGCTCATCCACTGGACGGTGCTTATGCCCCAGTCCATCCGCAGGTTGAAGGCCTTGTCCTGGATCCAGATCCACCCGTCGGGGCGACCGGCCAGCCAGCCCACCCAGCCGATGAAACCCACGCACGCCAGCGGCGAGATCAGCGTGGCGATCACCGGGCGCCGGGTCTCCGGAGCCAACAGGCCCACCCGCGCGCCGTCCTCGCGGCGCCGCAACGCGATCGCCAGGGTGGCCACGCCCAGGGCCGCGACCAGGGCGAACGCGGTGTTGCGGGTCAGGCCGGCGAACAGGCACAGGACACAGGCCAGGGTCCACTGCCGGCGGACCACGGCCAGCAGGCCCCAGGACGCGAACGCCACGAACAGGGCCTCGGAGTAGACCATGGTGAGCACCATCGAGCCCGGTGCGACGCCCCACAACACCGCGAACAGGGTGGCCACCCGGTGGCTGCCGGTGAGTTCGCGCCCGAGCGCGTACAGCCCCCAGGCCGCGACCACGCCGGACAGCAGCGTGACGACCATGCCGGCGTTGAGCGCGGACAGGCCGGTGACGTCGCCGACCAGGCGGACCGCCCACGGATAGCCGGGGAAGAACTCGACGTTGCTCCAGTACGGCTTGCCCGCCGGGGACACCGGGATCTTGTCGACGTAGCCGAAGTCCGCGATGTCGCGGAACCAGACGCCGTCCCAGGAGCCGACCATGGACCAGAACGGTTTCCCGGCGGCCAGCGCCATCACGGCGAGCACCACGAGGTTGATCGCGCGCGCGATCAGGTACCCGATCACGGCGGTGCGGGCCGGTCGGAAGGAGGCGCGCGCGCGGTGCGCGAAGTCGACGACGCCCAGCCGCAGGCGCTCGGGGAGACCGTCGACGAAGGCGGTGTCGGAGACCGCCGGCATCCTGGGCGCACCCTTCTCGGCGGCCGGCGGGGTCTCGGCGACCGGCATGGACGGCGACGGCATGAAAACCTTCCGGGCGGCGAGCGGGGGCGGTCTCCAACCGACCCTAGCGTCGCCTGTGCGGGCTCCCGTGCGGCGACCGGGCCGCTTGGGGAACGATCGTCACAGGGCTGTCATCGGGGCGTTATCGACCGGGACAAGCGTACGTGTCGCTCGAACGAGTGATCACGGAGTGGCGGTACCGAGGGGATCGGCGCCGCTGCACTAGGGTTTGCCGGGGCGAACAGATGTTCGTATCGGGTGGTGTTCGACTCGAACGGCCCAACGCACGAAGGCGAAACGACGCGGGACGAGAGGGGCGCGGCATGCGGGTCTTGGGGGTCGACCCCGGTCTGACCCGATGCGGCGTCGGCGTCGTGGACGGCGCGGTCGGCAAGCCGCTGCGGATGGTCGAGGCGGGCGTGGTGCGCACCCCCGCCGACGCCGCGATCGACGCCCGGTTGTTGGGCATCGAGCAGGGCATCGAGGAGTGGCTGGACCGGCATCGCCCGGAATGTGTCGCGGTCGAGCGGGTGTTCAGCCAGCACAACGTGAGCACCGTGATGGGCACCGCGCAGGCGTCCGCCGTCGCGATCGTGTGCGCCGCGCGGCGCGGCCTGCCGGTGACGCTGCACACGCCCAGCGAGGTCAAGGCCGCGGTCACCGGCAGCGGGCGCGCCGACAAGGCCCAGATCGGCGCGATGGTGACCCGTATCCTGCGCCTGGACGGCCCGCCGAAACCGGCGGACGCCGCCGACGCGGTCGCGTTGGCGATCTGCCACATCTGGCGCGGCGGCGCCTCCGACCGGCTCGCGGCGGCCGTCGCCGCGGCCCGCACCCCGGCCGGCCGGTTGCCGCGCGGCACCCGCCGCTGACCGGCCGCCGCCCACCCCGGACGGCCGGGCCCGCGCCGGCCGGCCCTCGTACCCCTAGCCAAGCAGGAGCACTCAGGTGATCGCGTTCGTCTCCGGAACGGTGGCCGGCCTCGGCCCGGACACCGCCGTCGTCGAGGTCGGCGGGGTCGGCCTGGCCGTGCAGTGCACGCCCACCACGTTGGCCACGCTGCGCGTCGGCGCGGCGGCCCGGCTGGCCACCTCGCTGGTGGTGCGGGAGGACTCGCTCACCCTGTTCGGCTTCGCCGACGACGACGAGAAGCGCACGTTCGAGGTGTTGCAGACCGCCAACGGGGTGGGGCCCAAGCTGGCCCTGGCGATGCTCGCGGTGTACGGCCCGGACGCGCTGCGGGCCGCCGTCGCGGGCAAGGACGCCAAGGCGCTCACCGCCGTGCCCGGGATCGGACCCAAGGGCGCGCAGAAGCTGCTCCTGGACCTCAAGGACAAGCTCGGGGCGCCCACCGGCGCCGGTGCCGCGCTCGGCGTCGGTTCGCCCGTGAGCGCGGGGTGGCGGGATCAACTGCACGCCGCCCTGGTCGGCCTGGGCTACGCGACGCGCGAGGCGGACGACGCGGTCGCCGCGGTGACCGCGGAGGCCGAGGCCGCGGCCACGCCCGACATCGGCGCGCTGCTCAAGGCGGCCCTGCGCGGCCTGAACCGCCGGTGAACCGGCGGAGGCGACCGGTGGTCGGGTGTGCCACCGCGGTGTCGCCCGGGTCGGGCAGGATGAACGCAGGCCGCACGAACACGACCATGGGCGGAACACGATGACGCAGGACGGCGAACGCCTGGTGACCGCCGAGGCGGACGGTGAGGACCAGGCCGTCGAGGCCGCGCTGCGGCCGAAGAACCTCGACGAGTTCATCGGCCAGGAGCGGGTGCGCGAGCAGTTGTCCCTGGTGCTGACCGCGGCGCTGGGCCGCGGCGGCACCGCGGACCACGTGTTGTTGTCCGGTCCGCCCGGGCTGGGCAAGACCACGCTGTCGATGATCATCGCGGCCGAGATGGGCGTGCCGATCCGGATCACCTCCGGCCCGGCCATCCAGCACGCCGGGGACCTGGCCGCGATCCTTTCCTCGTTGTCCGAGGGCGAGGTGCTCTTCCTCGACGAGATCCACCGGATGTCGCGGCCCGCCGAGGAGATGTTGTACATGGCGATGGAGGACTTCCGGGTCGACATCATCGTCGGCAAGGGCCCCGGCGCCACCGCGATCCCGCTCGACCTGCCGCCGTTCACCCTGGTGGGCGCGACCACCCGGGCCGGGCTGCTGCCGCCGCCGCTGCGCGACCGGTTCGGCTTCACCGGCCACATGGACTTCTACGCGCCCGCCGAACTCGAACGGGTGCTGAACCGATCGGCAAGATTGCTCGACGTCGAGCTGTCCGCCGAGGGCGGGGCCGAGATCGCGGGCCGCTCGCGGGGCACGCCCCGGATCGCCAACCGACTGCTGCGCCGGGTGCGCGACTACGCGCAGGTGCGGGCGAACGGGAAGGTCGACCGGGACATCGCCGCACGCGCGCTGGAGGTGTACGAGGTGGACGCGCTGGGCCTGGACCGGCTGGACCGGGCCGTGCTGCAGGCGCTGACCACGCTGTTCGGCGGCGGTCCGGTGGGCCTGTCCACGCTGGCCGTGGCGGTGGGCGAGGAGACCGAGACGGTCGAGGAGGTCGCCGAACCGTTCCTGGTCCGCAGCGGCTTCCTGGCCCGTACACCGCGTGGTCGGGTGGCCACCGCCAAGGCCTGGACGCATCTGGGCCTGAACCCGCCGCGGGGCGCGCTGCCGGGGCAGCACGGCACACAACAGAGCGTGTTGTTCGACAACGGGGCCGTGACCGGTAAGGATGCAACCGAGTGAGGCCGGTGCGCGTCGGGAACGCACGCGGCCGGTAGTCGTTGTTCCTGTAGTAAGTACCCGTCTAGACTCCGCCGAGGCTGCCGCACCGTGGCCGGCCGAGTGTCACCGTCCGGGCCGCCGAGCGGCCTTGGGAAGGAATCGTTTCAAGCCGTGGACCCGCTTACCCTCCTCCTGCCAGTAATCATCGTCGTGGTGTTCTACTTCCTGATCATCAAGCCCGGGAAGGCACGCCAGCGACAGGCCATGGAAACGCAGAACTCGCTGGTCCCGGGCGCCGAGGTCCGCACGATCGCGGGACTGTACGCGACGGTGACCGAGGTCGAGGACGATTCCGTCATCCTTGAGGTCGCGCCCGACGTGCACTGCCGCTTCGTCAAGAGCGCCATCGCCGCCGTCCTGTCCTCCGGTGACGAGCCCGAGGACGACGAGGCCGACGACGAGCACGAAGACGGCGCCGAGGCCGGCGACGACGTCGTCAAGCTCGACAAGAAGCCCGACGCCGCCGAGGCCGAGGACGCCGAGAGCGTGGACGTCGGCAAGACCGAGGGCGCGAGCAAGGCGTCCGAGTCGGGCGACCGGCTGCGCAAGAACGACAAGCAGGACTAGTTCGGCTCGTGGTGGGTGCGGTGGTCCCAGGGCCACCGCAGAGCAATACAGTCATGTGACCGGGGGTGACACCCCGGATACGAGAGCACCCGGCGTTTTGCCGGGTGCCGTGCCGTGCCGGCGGACGTGGCGCAAGCCCGTCCGCGGCGGCATCGAGAGGGAGATTGGGCGAAGGTGGCAGCACCGAAATCGAGTTCCCGAGGGCACCCGGGACGGGTCCTTGCCTTCATCGGGGTCGTGATCGTGGCGTTGTACGCGATCATGTTCTCGACCGGGGACAAGACCCCACGTCTGGGCATCGACCTCGCGGGCGGCACCAGCGTCACGCTCACCGCCAAGGCCGACCAAGGCCGTAACGGCGCGGTCAACAAGTCGAACATGCAGACCGCGGTGGAGATCATCCGCCAGCGCGTCAACGCGTTCGGTGTGTCCGAGGCGGAGGTGCAGACCGAGGGCGATCGCAACATCGTCATCAGCATCCCCAAGGGCAAGAACGAGAAGGAGACCGCGGAGCAGGTCGGCCAGACCGCGAAGCTGTTCTTCCGCCCCGTTCTGGAGGCCACGCAGATCACCCCCCAGGGTGGTACCAAGCTGCCGCTGACGCCGCCGTCGACGCCGCCCGCGAGCGCCCCGCCGGCAAGCACGCCGCCTGCGGTCGAGTCGGGCAAGCCGCAGGGTCGGGTCATCCCGAACCTGAAGGACGCGTCCGGCGCCCCGACCCCGCCGCCTTCCACGCCGCCCGCGAGCACGCCGCCCGCGACGCCTCCGGCGAGCACCCCGCCGGCCGGAGCCGACGCGAACGGCATCACGCCCGAGCTGCGTGCGAAGTACGAGAACCTGGACTGCTCCCTCCCGGAGAACCGCGGCCTCGGCCCGGTTCCGGCCCCGGAGGACAAGCCGACCGTGGCGTGCAGCCGCGATCAGGGCGAGGGCGAGGAGAAGTACATCCTCGGCCCGGTCCTGATCCCCGGCACGGACGTGGACTCGTCCAAGGCGCAACTGCCGCAGAACGGCAGCGTCGGCGGCTGGGAAGTCGAGCTGAAGTTCACCGACGCGGGCACCGACAAGTTCACCAGGATCACCGGTGACCTGGCGGCGGGCAAGTACCCGACCAACCGCTTCGCCATCGACCTGGACGGTGTGGTCGTCTCCGCGCCTTCGGTGAAGTCGGAGATCCCCGGCGGCAGCGCCGTGATCTCGGGCAACTTCACCCGCAGCTCGGCCAAGGACCTGGAGAACGTACTCAAGTACGGCGCGCTCCCGCTGTCCTTCACCAAGAGCGACGTGACCACGGTGTCCGCGTCGCTGGGCGGTGACCAGCTCCGGGGCGGTCTGATCGCGGGTGCGATCGGCATCGTCCTGGTCATCCTGTACTCGCTGTTCTACTACCGAGGCCTCGGCCTGGTGAGCATCGCGAGTCTGGCGGTCTCGGCGGCCCTCACCTACGCCATCATGTGTCTGCTGGGCCGAAGTATCGGCTTCGCACTCAACCTGCCGGCGGTGTGTGGCGCGATCGCCGCGATCGGTATCACGGTGGACTCGTTCATCGTGTACTTCGAACGCATCCGGGACGAGATCCGCGAGGGTCGCACGTTGCGACCCGCGGTGGAGAAGGCGTGGCCGCGTGCCCGGCGCACCATCCTGGTGTCCGACGCGGTGTCGTTCCTGGCCGCCGCCGTGCTCTACGTCGTCTCGGTCGGCAAGGTCCAGGGCTTCGCGTTCACCCTCGGCCTGACCACGCTGCTCGACGTCGTGGTGGTGTTCCTGTTCACCAAGCCGCTCATGACGATCCTCGCCAAGCGCAAGTTCTTCGCGGACGGCCACAAGTGGTCCGGCCTCGATCCCGTCGCGCTCGGTGCCAATCAGCGCCAGTCGTACCGCAGCCGTCGCCCGCGCGGGCGCGCTGCCGGCGTCAAGGAGGCGTGATGAGTCGCTTCGGTGACCTCAAGAACATCGGCGTCCGGCTGCACCACGGCGATGTCTCGTTCGACTTCGTCGGTCGCAAGAAGTTGTGGTACTCGATCTCCGCGCTGATCCTGCTGCTCGCGGTCGGCGGCCTGCTCGGCCGCGGGCTGCACCAGGGCATCGAGTTCAAGGGCGGCTCGGTCTACACGATCGAGCACACCTCGGCCTCGCAGAACGACGCCCGCGAGGCGGTGGAGCCGTTCACCGACGGCGCCGACGCCATAGTGCAGAAGGTCGGCGGCGACGGCCTGCGGATCCAGATCGCGGAATCGGACGCGGAGAAGACCAAGCAGGTCGCGGCGGCCATCGCCAAGGACCTCGACGTCGCGCCGGACAAGGTCAACACGCAGGTGGTCGGTCCCAGCTGGGGCAAGGAGATCTCCAAGAAGGCCCTTCAGGGCCTGGTGATCTTCATGATCCTGGTGGTGATCTACCTCACCTTCGCCTTCGAGTGGCGGATGGCCGTGGCGGCGCTGGTCGCGCTGATCCACGACATCGTGATCACCATCGGCGTGTACGCGCTGGTGGGCTTCGAGGTGACGCCGGGCACGGTGATCGGTCTGTTGACCATCCTCGGTTACTCCTTGTACGACACCGTGGTGGTATTCGACACGGTCAAGGAGAACGCCAAGAACATCACCAAGCAGACCAAGCTCACCTACAGCGAAGCGGCCAACGCGGGTCTGAACCAGACCCTGGTGCGCTCGATCAACACCACGGTGGTCGCGCTGCTGCCGGTGGCGTCGCTGCTGTTCGTCGGTGGCGGTCTGCTCGGCGCGGGCATGCTCAAGGACATCGCGCTGTCGCTGTTCGTGGGTCTGGCCGCCGGTGCGTTCTCCTCGATCTTCATCGCCACGCCGATCCTGGCCGACCTCAAGGAGCGGTCGCCGGAGATGCGGCAACTCGCGAAGAAGGTGGCCCAGCGCCGCGCGGCCGAGGCGAAGGCGGCCAAGGCCGCCGAGGCCTCGGGCATTCCCGCGGACCAGGCCGAGGGTCACCCGAACGTGGACGAGGGCGCGGAGCCGGAATCGGAGTCGGACGACGACACCGTGCCGGCGCAGGGCGGGGCACCCCGTGCGGGCGCCTCGCGCGGCCGGGCGCGGACCCGTCCCGGCGGCAAGAGGAAGCGCTGATGGCCGACGACGACCTGCGCAGGCTGCTGGAGAGCCGGATCCGGGACGTGCCGGACTGGCCGCAGCCGGGCGTGGTGTTCAAGGACATCTCGCCGCTGCTGGCCGACCCGGTCGCGTTCGCGGCCCTGGTCGACGCGCTGGCCGAGCGTTGTCGGGGCCGGGTGGACAAGGTGGTCGGGATCGAGGCCCGAGGCTTCATCCTGGCCGGACCGGTGGCCTACCGCGCGCAGGCCGGGTTCGTCCCGGTCCGCAAGGCGGGCAAGCTGCCGTGCGCGACCCACGCGCAGTCCTACGAGCTGGAGTACGGCTCGGCCACCCTGGAGGTGCACCAGGACGCGTTCGAGCCCGGTGACCGGGTGCTCGTGATCGACGACGTGCTCGCCACCGGCGGGACCGTCGAGGCCACGATCGACCTGGTGAAGCGGGCCGGCGCGGAGGTGGTGGGGGTCGAGGTGCTGCTCGAGCTCGGCTTCCTGAACGGCCGGGCGCGGCTCGCGCCGGTGCTGCCGCAAGGCACGCTGGAGTCGTTCATCGTCGTGTGACACGCCGCCGAAGGCGTGTCGTCGGAGGCCGGAGGCGCCCCAGGTGGGGAGCCTTCGGCCTTCGCCGTCGCGGCGGCCGGCATTCCGGATGGCCGAGTCGTGAGGGCGTGGGTCAGTACGATGGAATTTCCGTCATCTGTGGGAGGAGTTCCCTTGCCGGACGAGGTCGCGCCCGTCGCGTCGTCCTCGGGGGATGCCGTCGAACACGCGGCTCCCTCGGACGACGCCACACGTGCCACACCGGGCCCCTCGGGCCATCCGCCGGTGAGCGGCGGGGGGCCCGAGGAGGCTCCGGCCCGGGCCCGCCCCGACGAGGCGCCCGATTCGCCGGACCGCGCGCCGGCCGAGGCGCCCGCCGAGCAGCCCGCCGCCGCCTCCGGCGAGAGCCGCGAGGCGGCCGAGACCCGCGCCGACGCGCCGGGCGAGGCCCAGGCCATCGCGTCGGAGGAGAGCGCCGACGGTCCCCGGGGCAGCGACGGCCACAGCGGTCCGGCCGCCGGCGCCGCCGGGCCCGAGGCCAGGGGGCCGCGGCCGGTCGCGAAGGCTGCGCCGACCCCCGCGGGCGCCTCGCGGGGCAGCGGCACCGAGCGCTCGCGCTCGTTGCGGGTGGACGGCCCCAGCCGGGTCCGCGCCCGCCTGGCCAGGCTGGGCGTACAGCGCAGCAGCGTGTACAACCCGGTTCTGGAGCCGCTGCTGCGAGTGGTGCGGGTCAACGACCCCAAGGCCGACCTGCGCCAGATCGAGCGGGCGTACACCACCGCCGAGCGCTGGCACCGCGGCCAGCGGCGCAAGAGCGGCGACCCGTACATCACCCACCCGCTCGCGGTCGCCACCATCCTGGCCGAGCTCGGGATGGACCCGCCGACGCTGATGGCCGGGCTGCTGCACGACACCGTCGAGGACACCGACTACGGGCTCGACGCGCTGCGCCGCGACTTCGGCGACACCGTGGCGATGCTCGTGGACGGCGTGACCAAGCTGGACAAGGTCAAGTTCGGCGAGGCGGCGCAGGCCGAGACCGTGCGCAAGATGGTCATCGCGATGGCGAAGGACCCGCGCGTGCTGGTGATCAAGCTCGCCGACCGGCTGCACAACATGCGCACGATGCGCTACCTCAAGCGGGAGAAGCAGGAGCGCAAGGCCCGCGAGACGCTGGAGATCTACGCCCCGCTGGCGCACCGGCTGGGGATGAACACGATCAAGTGGGAGCTGGAGGACCTGGCGTTCGCCATCCTCTACCCCAAGATGTACGACGAGATCGTGCGGCTGGTCGCCGAGCGCGCGCCCAAGCGGGACGAATACCTGGCCCTGGTCACCGATCAGGTGCAGGGCGACCTGCGCTCGGCGCGGATCAAGGCCACGGTGACCGGGCGGCCGAAGCACTACTACTCGGTCTACCAGAAGATGATCGTGCGCGGCCGCGAGTTCACCGAGATCTACGACCTGGTGGGCATTCGGGTCCTGGTCGACTCGGTGCGGGACTGCTATGCGGCGCTGGGCACCATCCACGCGCGCTGGAACCCGGTCCCGGGGCGGTTCAAGGACTACATCGCGATGCCCAAGTTCAACATGTACCAGTCGCTGCACACCACGGTGATCGGTCCCGAGGGCAAGCCGGTCGAGCTGCAGATCCGCACCTTCGACATGCACCGCAGGGCCGAGTACGGCATCGCCGCGCACTGGAAGTACAAGGCCGAGGCGGTCGGGGCCAAGGGCGCCGCGAAGACCGACACCAAGCCCGCGCGCAAGGGCGAGAACCCGGCCAACGACATGGCCTGGCTGCGGCAACTGCTGGACTGGCAGCGCGAGACCGAGGACCCGGGGGAGTTCCTGGAGTCGCTGCGCTTCGACCTCTCCAGCCAGGAGGTCTTCGTCTTCACGCCCAAGGGCGACGTGATAGCGCTGCCGGCCGGCTCGACCCCGGTCGACTTCGCCTACGCGGTGCACACCGAGGTCGGGCACCGCACCATCGGGGCCCGGGTCAACGGGCGGCTGGTCCCGCTGGAGAGCCGGCTGGACAACGGCGACCTGGTCGAGGTGTTCACCTCCAAGAGCGAGACCGCGGCGCCCAGCCACGACTGGCTCGGCTTCGTCAAGTCGCCCCGGGCGCGCAACAAGATCCGCCAGTGGTTCTCCAAGGAGCGCCGCGAGGAGGCGATCGAGCAGGGCAAGGAGGGCCTGACCCGGGCCATGCGCAAGCAGGGCCTGCCGTTGCAGCGGCTGATGTCCGGCGGCGGCGACACCCTGGTCACCCTCGCGCACGAGCTGCGCTACCCCGACATCTCGTCGTTGTACGCGGCGATCGGCGAGGGTCACGTCTCGGCGCAGACCATCGTGCAGCGCCTGGTCGAGTCGCTCGGCGGCGAGGAGGGCGCGTCGGAGGACCTCGCCGAGGCCACCCGGCCGACCACCACCCGGCGCCGGCCGCGCTCGACCGGCAATCCCGGCGTCGTGGTCAAGGGCGTCGACGACATCTGGGTCAAGCTGTCCCGCTGCTGCACGCCGGTGCCGGGCGATCCGATCATCGGATTCGTCACCCGGGGCAACGGCGTCTCGGTGCACCGGCAGGACTGCGGCAACGTCGAGTCGTTGTCCCAGCAGTCCGAGCGGATCGTCGACGTCGAGTGGGCGCCGACCGCGTCCTCCGTGTTCCTGGTGGCCATAGAGGTCCAGGCGCTGGATCGTTCGCGGCTGTTGTCGGACATCACCCGGGTCCTGTCCGACCAGCACGTGAACATCCTGTCCGCGTCGGTGGCCACGACCCGGGACCGGGTCGCGGTGAGCCGGTTCACCTTCGAGATGGGCGACCCCAAGCACCTGGGCCATGTGCTCAAGGCGGTGCGCGGGGTCGAGGGCGTGTTCGACGCGTACCGGGTGACCAGCGGGCGCCAGCAGTAGTCGGCCGGGCCCCGCAGGTCCGCGGACGGGCTTCGCGTACACGAGGCGGCGTCGGGAGTGATCCCGGCGCCGCCTCGTGCGGTGTGGGCCCGGTTCGGCCGCTGCCCCGGGGCGTTCGGTTCGGCGGCGTGCGGCGGCTGCCGGGTTCGGCGGTGTGGTCGGTGTCCGGGTCAGCGGCGCGGGCCGCGCCAGACGGTCATCGAGATCTTCCAGTACTGGCTGGGGCCGGAGTTGGACGGGATCTCGTTGACGCGGATCGTGCCGACCAGGCCGTTCGCGAAGTCCTTGGTGCAGATCACCGAGCCCACCTTGAGGTAAGTGAACGGGAGCTGGTTGTTGTTCGCGTACCGGGTCTCGCCCAGGCAGGTCCGGAAGTCGCTGGGCTGGCCGGGGTCGAGCAGGACCATCTCCTGGCCCTGGATGTAGTTGCCGTCGCCGTAGAAGTACATGATGCCCGCGCTCGGACTGCAACTGCCGCGCCACGTGCTGCTGTAGCCCAGGCCGACGCAGTAGCCGTTGGGTACGTCCAGTTGCCGTTCGAACAGCACGCCGCCCTCGGCCACCCCGCCCGCGGTGGCGACCGCGGTCGCGCTCTCGCCGGGGCGGGGCGCGATCGAGGGCGGGCCGGAGGCGGTGGAGGCCGCGGAGCCGGTGGGGGTGCCGGTGCGTTCGGCGCTCGGGGTGCGGGTCGGGGTGGCCTGGCCGGGGGCCGCGGGGGTGCCGGCGGTGCTCGGATTCGGGGACTGGGTGTGCGATTTCGCGGCGGGGGAGCTGTCGTCGTCGTTGCTGCGCAGCCCGATCGCCAGACCCGTGCCGGCCGCGGCCACGACGAGCACCGTGACCGCCGCGATCAGCGCGCGGCGGTTGCGTCGGCGGCGCACCGTGGGGTCCTCGGGTGCCCTGGGCGGCTGCTCGTTGACCCGACGGGTGACCTCCGCGACCAGGGTCTGCGGCAGCCAGCCCTCGCCGACCTGCAACCGGGTGCCCTCGGAGGCGGCCCGACACAGGTCGATCACCTCGCGCGGGGTCGGTCGCCGGTCCGGGTCCTTGTCCAGGCAGCGGTGCAGTACCGGCAGCAACCGCGCGGGAACCGCGGCGAGTTCCGGCTCCTGGTGGACGACCCGGTAGAGCACCGAACTGTCCGTGCCCTCGCCGAACGCGGACATCCCGGTCGCCGCGTAGGTGGCCAGCGAACCGAGCGCGAACACGTCGGTCGCGGGCTTGGAGGGCAGGCCGCGAGCCTGTTCGGGGGCCATGAACGCGGGGGTGCCGATGCTCGTCCCGGTCCGGGTCAGCGGCGTGGCGTCGGCAGCGCGGGCGATCCCGAAGTCGATCACGCGCGGGCCGTCGGCGGCCAGGATCACGTTGGACGGCTTGAGGTCGCGGTGGACCACCCCGGCCCGGTGCACCGACTGGAGCGCCTCGGCGACGCCGGCCATCAGCACCAGGACGGTCTCGGCGGGCAGTGGGCCGTGCCGGTGGACGGCGTCGTGGAGCGAGGGGCCCGGGACGTAGGCGGTGGCCAGCCAGGGCTGCGCGGCGTCCGCGTCGGTGTCGATCACGGGCGCGGTGTACAGGCCCTGGACACGCTGGGCGGCGGCCACCTCCTGGCGGAAGCGGCGGCGGAACTCGGGGTCGTCGGCGAACTCGGCGCGGATCACCTTGACCGCGATCGGCCGCCCGCCGGGTGTGTAGGAGAGGTACACCCGACCCATGCCGCCGGAGCCGAGCCGGGCGCGGAGCAGGTAGCCGCCGACGGTGCGCGGGTCGTCGCCCTCCAGCGGCGCGAGCACGGCGCGATCGGGGCCTTCCCAGGAGGGGACGGGCGGGGCGGCGGCGGGTGTGGGTGCGGCGGAGGTGGAGGCGGAGGCGGCGGGTGTGGGTGCCGGTTGGCGTTGGGCGAGGGGACGTTCGACGACGGGGGGTTGCACGGTAAGGGCGGGGTCCGGGGCGGCCCGGGGGTGGACGGCCGGGTTCGGGTTGGGCTGGGTGGGCTCGGGCCGCGGGAGCCGCGGGGGTGGTGCGTCGGTGGTCTCGGGGGGTGCGGACGCGGGTGCGGCCGGCTGCGCCTGGGTCCGGGCGGCGGCCCGGTCGGCGGCGGGTGGGGTGGGCTCGGGTGTGCCGGCCGGTGTTGTGGCGGGCTCGGGCTCGGGCTCGGGCCGTTCCGGCTGGTGGAGTGGGGAGATGGTGGCTTGTTCGGACGAGGCGGTGGAGGTGGGCTGGGCCTCGGGTTCCGGTTCGGGTCTGAGTGGGGGCGCGGGTGTCGGGTCGGTGGGCTCGGTGGGGGTGGACCGGGCGGGCGCGGGTGCGTCGGCTCGGGGCGTGGCGGGTTCGCGCTGCTGGGGCCGGTGGAGTGGGGCGATGGTGGTTTCGGCCGAGGGGGATGTGACCGGGGGTGTTTCGGTCGCGGGTCGGGCGGGGGCGGGTGGTTCGGTCGACGCGGTGGGGGTGACGGGTGGCGCGGATGGTGGGGAGGGGGGTGTGGTCGGCGGGGCCGGCGGGGGTGTGGGTGGGGAGGGTCGTACCGCGTCCGGGGGCGCCGACGGCTGCGTCGGCGGCGTCCGGGGTGGTGCGGGCGGTGTCGGTGGGCCGGCCGGGTAGGCCGGAGTCGGCGGGGCGTTCGGGGCGGGCGGGCGGCCGATCGACGGGGCCGCGCTGGGCCTGGGCGGCGGGGCGGGAGCGGCCGGGGCGGGCGGTGCGATGGGGGCGGGTTCGGGTGTCGGGCCGTTCAGGTGTGCCGTGGCCACCTCGCGCCACTTGGCCTCCCAGCCGGCGGGCGTCGCGCCGCACGCCGCGACGATGGCCATGGTGACGCCGAGCGAGGGCAACATCGCGCCGGAGAGGGCCGCCGCCAGCACCGTCTCGTCGATTCCCGCGCGCCGGGCGAGTTCGGCGGCCGGTACTTCGCCCGCCGCGTCCCGGACCGCTCTCAACGCGGCGGCGAATTCGATCAGCGGATCCGACTGAACCATGGGCGTTCCCCCGTACCTGTTTCCGAACCCATCGTGATTGCGGGTCACATGATGATGGATCCGATGGCCGGAAGGCACCTCGGCTCGGAAACCGCAAGCAACCCGTAGTCTTCGCCGAGGAGTTCGGCAACCACCGTTACTCGGGCGCTTGTTCGGGATCCGAACACGTCTGCGAAGACGGGTGCGGCAACGCTCACCGCCCGCCTCCGGTGCACGCGCGCCGGGAGTCGCGCGCCCCACCGGTGCCGCCTCGTCGCCGACGAACCCGATGCCGACGGCCGCGCCGGTGCGTCGGTGGACCGTGCCCCCGGTGCTCCGGTTCGGTGGGGCGAGGTTGGTTGACCGAAGTTTCCTTACGTCATATAGTTACTGCATGTTGAGCGTCTTGGGACTGCGGAAGCGGTATGGCGAGGTCATCGCGCTGAACGGGTTCGAACTCGACGTGGGGGCCGGGGAGATCGTCGGTCTGGTGGGTCACAACGGGGCCGGGAAGACGACGTTCGCGCGGGCGGTGGCCGCGTTGATTCGGGTGGACGCGGGGGAGGTGCGGGTCGATGGGCGGCCGGTCACCCCACGACGCCGGCGCCCTCATGAACTGGGGCTCGCCCCGCAGGAGTTGGCGCTGTTTCCGACCACAGCGCTGGAGAACCTGCGGTACGCGGGCCGGTTGTACGGCCTGGGGCGGCGGTTGTTGGCCGAGCGGATCGAGGAGATCGCCGAGGCGCTCGGGCTGACCGAGATCCTGCCCCGCCCGGTGGAGGACCTCTCCGGCGGCCAACAGCGCAGGCTGCACGCCGCCGCGGCGATGTTGCATCGACCGCGCGTCCTGTTGCTGGACGAGCCGACGGTCGGCGCCGACCCGGTGACCCGCGAACTGCTCCTGCGCGCCGTGCGGAGCATGGCCGACCAGGGTGCCGCGGTCGTGTACACCACCCACTACCTCCCCGAACTCGAGGTGCTCGACGCGACGTTGGCGGTCGCCGACCACGGCCGGGTGATCGCCCGGGGCGCCCGCGCCGACCTGCTCGCCGCGTTGCCGGGCCGAGTCACCCTGTCCTTCGCCGACGGCGCCGGGCTGTGCTTCCCGCACGGCCTGCGCGACGACGGCACCAGGGCCGAAGGCGACGACGTGGTGATCACCGCGATCGACCCGGCCGTCGCCGCCGCGCGGTTGCTCGCGGCCAACCCGAAGCACGCGGCACGGCTGCGCTCGATCGCCCTGGACACGCCGACCCTCGACGACCTGTATCGGGAGTTGTTGACCCGCAATGGCGCTTGAACTCGCCGGTGTTCGCCGGTTCTCCGCGGTTGCCCGGCACCAGTTGGTCCTGATGGCCGGCGACCCCGGCCCGCTGATCGCCTTCACCGTCATCCCGATGGTGCTGGTCAGCGTGATCCGCCCGATGATGGTGCTGCTGTCGGACGCGATGCCCGGCGACATGGCCGACGGCACCGCCCAGGCCACCGCCGGGATGGCGGTGATGTTCTCGCTGTTCGTGCTGAAACTGGTGGGCGCCGGCCTGCTCGACGAGCGCACCACGTGGCACACCTGGGACCGCGTCCGGGCCAGCCCGGCCCGGCTGGGCGAGATCCTGGTCGGCAAGGCCGCGCCCATGTTCGCCTTCCTGCTCGTCCAGCAGTTGTTGCTGTTCGGCTTCTCCGCCGCCGCGTTCGGGCTGCGGCCGGCCCGGGGGTGGTGGCTGGTCCTGGTGGTGAGCGCGGCGTGGCCGTTGTGCGTGCTGGCGCTGGGGACCGGCGCGTCCACCCTGGTGCGCACCTCCGCCCAACTGAGCGCCGTCGGGGACATCTCCGCGGTGGTCACCACGATCATGGCCGGCGCCCTGGTGCCGTCCGCGATGTTGCCCGGTTGGATGCGGCACCTGGGCCCGCTCACCCCCGGCTACTGGGCGATGAGCGCCTATCGATCGGCCCTCAACGGCTCGGCGCCACACGGCCTTTCGCTCTCGCTCGCGGTGCTGGCCGGGTTCGCGCTCGCCGGGCTCGCGGCCGGCGCGTGGGCCGGCCGACGCGCGTCGCGCTGATCCCGCGCCGGGGTCACGGCCGGGCGATCCCACACCACCAGGGCCGCGGCGGCCGTGGTCTCGTGCGTGATGGTGACCGCGATCCGCGCGCCGCCAGCCCCGCCCGCCGCCGTCCGGGCCGCACCGCGGAGAACCACGCTCGGCCGGTGCCGCGCCCGGCACGGCCCGCCCGGCGCCCGGCAGTCGGCCCGATCCGGCAGGATCTCGACCTCCGACCACACCGGTTCGGTCAGCCCCAGCAACTCGATCACCGCGAGCTTCGCGGCGTACTTGCCCGCCCAGGACAGACTCGCCGGCCCGCACGCCAGATCCAGACTCTCGCGCGCGGAGAACACCGTCCGCGGGTCGGCCGGAAGCACCTCCTCGGGACACCGGCTCGTCAACGGCAGCAGCACCAGCACGCCGGAGCCGCGCCGGTCGCGAAAACGCGAGACGGCGAGCCCGGGGGGATACCCCGGACCCGCCGTCCGTGCGGGCGGGCGGTCCGCGTCGACCGCCCGCTCATCGGCACCCCTCATCGCGACCCGTCCGCCGCACCGCCGTCCGCCGCACCGAGCACCGTCGCGATCACCCCACCGCAGCCGACCGTGTCGATCAACACCCGACGCACCGGCGCCGACCCGGCCGCCGACGAGGCGCGCGCGTCGTCCACGGGCAGTCGCAGCCCGCCGCGGATCGCCGCCATCGCCGCGACCGCGTCCACCAAGCCGCCCGCGGCCATCGTCTCGCCGAGCCGCGGCCGGGTCCGTCCCACCGGTGTCGACTCCGGGAACATCCTTGCCAGAGCCCGCAGTTCCGACCGCGCCTCGACCCGATCGGGTCGTGCGCCGGCGGCCAGCACCCAGTCGATCTCGCGCGGCCCGCGCCCGGCCGCGGCCAGCGCCCGGGTCGCCGCCGCGACGAACGCCGCCGGATCGGCGGCCTGCCCGGCCCGGAAGTCCGCGCCCCCCGCCTGCCCGGTGCCCTCGACCACGGCCAGTGCCCGCCGCCCGCGCGCCCGCGCCCGCGCGGCGGACTCCACCACCACCGCGACCGCGCCGTCCGCCCACCGGCCCGGCCCCCACCACCTGGTCTGCGCGTCCAGGACCGCGTCGGTGATCTCGTCGCAGCCCACCACCACGGCGTACGGCACCTCCCCGCGCGCCACCACCCCGCACGCGTGGTCGAGCGCCTGGAGACCGGCCGTGCCGCCGGAGAGGAACGTGATGGTCGGTCCGCGCAGACCCAGGCAGATGCCCAACGTCCCGGGCGCGGAGGTCATCGTGGTCCGCGCGAACGAGGATCGCCGCTCCGGCACCAGCAGTTCGGACAACGACCGGCCGAACTCCTCGACGCTGCGCATCGGACCGCCGGCCGTGGCGAACATCAGCGCGGCCTCCTCGGCCGCCCCCTCGTCGGCCCGCGGATCGATGCCCGCCTCGCGCAACGCCTCCGAGGCGGCGAGCACCGCCCGCCGGGTGAAGTCGTCCATCCGCCGCCACAGTGCGGTCAACACCGCGTCCGGCCGAGCCGGTTCCGCGCTCACGACCTGGACGGGATCTCCGGCCAGCGCGGCCAGCAGCGCGGCGTGGCCCACCCCGTTCGGACCGACCGCCCCCACGCCGGTGATCACCGCTCGATCCCGGGCCGGTCGCGGCCGGGGCCGGGAGCGTACCGCGCCGGGGGAGGCGAGCAGGATCGAGGCGTTGTTGCCGCCGAACGCGTAGCTGTTGGACAGCACCACCTCCACCCGGGCCGGCCGGCCCACGTCCGGCACGATGTCGATCCGGTCGTCGAGCACCCCGCCCGCGCCGGCCGTCGGCGGCAACACGCCCTCGTGCAGCGCGAGTACCGACGCGACCGCCTCGATCGCCCCGGCGGCGCCGAGCGTGTGTCCCACCGCGGACTTGACGCTGCTGATCGGGACCGAGCCCACCCGGTCGCCGAACAACAGGATCATCGCCTCCTTCTCCATCGCGTCGTTCCCGGCCGTGCCGGTGCCGTGCCCGCTGACGTAGTCGACCCGCTCCGGGCCCACCCCGCCCGCAGCCAACGCGCGCCGCGCGGCGGCCAACGCGCCTCGGGCGGTGGGGTCCGGCGCCACGGGATGGTAGGCGTCCGCGGACATCCCGCTGCCCAGGAACTCGACCAGCACGGTGGCGCCGCGCCGCACCGCGTGCTCCCACTCCTCCAGGATCAGCACCGCGGCTCCCTCGCCGATGCTCATCCCGTCCGAAACCGTGTACGGGGCACAGCGGTTGGGACTGGTGGCGCGCAGTCCGTGGAAGCCGGCCAGGGCGAACAGGCACAACGATTCGGCGCCGCCGGCGACCATCACCTCGGCCCGGCCGTCCCGGATCTGCGCGGCCGACCAGGCCAGCGCGGTGGTGCTCGACGCGCACGCGGTGGAGATCACCGCCTGCGGCCCGCGCAGCCCGAAACGGCGGGCGACGTGGTCGGCGGGCCGGGTGTACATGTCCGCCACGTGCCGGTCCGCGCGCAGCGGCAACTCGGCGCCCTCGGCGTGGAACATGCCCTGGCAGGTGCCGATCCCCAGCCCGTGCCGGGCGCCGTCCTCGACCGGCGCGGCGAGTCCGCTGTCGGCGAGCGCCTCGGCGACCGCCGCGCCGAGCATCGCCGAGGTGCGCTCGACCGCCTCGCCGCCGGTCGCGGCGGCGAGCGCGCGGTCGTCCACGCGCGTGACGTACAACTCGCCGACCGAGCCGGGCACCGAGGCCAGCGGCTTCAGCGCGGTCCGACCGGCCAGCAGTGATTCCCAGAACGGCTTGACGCCGACGCCGAATCCGGACACCAGGCCCAGTCCGGTGACGGCCACTCGCCGATCGCCGCCGACCCCGCGAGGGCGGGCGTCGGCGGATTCCGCGTCCTTGTCCGTGAGGGCCGTAGGGGCCGTGGGCGCCGTGGGCGCCGTGGGGGCCGTGAGGTCCGTGGGGTCCATGGGGCCGCCTTTCACGCGATCGATGTGGACCAGCTCAGCGGGACCAGGTACGGCGAGGACACCGAGCGGGCCGGGATCGGGCCGTGCGTCCCGGCGACTTCCCAGTCGAAGCCGGACGCCGCCCACTGCGCGCTCACCCGGGCCAGCGCGAGGGTTCGCCCCAGGCCCGGGCTGTCGGTGTGGTGCACGAGACGGCCGATGGTCAGTCCCGCGACCGACACCTCGGCGTGCTCGGGCGGTTCGACCCCGCGCGGCATGGTCAGCCCGACCGTGCGTACGGCCGGCCCGGTCTTGAACTCGGCCAACACCGCGTCGCGGCCGACGAAGTCGGGCTGGTCCAGGTCGGCCAGCCAGTTGTAGCCGCAGCCCGACACGGTGTCCCCGGGCCCGACCTCGCGATGCGGGAGCGGTTGGCGCACCTCGATCATGGCCGCCTCCAGCGTGCGGTACCCCGCCGGCACCGCGGACCGCTCGACCGCGGCGTCGAACAACTCCGCGCCCAGCGACGGAGGCACGAACAGCTTGTAGCCGTACTCCCCGGTGTAGCCGCTGCGCGCGATCGACACCGGCGCGTCCCGCCAGGTGCGGTGCACGATGCCGCCCAGCGGGACCGAGGTCACCCCGTCGCCGAACAGCTCGCGCAACACCCGCCACGCGTACGGGCCCTCCAGCCCGAATGTGGTGAACTCCGAGCGCACGTCCACCGGTTCGATGCCGTCGGCGTCCTTCAGGGCGGCGGCCGCGGTGCTCAGATGGGCGAGCGTGTCCGGACCCCGGCCGAACGCGGTCTCGACCAGCCAGCGTTCGCGTAACCGGTACACCGTGATCGTGTCCAGCGGGTGCCCCTCGGGGTCCAGCAGCAACGAGGTTGCCGACTGGCCCGGAAACACCGACTTGAGGTCGCCGGGCACGAGGGTGCGCAGCAACGACTGGGTGCCCCTCGAGGCCGGCAGCGCGATCAGGCCGGTGGAGTTCAGCTCGAAGATGGCGGCCTCGTGCCGGAGCGCGTGGTACTCGCGCTCGTCGTCGGCGTACGTCCAGGGCACTACCGCGTGCCCGATCGTGACGGTCCGCATCGGTGTAGCCGGCACAGTGATGTCCCTTCGTCTCATGGGGGGTTCGGCAAAGGCCCGCTGGAGGTACGGCGCGTGGACGGCGGCTCACCCGGCCTTGGCGGCGGCGGCCCGGACCGCCTCGGCGATCCGGGCGAGCACGCCGGCGGGCACGGGGCGCGGCGCGTCCAGGACCGCGAGACACGTCGCGGTCACCGCGTCGCCCGCCGCCGGCGATCCGGCCCGGACCAGCGCGCGCACCGACCAGTCGTCCCCGTCCCGGAAGCCGAGCACCTCGGCGCCCGGCGGGGCGGCCAGGAGCAGGCCGGGCCCGGTCGGGTCGGCGTCCGCCGCCGGGACCAGGGCGCCGATGCCGGGGGAGCCGGCGATCGGCCGGTTCGAGCCGTGCGGAGCGGGGTGGTATTCGAACTCGGCTCCCTCGCGCAGGCCCCGGAAGAACCACGCCGGGTCCTGCGCCGCGTGCACCGCGACGCAGACGTCCGGCAGTGGGCCGAACACGCCCGCGTCGTCGCGCAGATGGGTGAGCACCATCAGCAGCGGAGCGCCCGCCGGCATCAGGTAGTCGAGGTCCAGGCCCACGGTCGAGCCGGCCAGGTCCAGATCGCCGGTGAGTCGGATGCCGGACCAGTCCAGGCCGGCGGCGGTCAGACCCGTGGTCGCGACGTGCACCGGTGTCCAGGCGAACTCCTCGCGCGCGACGCTGGTGTTGGGGTCGGCGCGGTGTGCGACCGTGGACACGTTGACGCCGCCGCGCGCCCTGGGCACGATGCCCATCGGGCGGGTGCGCGGATAGGTCGAGCGCAACAGCTCGCCACCGCCGTCCCGGCGCAGAGCGACCACGGCACCGCCGAAGTCGGGCGCGATCCGGGCGGTCAACTCGCCGTTGCCCAGGACCCATACGTCGCCGGTCTCCACCGCCGACACCGGATCGGCCGCGCGCACCACGGGCAGCACATCGCAGGTGGCCCGCTGCCGGGCGAGTTCCTCGACCCAGGCGAGCCGTACCCGCAGCGGGCCCCCGCCGCCCGGCGGCAGCTCGATCCGTCCGGCGAACGACCGCTCGGCGGCGCCGTCGGCTTCGCCCTCGAACAGTGTGCGCACCGGTCCGTCGCCGACCGCCGCGGTCAGTCGGCCGCGTCGGGCGCGCGCGGACGACACGGTGAGCCGACCGCGCACCCGCACGGCGCCCGGCCCGTCCGCGGCGCCCGCGCCCGGTTCCACCTCGGCGGTCGGATCCAGCGCGATGTGTACCGGGACCGGGGCGGAGAGCGGCGGCCGGGCGGTCACCGGTATGCGCTCGGCGGGGTCGGTCACCGCCCACCACGCCTCGCGTACCGCACGTTCGTCACCGGGACCGCAGAAGAAGGCGTAGCGGGGGAAGCACGCCACTCCCTCGCCCGGGTCCCCCGGGTCGGCGGCCAGCAGCAGCGAGGGCATCCACTGCAACCCGAACCGCAGTTGCGCGGCCCGCTCCCACACCAGACCCACGCTGCGCCCGTCGTCGTCGGTGAACGCGGTCCACCGCTCCGGGTAGCGAGCGGGATCGCGGGGCAGGTCGGCCGAGCCCGCCATCTCCAACGAGTGCATCCCGAACGGGAAGCGCTCGTACACCACCGGTGCGCGCAACACCCCCTCGGTCAGCGGCACGCTCATCGTCAACGACCGCCCGCGAGCCCACGGATGAACGCGCAACAGACAGTCGCCGGCCCTTACCGCGTGCAACAACTCGGGCCCTGCGCCGCGGAGTTCGGTGCGAATCTCGACGACCTGGTCGCCGCCGAGGACCAGGGTGCGGCGCAGCCGGGCCCGGGCCAGTCCCAGGTCCGGCCGGACCGCCGCGTACGCCGTCCCGTGCCGCTGCCACCAGACGTTCGCCGGTGCCTCCAAGGCGAGTTCCGCCCTGCCGTCGACCACGCCGGCCCGGACGCGGCGCACGTCGCGGCGCGGCGGGGTCTTGAGCGCGGCCGGGAAGGGCGGGCCCAGATCCGGCCACAACTCCCGGACGGCGGGTCCCCGCTCGCGCGTCGGCTCGATCTCGCAGGTCCCGGTGGCCCGGTCCACGGCCACTCGCAACCAGCGATTGCCCAGCACCCACCGGTCGTCCCGCTCGTCCAGGTGCGGCAGATCGCGGCGGGGCGGGCGCGGGTTCGTGGCCACCGTCGGGGCGACCGCGCGCACCCAACCGTGCAGGGTCAGCCGGGCCGGATGCGCCCGACCGGCGTGCGATACGTCGGTGCGCACGGTCAGTTCGGCCTCGTGCTCGCCGGCCCGTTCGAGGGCGAACGCGGTCTCGCCCTCGACCACCTCGCCCGGTTCCAGGGTGAGTTCGCGCACCGTCGCCGGGACGGTGTCGCCGGGTCGGCGCACCTCCAGGGCGAGGGTGAGCGCTCGGGGGCCCCGGTTGGCGATCCGGTGGATGAACGCGGCCGAGCCGCCGACCGGGACCCGGCGGGCGGGGGCCGCCGGGTGGAAGTCGAGCTCCAGGCCGTCCCAGTTCAGCGCGCAGACCCGGTCGTGGGCCAGGTCGACGACGAAGACGCTCTCCGCGCCCGAGCCGACCATCGAGTACCGGAAGGTCGGCGCACCGTGGTAGTCGCCCACATCCTCGGCGGCGTTGCGCGGGGCGCGTCCCGGCACCCACGGGCTGGAGCCGAAATCGGTCCAGGCGCGGGCCAGTTCCGCCACCTCGGCGCCCAGGCCCAGGGCCTCGATGACGAAGCGGTAGACGTATGGCAGGTGGGAGCGGAATTCGAGCCGGTCGTCGCCGCACGGGTCGGTCGAGGCCTGTCGGAAGCCGCCGGGTCGCACGATCGCGACCATCGAGGGATTCGCGGGCGAGGCGTTGCAGTCGACCCGGTCGTAGCCGTGCGCCACGCAGTACGCGAACGCCTCGACGAACAGCCGGATGGGCACCGCGCCGAGCCGGAACCCCGGGTCGATGGCGAAGGTGTCCATCCACACCACCGAGCCCTGTCCGGCCTTGAGCGCGGAGACCGGGTAGAGCGCGAGCGAGCCGACCACGCGGCCCTCGGCCAGCGCCACGAACGTCTCCACCGCGCCGCGTTCGGTGACGAAGGCGGTGTAGTCGGCGGCCGAGAGCGGTGCGCCGCCCAGTGGTCCGGGGTTCCAGTGGAAGGCGTTGATCCACGCGGCCATGGCGCCGGCGTCCACCGAGGAGACCGGCGCGACCACGACCTCGGCGACGTGCTCGCCGGGGCCGGGCATCAGGCGTCCTCGCGCCGGGACTCGATGAAGTCTGCCAGCATGTTGACCGAGCCGAACCGGTCGAGTTCGTCGTCGGTGATGTTCACCTTGAACTGCCACTCGATGCCGACCACGACCTCGATCACGTGGATGCTGTCGAGTTCCAGGCCGCGTCCCAAAATCGCCTGGTCGTCGGTGAGCCACTCCGGATCCAGGTCGAGGTCCAGCCGCTCGACGATCACCTCCTTGATCTCGCGGCACAGGGTCTGCCGCTCCCGTACCCGCTCCAGGACCTGTGCCTGCGCCGCTGTCAGCACGCCGCGCTCCCTTTCGTGTCGATGTCCTCGCTCGGTGCCGGGTCGCGGGTGAGCACCACCGCGACCACGAGTCCTTGGGCGCAGCCCCACGCCGCGCTCGCGCCGCGCCCGGTCGGGCAACACGCGGGTACGCCGGGCGCGCGCACCGTGGCCGGTGTCGGCCGGCCGGCGAACAGGCCGCGGATGAGCGTCTCGGCGCGATCCCCGCAGTCGCAGCGGCCCAACCGGACCGGATCGATCCGGATCTCGTGCCACGCGAAGCCGGGGCTGCGCCCGCCCGCGCACTTGATCGCCGCCTCCTTGAGCGCGATGCCCGCCGCGAGCCGTATCGGCGACGCGGGCCGGGCCAGCGCCCAGCGCAACTCCCGGGGACCGAGCACGGCGCGCGCCACGAGCTCGTCCGCGCGGCCGTCGCGGGCCAGGCGGGCCACCCGGACCGCGTCCACGCCGATCCGGTCGGCCGTGCCGACGCCGGGCATCACCGGGCCCCGGCGAACACGCGCGAGCCGAACCGGGCCAACCGGCGCGGAGCGAGGGTGGACAGCGCGGCGAGCAGCCGATACGGAGCGCCGGGGACGCAGACCGGCCGGCCGCGCTCGACCGCGCGCAGTCCGGCCAGGGCCACCCGCTCGGCGGGCAGCCACGCCCGCGCGGGCACCCGGCTGACGTCGATGCCGGCGCGCCGGTGGAACTCGGTCGCGGTGAAGCTGGGGCACAGCGCGCTCACCCGCACACCGGAGCCGCGCACCTCGTCGTACAGCGCCTCGCTCAGACTCAGGCTGAAGGCCTTGGCGGCGCCGTAGGTCGCGGTGAGCGGGTCGGGCTGGAACCCGGCCAGCGAGGAGACGTTGACGATCCAGCCCGAGCCGCGCTCGACCATCGGGGCCAGTGCCGCGCGGCACAACCGGACCACCGCGACCGCGCTCAGCGCGACCACGTCCAACTCGGCCTGCACCGGCAGCGTGTGGAACGCGCCGCGGGTGCCCGTCCCGGCGTTGTTCACCAACAGGTCGATCGGTGCCTCGCCGTCGCGCAGCCGGTCCTCGACCCGGGCCAGGCCCGCGTCGGTGCGCAGGTCCGCCGCGATCGTGGTGACCGCGACCGGGTGCCGCGCGCGCAGCCGGTCGGCGACCTCGGCCAACCGGTCGCCGTCGCGCGCGACGAGCACGAGGTGTGCGCCGTCCCGGGCGAGGAGGTCCGCGAAGGCCAGACCGATGCCCGCCGTGGCGCCGGTGACCAGCGCGGTGCGCCATGGCGCGTGACGCGGGCGGGCGGTGCCGGCCGCGGGTACCGGGGCGCTCACCGGCGTGGCCCGTCGGCGGGCGTGAACTCCTCGGCGACGCGCAGGAGTTCGTTGAACTTGGCGACCCGGTCCATGCGCGAGAGCCCACCCGCCTTGAGCCAGGCCGCGCCGCCGGCGACCGCGAGGTGGGTGATGAAGGCACTCGCGTTCTCGCCGCTGCGCTGGGAGACCACGGTGGTGATCTCGTGCCGGGCTCCGCAGGCCAGCGCGTCCAGGGCCTGGGTGACCGTGCCGACCTGGTTGGGCTTGATCAGCGCGCCGTCGGCCAGCCCGGCCGCGACGCCGCGGTCGATGCGCTCGGCGGCGGAGGCGAACAGGTCGTCGCCGACCACCGCGGCCCGGCCCGCCAGCCGCTCGCGCAGCCCGCGCCAGGCCCCCTCGTCGGCGGGCTCGAACGGGTCCTCCAGGAAGGTCAGCGGATACCGGTCCACCCAGTCGAGATATCGCCGGGCCAACTCCTCGGCGGACAGCGGGTGTTCCAGCCACGGGAAGGCGTAGCCGCTCGGCCGGGCGAACTCCGCGCCGGACAGGTCCAGACCCAGGTGGAAGTCGTACCCGCCGGTCAGCCCGCAGTCCTCGGCGGCAGCGACGATCATCTCCATGGTCGCCTCGCAGCCGCCCAGGTCCACCGACCAGCCGCCCTGGGTGCTGTCCGAGCATCGGTGCCCCTTGCCCGCGAGCCGGGCGGCCAGCGCCGCGCGCACCCGGGCGCCCTGCTCCAGCGCCACGGCCGGCTCCGCGGTGGTGGGCAGCAGCAGGAACTCGGTGTAGACCGTGTTCGAACCCACCGCGCCGTCCGCGATGTTGAACATCGGCACCGGCAGCCGGGTCGGCGCGCGTTCGGCGAGATGCCGGTACAGCGGGCGCCCGGCGGCCACCGCGCCCGCCTGCGCGACGGCCATCGATGCGGCCACCGCGACGTTGCCGCCGATCCGGCGGAAGTACGCGCCGCCGTCCGCCGCGCGCAGGGCCGCGTCCACGGCCCGCTGGTCGCACACGTCCAGGCCGATCAGCGCGGGCCGCACCAGGTCGGCGACCGAGGCCAGCGCCGGGGCCACCGCGGCGAGCGCGGGCAGCGCCGCCGCGTCCTCCAGGACGTACGCCTCGAACTCGCCGGTGGTCGAGCCCCGGGGCGCGAGTTCCGCCGCCCGGACACCGCCGTCGGCGCGGATCTCCACCTCGATCGCGGGAATGCCGTTGGAGTCGAACACCGCTCGGGCCCCGACCTCGCGTATCGCGCGCACAGTCTGCTCCTTCACCACGTGTTGGTCGACATCGACAGTTCGGCGCGCGCCCCGGCTCCGGGCCGGGCTCCGGCCGCGTCCGGGTCGGCGCGCCGGGCGGCGTGCGTGGCGGCGGCGATCGCCGCGGCCTCGATCCCGTACTTGTCCAGGAGTTGCCGATAGGGCCCGGTCTCGGTGAACGTGTCCGCGATGCCCAGGCGCAGCACCCGGGGGCCGCCGCGCGCCGCGATCGACTCGGCGACCGCGCCGCCCAGACCGCCGACCGTGGTGTGCTCCTCGACCGTCACCACGAGCGCGCAGTCGCGCACCAGGTCGTAGACCTCGGCGTCGGGGAAGGGCTTGATCCGCAGCGCGCCGAGCACCCGCGCCGAGACCCCGCGCTCGGCCAGCAGCCCGGCGGCGGCGACACACTCCGGCACGGCCACCCCGCAGGCCACGAACACCACTTGTGGGTCCGGGTGATCCCACACCCGCAGGTCGCCCGGCCCGCGCGGGCCGCCGGCCACCGGCGGAACCGGGTTGCGGCACAGCCGGATGTAGTTCGGACCCGGGAGCGGCGGAGCGCCGGCCGGCCCGATCCCCGCCAACACCTCGCCGCCCAGCACCCGCGCGTCCGCGTCGTCGGCGGGCACCCATACGTTCATCCCGGGCACCGAGCGCATGAAACCCAGGTCGGTGATCGCGTGGTGCGGGGCGCCCTCCAGTGAGCCGGACATGCCCGCGTAGTGGCCCGCGATGGTCACCGGCAGTCCCGGCCAGCCGATGGAGAGCAGGATCTGCTCCGCCGCGCGCCCGACCAGGATCGAGGCGAACCCGGAGACGACCGGGCGAAAGCCGGCCAGCGCGAGGCCGGCCGCCATGCCCATCATGTTCTGCTCCGCGATGCCGGTGTTCAGGAACGAGCCGGGCAGCCGGTCGGCGACCAGGCCGCTGCGGGTGGAGTGCGAGCAGTCCCCGTCCAGGACGAACAGCCGCTCGTCCGCCTCGCAGGCACGCAGCAACGCCTCGCCGAACGCGTCACGCATGGCTCAACTCCTCGACTGCCTCGGCCAATCGGCCCGGATCCGCGACCGAGTGCCAGTTCGGGTCGTCCTCCATGAACGAGACGCCGCGTCCCTTGACGGTGCGCGCGATCACCGCGCGCGGGCGGGGCCCCGGTGCCAGCGCCGTGATCAGCGCGGCGCAGTCGTGGCCGTCGACCTCCTCGACCTCCCAGCCGAAGGCGCGCCACTTGGCGGCCAGCGGAGCGGCGCCCATGATGTCCAGCGTGCGGCCGTCGTGCTGGATGCCGTTGGCGTCCACGACCACGGTCAGGCCCACCAGCCCCAGCTGCGCCGCGCACATCGCCGCCTCCCACACCTGGCCCTCCTGGCACTCGCCGTCGCCCAGCAGGGCGAACACCCGGGCGCCGAGCCCGCGTTTGGCCAGGCCCAGGGCCATTCCCACGGCGACCGAGAAGGCCTGGCCCAGCGATCCGGAGCCGACCTCGATGCCGCGCGTGCGCGGATCGGGGTGGCCCTGGAGCGGTGAGCCGAGCGCGCGCAGCGAGCCGGCCGACTCGCGCGGGAGTACGCCCAGGTCGATCAGCACCGCGTACAGCGCGGGTGCCGCGTGCCCCTTGGAGAGCACGAACCGGTCCCGCTCGGCCCAGGTGGGATCGGCTGGTCGGTGGCGCATGGTGTGGTAGTGGAGCACGGTCAGGATCTCGATCGCGGACAGCGAGCTGCCGGGGTGGCCGGCGCCCGCCGCCGCGATCATCCGCATCGTCTCCAGACGCAACCGGGCCGCGGTCGCGTCGAGTTCGCGGTGCCCGCTCATCGACTTCCCGCGTTCGTGAGCCGCACCGAGGTGACCACGTCGTCCAGGTGCGCACTCCCTCCCCGGGCGGCCCGGTCGAAGGCCGCGACCAGGGCGCCGGCGGCGCCGTGCGGCAGGGGGTGCTCGTCGATCGCGCCGACGACGGCGGCGCCCAGCGAGGAACTGCACAACACCACGCCGTCGGCGCCGATCACCTCGGCGGGCTCCAGCGCGCGGTGTTCGGGGGTCAGGCCCAGCGCGCCCTTGGCCACGACGCCCAGCAACTCCCGGGTGATGCCCGGGAGTACGCCCTCCTCGACCGGCGGCGAGATCAACCGGTCGCCGGCCAGGACGAGCAGGCTGGCCCGCGAGGTCTCGGTGATCCGGCCCGCCTCGTTGCGAAAGAGCACGTCGTCGTGGCCGGCCCGGCGGGCCCGCAGCACCGCGCGCCGGGCCCCGGCGTAGTGCGCCGTCGCCTTGACCCAGCGCGGCAGGTCGGTGCGCGCGGGCCGGGGTTCGCCGGTGGTGGCCAGGGTCAGCGGTCGGTTCGGCGCGTAGCCGTCCAGGGGGCGCAGGAAGACGCAGACCCCCGGTGGGTCGTCGTCCAGGAAGCCCTCGCCCTCCGCGTAGGCGAACAGCCGGATGCCCACCGCGCCGCGCCCGTCGTGCCGCCGGGTCACCTCGACGACCGCGTCGGTCAACTCGCGCGCCGACCAGGACAGCGCGAAGCCCAGGCCCTCGCAGGAACGGCGAAAACGCGAGAGGTGCGCGCCCAGGTCGAGAATGCGCAGTTCGGTCCCGGTGGAATCGGCCACCGCGGCACACCCGTCGAATACCACCTGCGCATAGCGCAGCGCGGCCGAGTCGATCGACAAACGCACCTCGTCGAGTTCGGTCATACGGCCGTCGCGCCAACATTCCTGGTGCACGATCCAGCACCCCCATATCCTTACGCGAAGGATAACTATATGACGTATAGAATAATGGTGCGCACAATGATGTCAACGCCGTTTCGGCGATATCCGGCCGATATTCGAGGCGGGATTTCCGCGGCCTGCGGGCAGGGGGAATCGACCCACGAAAAGAGAAGGTAAACGATTCGACCCGTTCGGTCCCCGGCCGGGATCAGCCGGTGGTGTCGCCGACCTCCGGCACCACGCCCGGCGCGGTGGTGGAGGTGATCAGCTTGCGGAGGGTCTCCTCCAGATAGGCGTAGTCCGCCTCGATGTCCGCCGCCGACTGCCCGAACCGACCGCTGACCTCACTCGTGGCGAACCCGACCACCATGGTGCTCAACAGCCGCTCGGCCCGATTGACCTCGGTGATCGACAGGCCCGCGTCCAACAGCGCGGCGAACACCGCCTGCCGCACCCGATGCGCGCCCGGAGTGGCCGCCGAGCGGGTCAGCAGCAGCGGGAACACGTCGGGATGGCGCCGGGCGGAATCCCGGGCCGCCCTCCCGATCCGGGCCAGTCGTTCGTCCCACGGCAGTTCGGCGTCCGGCAACGGGAACTCGGAGAGCAACTCCTCGACGATGCCGTCGAGCAGGGCCGCCTTGTTCGCGATGTGCCCGTAGAGCGACATCGCCGTCACGCCGAGCCGGCGGGCCACCGCCTGAAGGGTCACGGCCTGCAGCCCCTGCTCGTCGGCCAGTTCGAGACTCACCCGAAGAATGGCGGAGCGGTCGATAGTGCGCGGGCGACCCATGGGCCTCAAGGTATCACCGCCGATCGGCGTGATCCGCCCACGGCGGCCCGGCGCCCAACGCGGCGGTGAGCCGGTGGTGGATGTCCCGCGCGCCGATCGAGGAGGTCGCCCGGCGCGGTGCCGGACCCACCGTCCGCCCGATCGGCACGACCAGCAGATGCGGTCCCGGAGCCGCCCGTGCGGCGGCCATCGCGGCGTCGATCCGCGCGGCGTCGGCGCACACCACCGCCGACGCGTACCCCGTCGCCCGTGCGATCGCCGCGAAGTCGGTGCCGGCGGACGTGGTGGCCTGCGCGCCCGTCGACTCGTACACGCCGTTGTCCAACACCACGTGGATCAGCCCCGGTGGAGCCGCCGCGCCGATCGTGGACATCGTGCCCAGGTGCATCAGCGCCGCGCCGTCGCCGTCGAGCAGCACCACCTCGGTACCGGGCGGACGCAGCGCCAGACCCAGCGCGAAGGCCGACGCGTGCCCCATCGAGCCCTGCATGTAGAAATGCGTCGGCGCGTCGCCCACCGCGAACAGCTCGCGCGAGGTGTACCCGGTGGTGGCGACCACCGCGATTCCCCGCGTGTGGGCGGTGATCGCGCGCAGCGCCTCGGCCCGGGTGAGCGTGGGCCCGTGGGCGGACCCGTCCGCCGCCGCGCCCTCGGGCACCTCCACCGCGCCCTTCTCCACCAGCACGAACACGCAGTTCCCGGCCTCCAGTTCCTTGCCGGCCCCGGCCAACAGGGCGCGCAGCCCGGCCGCGTCGGTGCCGCGCCGCAAGGTGCGGTGGGCGACCCCGATCGCGTCCAACACCTCGTGAGTGGCACCGCCCATCACCGCGTGCTGGGGTTCGTCGCCCGCCGGATCCGGCCACCCGCGCAGGCTGGTGAACACCAACGCCGGGATGTCGTAGGTCATCAGCAGCGACGTCAACGGGTTGACCAGATTGCCCAGCCCCGAGTTCTGCGCCACCACCGCCACCCGGGTGCCGGCGACCGCGGCCCCGGCCGCGATGGCCAGCGCCGCACCCTCGTTGGCGGCCGGCACGTACCGGCCCTCGCGGGTGAACCGCGCGATGGGCGCGGAGAAGTACGAACACGGCACGCCCGTCACCAACTCCACGCCGAAGTCGGCCAGCGCGGCGCAGAAGTCGTCCGACCCGATCACCAGTCCAACGCCTTCCACGCCTCCAGCCGTTGCAGCCGGAACACCTCCTGCACGCTCGCGATCCGGTCCTCCACCTCGACCGAGCTGCCCTCGCGGAAGATCGCACCGTAGGTCTCGCGCAGCGAACTGACCGTGGCCCGCAGGCCGTGGTTGGCGTAGATGACCACCGAGACGCCGGCCGCGGCGGCCGCCTTCGCGTCCCAGTCGGGGTAGGTGGTGGGCACCACCACGACCGGCACCGCGCCGCTCCAGCCGTCCAGGAACCGGGTGATCTGTTCGCTGGTGCGGATCTTGGAGTGCACGAGCACCGCGTCCGCGCCCGCGTCGGCGTAGGCCGAGCAGCGCTTGAGCGCCTCGTCCACGTCGAGTCCGCTGATCAACGCCTCGGTCCGGGCGATCAGGAAGAAGTCCGGGGTCTGCTGGGCGTTCTTGGCCACCTCGATCTTGCGCGCGAAGGTGTTGATGTCGAGCAGCGTGTGGTCGACGGCGGCGAAGCTGTTGATCTTCGGGAACAGCTTGTCCTCGACGCACACCGCCGTGATGCCGCCGGCCTCGTACTCGTGCACCATGTGCGCGATGTTGAGATTGTTGCCGTACCCGGTGTCGCAATCGGCGACCACCGGGATGGACAGCGCCTTTTGCATGTTGACGGCGGCTTCGAGGTACTCGGTCATCCCGAGCAGACTCGCGTCCGGCAGACACCGGGCCGCGGACACCTCCAGGCTGGAGGACCACACGGCCTGGAAGCCGGCCTCCTGGGCCAACACCGCGCCCAGCGCGTCGTGCGCGCCGGCGACGCGCACCAGGTCGTGTTGATCGAGAACCGCCCGGAACGGCGCTGCGAGAGCAGTCCTGAGCACTGACGATCTCCTATCCGGTTCGAGGGGTCGGGCAGGGGTCGGGGGAGGAGCCGGGCGGCTCGGGCCGGTGGGCGCTTCGGGCGCGCACCGGCCTCATCGCATGACGAGCTTGTAGAAGTCGGTGGGATGCGCCTCGTCGCCGAGTTCGCCGAACATCAGCCGCTGACGTTCGGTCATCGAGGCCACCACTTCGGCGGGCATGCGGTGGAAGTCGAGCGGCCGGCACCACAGGTGCCCGTACCGGATGATCACCGAACGACGCGTCATACCCACCGAGTTCGGCGCCACCGCGTGCCACAGGTTGTACGGGAAGACCACCGCGTCCCCGGGCTCGGCCAGGATCTGCACCGCGTTCGGCGGCATCTCGCCGCGCCGCCAGTAGTCGTTGGGCTCGGGCAGGTAGCAGTCGTCGTCGAGCCGCTCCGGACGGATGCGGTGACTGCCGGGAATGACGGTGAAGTTCCCCGAATCGGGCCGGCTGACGTCGGTGAGGAAGTACTGCACCTTCAGTTGCAGCGCCCGGCTCGCCGGATCCAGCACGATCCCCATCAGCGATGCGCCGCCGTCGGTGTGCCAGCCCTCCAACGGCGCGTCGCCGCCCTCGCGGACGAACGCCTCGCTGCCCAGCACGTGCAGATCCGGCCCGAGCAGTTCGACCAGGGTCGGCAACACGGCGGGATGGTCGACCAGTTCCAGCAGCGCGGGGCTCGCCGCGGCGGCGTTGCGCACCCGTACCGAATGCTCCTGGTCGTTGCGATAGCTGATGTGCGCGGTCCGCACCAGATCCTGTTGTCGGACCGCGAAGTCGACGCCCGCCAGGGCGCGTTCCACGTCGGCGGCGGAAAGCGCCTTTCTGATGTGAATATAGCCGTTTTGATTCCACTGCTCGCGCAGGCTCCCGAGTATTCTCTCGGGTGATTCCCCCACCGGTGGACCTCCGTTCGGTCGTGTTCGCGCATTGGCCTCAGCTTCACAGCCGTTTAGGACGGCGGCCAGTGTCGGTCCACCACGCCGGCCGTGTGTTCCGGCCGGGGCACCCATGCGAAACACATGATCCGCATCCGCATTCCGCATCTTTCCCCGTCTGTGCGCGCGGGGACATCCGCGGATTCCCGCGTTGTAGCATCGGCGGATGGGCCCGGAATCGGGTCCCGGAACTTCTTCCAGCAGTCGCCATCACCATGCAGCAGTCGCGATCGAAGAGGGCCGTCTCTTGCCTCACGCCGCTCAGGTTCCGGTGAACTCCGTGGACTCCCGCGCTCTTCGCATTCCCACCGTGATCACGGTGGTGGTTCTCCTGAGTTGTCACGCGGCTTCGGTGCTGTCGTTGATCACATTCCCGGTCGCGGCCTGGCGAATGGCCGCCGCACTGGTCGCGGTCACCGCGGTCGCGGTGATCCAATGCGCGCATTCCCTGCCCGGCCGGGTGCGTTGGTTACCCCGCCCCGGCCACCGACTGCTGCTCTGCCAGGCGGTATTGGCGCTGATCCCCTCGTTCGCCTGCCCGGGGACCTGGACCGCCGCGCCCGGATTCCTGGCGGGCTCGTTGCTGCTGTTCCTGCCGCAAAAGCGCGCCTGGTGGGCGTTCGGCACGCTGATGATCGCCACCGGCGTGGTGACGTTCCACCTGGCCGACGACTACGACGACGTGCCCTACGCGGTGGTGGCGAGCACCTCGACCGGACTGGTGCTGTACGCGCTGATGCGGATCACCGAACTGCTCGCGGAGATGCACCGGTCCCGACTGGAGTTGGCCCGGCAGGCGATCGTGCGCGAGCAACACCGGTTCGCCCGCGACCTGCACGACCTGCTCGGCTACAGCCTCGCCACCATCGGGGTCAAGACCTCGCTGGCCGCACGCCTGCTCACCCACGACCTCGAGCAGGCGCGCACCGAACTCGCGGAGATCGTGACCATCACCCAGCAGGCCGCCACCGACATGCGCGAAGTGGTGCACCGCTACCGGGGGATGTCGCTGGTCGCCGAGGTGGCCGCGGCCGAGTCGCTGCTCGCCTCGATCGGGGTGCGGGCCACCACCCGGATCGGCGTCGAGGCACTGAACGGGGCCACCGAGACGGTGCTGGCCACCGTGCTGCGCGAGGGGCTCGCCAACATGATGCGCCACAGCTCGGCCACCCAGTGCGTGATCAGCGCCGAACGCGACGGGGAGTTCGTCCGGTTCGGGGTCGGCAACGACGGGGCCTGCGTCCCTCGCCCCCGGGGCGCCGGCGCGGATCGCCAGGGCGGTACCGGACTGGCCAGCCTGGCCGCGCGGGTGGAGGGCATCGGCGGGCGGTTGGACGTCGGTACCGACGGCGGCGGCTGGTTCCGTCTGTACGCGTTGGTTCCCCTGGTTCCGGACACCGCGGCGGCCGCCGGGCCTGCGGTGCTCTCCGACCCCGAGTCGTTTCCCGACCCCGCCGCGCTCGCCGACGTCGCCGGAGTCGTCGCCCTCACCGCGGTCCCCGGTGCAACCGCGGTCGCCGCCCCCACCACTGTCCCCGACGCCACCACGGTCCCCGACCCCACCGGGGAACCGTGCGAGCCGGCCCGCACTCCCGTCGCCGGCTGAGGCGCGAACCCGCTACCCGAGTCGACGGATCACAACCAGCCCTCGTCCCGGGCGATCCGAATCGCGTCCACCCGGTTACGCGCGTTGAGCTTGGCCACCACCGAGTTCAGGTGGTTGCGCACGGTGCCCGCGCACACCCACATCTGGTCGGCGATGTCCGCGACCCGATTGCCGTCGGCCGCCGCGCGCAGCACCTGGAGTTCGCGGGTGGTCAACCGCGAGGGTCCACCGTCGATCGCGGCCAGCGCGACCGAGGCGTCGATCACCCGGCCACCCGCGGCGATCTCGCGAATCGCGCCGCTGAAGCGATCCGGGTCCGAGTTCTTCAGCAGGAACCCGGACACCTTCGCCGCCGCGGCGCGGCGCAGATGGCCCGGCGCGTTCATGCCGGTGAGGATCAGCGTGCGACATTCCGGCAGCGCCACGCGCAGCGCCGAGGCGGCCTCGATCCCGTCGATACCCGGCAGGCCGATGTCCAGCACCGCGACGTCCGGACGCACCGCGCGAGCGCGCGGCACCACGTCGGTACCGGATTCGACTTCGGCGACCACGTCGATGTCCGGCTCCAGACTCAACAATGACACCAGCGCCCTGCGCAGTAATTTCATGTCCTCGGCAATCAGGACCTTGATCAAGGACTCCCCCTCATCCCGAATCCCGACGCCGATCTCCCCGGCGCCGAAGTTCGTCGGTGATCCCCCGTATCAAGATGCCGATTATGCAGGAGGAGTTCGGCGGCCCCATAGAGCAAATTGCACACGGATCGAACGCCGGCGAACGAACCCGATCGCCGACCGCGTCCGAACACCAGCACGGGGCCGCTCCGAGCACGCCGCGGGCGGGCGTCCGACGCCCGCGCACGCGAAAACGGGCGGACCCGGGTCGGCAACTCGCCGACACCCGGATCCGCCCGTTCCTGCTCGCGCCGCCGCGCGGACGCGGCGGCTCCCACGTCACATCGTCCGGCTCGCGGCCGCGCGCACGGGAGCGTGTGCGCGCGTCACGCGCGCGGCTCCCGACTCGGCCGGAGTACTCCTCCGGCTCAGCCGGAGAACTCCTCCAGCGCCTTGTTCGCCTCGGCCAGCCACTCCGCGCGCGCCGCGATCGACTCCTCGGCCTCGCGCAGCTTGCGCTCGTTCCCGGCCGCCCGAGCCTTCTCCGCCTGCTGGGTGAGCTTGTCGATGGACGCCTGGATCTGGTCCACCGCCGCCTGCGCCCGCGCCCGAGCCTCCGGGTTGGTGCGCTTCCACAGCTCTTCCTCGGCCTCGCGGATCGCCCGCTCGACGCTCTGCAGCCGCGCCTCCATCTTCGGCCGGGCATCGCGCGGGACGTGGCCGATGGCCTCCCAGCGATCGTTGATCGAGCGCAGCGCCGCCCGCGCCGCCTTGACGTCGGTCACCGGCACGATCGTCTCGGCCTCCACGAGCAGCACCTCCTTCGCGGCCTGGTTCTCCCGCTGCTCGGAGTCGCGCTCGGCGAACACCTCGCTGCGGGCCGCGAAGAACACGTCCTGCGCGGCCCGGAAGCGCTGCCACAGCTCTTCCTCGACATCGCGTTGGGCCCGGCCCGCGGCCTTCCAGTCGTTCATCAGATCGCGGTAGCGCGCCGCGGTGTCGGTCCAGTCGGTCGACGCGGACAGCGCCTCGGCCGCCTCCACCAGCTTCTCCTTGACCCGCTTGGCGCTGTCGCGCTGACCGTCCAGCTCCGCGAAGTGCGCCTTGCGGCGCTTGGCGAAGTTGGACCGGGCCTGCGAGAACCGGTGCCACAGCTCGTCGTCCGCCTTGCGGTCCAGCCGCGGCACGGCCTTCCAGGCGTCCACCAGCGCGCGCAGCCGCTCGCCGGCCGGCCGCCAATCGGTGCTCTGGCCGAGCTGCTCGGCCTCCGCGACGATCCGCTCCTTGGCGCCCTGCGCCTCCTCCTGCGCCTTGGCGCGGGTGGCCTTGCGCTCCTCGCGCTTGGAGTCCACCACGGTCACCAACGCGTCCAGGCGCTTGACGAGCGACTCGAGATCGCCGACCGCGTTCGCGTCGACGATGCTCGCGCGCAGGCGCTCGATCGCGTGGTGGGCGTCCTTGGGAGCGAGGTCGGTGGTCCGTACCCGCCGCGCGAGCAACTCCACCTCGACGGCGAGCCCCTCGTACTTGCGCCGGAAGTAGGCCAGGGCCTCGTCCGGGGAACCCGCCTGCCACGAACCGACGGAGCGCTCACCGTCCGCCGTCTTGACAAAGACGTTTCCCTGCTCGTCCACGCGGCCCCACGGGTCGCTGCTCACAGCGGCCTCCTTCGATGCTGAATGCGGCGCACTTTACACAGGACCCCGGGGCACGGGCCGGGCCGTGCCCCGGGAGTCGCCGTGGAACATGCGTCCGGTCGGTTGCTACTTGGCCACGGTCACGCTGTCGAGGACGACGTTCTCGCGCGGCGCGCCGTCCGAGCCCCCGTCCTCGGTGCCCGCGGCGGCGATCTTCGCCAGGACGTCCATCCCGGCCGTGACCTTGCCGAACGGGGTGTAGTTCGGCGGAAGCTTGCTGTCCGCGGTGACCAGGAAGAACTGGCTCCCGTTGGTGCCCGGACCCGAGTTCGCCATCGCCACGGTGCCCGCCGGGTAGGCGGCCGAGCCGTCCGGGCCCGCCGTACCCAGATTCTCGTCCACGAACTTGTAGCCGGGCCCACCGGTGCCGGTGCCCGTCGGGTCGCCGCACTGGAGCACGGCCAGACCACCCGTGGTCAACCGGTGGCACTTGGTGTGGTCGAAGAACTTCTTGCCCGCCAGGAACGCGAACGAGTTCACCGTGTGCGGCGCCTTCTTCGCCTCCAGCGCGACCTTCACCTCGCCACACGTGGTCTTGAGGGTCATCGTGTACGCCGCGTTCGTGTCGATCGACATCGCCGGCTCGGTGGGGAACTGCTCCTTGGTCGGCTCGCCCGGAGCCGGCGCCGCGCACGTCTTCGGCTTGGGCTCGGGAGCCGGCGACTGCGGGGCCGAGGGCTGCGTGGACGGCGTGTTCGACGCGTTCGTCGTCTTCTTGTCGTCGTCACCCGCCGCCACCGCGAGCCAGGCGCCGCCACCGGCCACGACGACCACCGCGGCGACCGCGGCGATGACCTGGTTGCGCCTGCGCCGACGTGCCTGCGCGGTCCCGCGTCGCTCCTGCTGGCGCTCGAACTTCTCGCGCGCGAGCTGCCGCTGGCGCTGCTGTTTGGTGACCACCGCGTGCTCTCCTGGATTCGAACGGACTCGATGTGGATGGACTCGACCCGGGACACCCGACCAGCGGGCGAGGGCTCCCGGCGCCGGAACCGGAAACCGGCGGCCGTGACGGGATCCGTGCACCGGCCCCGACCTGCGGTGATCCCACAGGCCCGGAACCGACCGCAGCTCGCGCACAGTCTAGGCACGCACCCCCTGAACCGGTTCGCGATCCGCCCCCGCGCGCCGGTAGTCTCGTACCTGATTCCCACGTCCGCCGCATACTTCCGTGCTTGCCCCGCCGCCGGAAGACCCCGAGACCGAGAGGACGAACGTGATCGTCGCCGGGTTCCCCGCAGGGTCCTTCCAGACCAACTGTTACGTGGTCGCCCCTGCCGCCGGCGAGGAATGCGTCATCGTCGACCCCGGGCAGGACGCCTTCGACGGCGTACAGGACATCATCCGCGAGCACCGGCTGCGCCCGGTGGCCGTCGTACTGACCCACGGGCACATCGATCACATGTTCTCGGTGGTGCCGGTCTGCGCCGAGCACAAGGTGCCCGCGTGGATCCACCCCGACGACCGCGACCTGCTCTCCGACCCGGCCAAGGGCCTGTCGCTGGGCGTGGGGCAACAACTGTTCGGCGGGATGACCTTCACCGAACCCGAGGACGTGCGCCTGCTCACCGACGGCGCCGTGCTCGACCTCGCCGGCCTCGAACTGACGGTCCATCATGCGCCCGGCCATACACAGGGGTCGGTGGCGTTCGGCACCCAGGGAAGCGCGGACATCCCGCCCATCCTGTACTCGGGTGACCTGCTCTTCGCCGGCTCCATCGGACGCACCGACCTGCCCGGCGGCGACCACGCGCAGATGTTGCGCTCGCTGTCCCGGGTGTGTCTGCCCCTGCCGGACGAGACCGTCGTCCTGTCCGGCCACGGCCCCCAGACGACGATCGGCCGCGAGCGCGCGAGCAACCCTTATCTGCAAGAGCTGACGCCGCCCGCGGGACCGCACCGAGGAATGTGACGGATTTTCATACCGTGAGTACCTTCAACGCCCCCAAGGGCACCTTCGACATGCTTCCGCCGTACTCGGAGACGTTCAACCGGATCCGGATCCAGTTCGGCCTGGAGCTGCGCGACGCGGGTTTCCAGTACATCGAGACCCCCACCTTCGAGGAGACCGGCCTCTTCCTGCGCGGCGTCGGCGAGTCCACCGACATCGTCACCAAGGAGATGTACACCTTCGAGGACCGCGGCGGCCGCTCGCTGACGCTGCGCCCCGAGGGCACCGCGGCCGTGATGCGCTCGGTACTCCAGCACAACCTGTACGCCGGCCGGCTGCCGGTCAAGCTGTGGTACTTCGGCTCGTACTACCGCTACGAGCGCCCCCAGGCGGGCCGCACCCGCCAGTTCACCCAGGTCGGCGCCGAGGCGATCGGCAGTGACGACCCGCTGGTCGACGTCGAGATGATCGCGCTCGCCGCCGAGGGCTTCATGAAGCTGGGCCTGCGCGACTTCCGGCTGCTGCTCAACTCGCTCGGCTGCCGCGAGTGCCGCCCGGTCTACCGGGCCAAGCTCCAGGAGTTCCTGCGCGCGCTCGACCTGGACGCGGACACGCACGCGCGGATCGAGATCAACCCGCTGCGCGTGCTCGACGACAAGCGCCCCGAGGTGCAGGCGCTGATCGCGGACGCCCCGCTGATCACCGACCACCTGTGCCAGGCGTGCGCCGAACACCACAGCTTCGTCCGCGGCATGCTCGACGAGCTGGAGATCTCCTACGAGGACACGCCCCGGCTGGTCCGCGGGCTGGACTACTACAACCGGACCACGTTCGAGTTCGTGCACGACGGCCTCGGCGCGCAGTCGGCGATCGGTGGCGGCGGGCGCTACGACGGCCTCTCCGAGGACCTCGGCGGCCCCGACCTGCCCTCGGTGGGCTGGGCGCTGGGCATCGGCCGCACGATGCTCGCGATGGAGGCCGAGGGCCAGGCCGTGGAGACCCCGGCCGACTGCGACGTCTACGGCGTCGCGATCGGCGACGCGGCCCGCCGCGCGGTGTTCGGCATGATCACCCAGTTGCGGATCGAGGACATCCCCGCCGATATGGCCTTCGGCGGGAAGAAGCTCAAGGGCGCCATGAAGGCCGCGTCGCAATCCGGCGCCCGCTACGCCATCGTCGTCGGCGACCGCGACCTCACCGAGGGCGTCGCCCAGATCAAGGACCTGTCGAACGGGGACCAGACCCCGGTCCCGCTCGATGAGGTCGTCACCGTCTTGAAGGAGAAGCTTCAGTGATCCGCACCCATGACGCCGGGACGCTCCGCGCCGAGCACGCCGGCCACACCGTGACGCTCGCCGGGTGGGTCGCCCGGCGGCGCGACCACGGCGGCGTGGCGTTCGTGGACCTGCGGGACGCGTCGGGCACCGTACAGGTGGTCTTCCGCGACCTGGAGACCGTGCACAACCTCCGCTCCGAGTTCTGCGTGCGGATCACCGGCGACGTGCGGGTGCGTCCCGACGGCAACGAGAACACCGAGATCCCCACCGGTGCGATCGAGGTCGTCGTGGACGACTTCGAGATCCTCTCGGAGGCGGCCCCGCTGCCGTTCCCGATCGAGGAGTACACCCCGGGCACGGTCAACGAGGAGGTGCGGCTCAAGCACCGCTACCTCGACCTGCGGCGCGCGCCGATGGCCCGCAACCTGCGGCTGCGCTCCAAGGTCACCCGGGTGATCCGCGAGGTGATGGAGGACCACGACTTCCTCGACATCGAGACGCCGTACCTGACCCGGTCCACGCCCGAGGGCGCCCGCGACTTCCTGGTGCCGGTGCGGCTCCAGCCGGGTTCGTGGTACGCGCTGCCGCAGTCGCCGCAGTTGTTCAAGCAGCTGCTCATGGTGGCCGGCATGGAGCGCTACTACCAGATCGCGCGCTGTTTCCGGGACGAGGACTTCCGGGCCGACCGGCAGCCCGAGTTCACCCAGTTGGACGTCGAGATGTCCTTCTGCGACGCCGAGGACGTCCTGGCGCTGACCGAGAAGCTGATCGCGCGCGTGTGGCGCGAGGTGCACGGCGTGGAGATCCCGCTGCCGCTGCCCCGACTGGCCTACGCCGAGGCGATGGCGCGCTACGGCTCGGACAAGCCGGACACTCGCTTCGGCTGTGAACTGGTCGACCTGACCGCCTACTTCGAGGGCACCTCGTTCCGGGTGTTCCAGGCCGAGTTCACCGGCGCGGTGGTGATGCCCGGCGGCGCCGCGCAGACCCGCAAGGAACTCGACGGCTGGCAGGACTGGGCCAAGGCGCGCGGCGCGCGCGGGCTCGCGTACGTGCTGGTCGACGCGGAGACCGGCGAACTGCGCGGCCCGGTGGCCAAGAACCTGTCCGAGGAGCACCTGGCCGGCCTGGTCGAGGCGACCGGCGCGGCCAAGGGCGACTGCATCTTCTTCGCGGCGGGTCGGCGTACGGCCTCGCTGGAACTGCTGGGCGCGGCCCGGCTGGAGATCGCGCGCCGGGGTTCGCTGATCGACGAGTCGCAGTGGAACTTCCTCTGGGTCGTCGACTTCCCGATGTTCGAGCCGATCGAGGACGCGGCCGGCAACCACCAGGGCTGGCACGCGATCCACCACCCCTTCACCGCGCCGACCGCGGAGTGGCTCGACGGGTTCGACAAGAACCCGGGCGAGGCGCTGTCGAACGCGTACGACATCGTGCTGAACGGGACCGAGATCGGTGGCGGTTCGATCCGTATCCACCGTCGGGACGTGCAGGAGCGGGCGTTCGCGGCGATCGGGATGTCGGAGGAGGAGGCGCAGTCGCAGTTCGGGTTCCTGCTGGACGCGTTCGCGTACGGGCCGCCGCCGCACGGCGGGATCGCGCTCGGGCTCGACCGGTTGGTGGCGCTTTTGGGCGGAGCGGACAGCATCAGGGATGTGATCGCTTTCCCGAAGACCGCTTCCGGTGGCGACCCGTTGACCGGGGCTCCGTCGCCGATCACGGTGCAGCAGCGGCGTGAGGCGGGGATCGACGCGAAGCCGAAGGCCAAGTCGGACGCGGGTGACGGTGTCACGGGTGAGGGTGCGGAGAAGGCGTAACCGCTCGCGGGTGGAGGTCGTGGGGACGGTCGGCGTAGGAGTGGCCCCGCCCGCCGGCATGGTCGGTGCGGGGATGGTCCGGCCGTGACTCTCGAGTGGACGCCGTGCCCCCGTCGGCCCCGTACGTGCGGGGATCAGGGCGGCCGAGCCAAGGGCTCGGCCGCCCTTCGGCGTTGCCGGATCCTGTCGACTCGCGGGGGTAGGCGAAACGCTTCTGCACAGGGTCGGAGCGCACGGATCCGGGTCTGCCTACCTTGGAAGTCGAGCCGGTGCCGCACCGGTTCGGATGACCTCGGGGAGGCCGACATGGCGGTGGAGTTGACGAAGCGGCGGGTGCCGGCGGAGTACGTGACGCGGTCCGTCGTGCAGGGGCGCGGCTGGACGCAGGGCGCCATCGCACGATTTCTGGCCGAGCCGGACGGGACGGTGGCGAACATGCGATATCGCGGGTCGCCGCCGACCCGGTTGTACGCGATGGCGCGGGTGCGGGCGATCGAGGGCACGCGCGAGTGGCAGGAGTGGTACTTCGCGTCGCGCCGACGGCGGGCGGCGACGGCGGAGCGGGGGAGCGCGGCCGGGGGCGTCGTACGGCCCGGCCCGTCGGCGCGGACGGCCGGCGCGGGAGGCGGAACACGCGGAGGTGGTGGGCCCGTTGCGCCCGTCGGTGGTGGCGTCGGTGGCGGCGCGGATGTCGGAGCCGAGCGGGATGCTGGGGTGGGCCGGGTTTCGGGCTCGAAAGGGGAGGTCGCATGAGCCACACCGTGCACATCAATCCGCTGCGCTGGTTCACCGATGGCGAGGGTGGCCTGGAGTTCGTCGAGTCGTTCGGCACGCCGGTGCCGGCCGACCTCCTGGAGGAGGCGCGCGCCGTGTCCTACCCGGGAGTCGGCGAGGTGCTGGCCGTGTTGCGGGGCGAAGGGCTGTCCGCGCGCTGTTGGTTCACCCTGTGGGTGGACGGCGCGGAAGTGCCGGACCCCTTGCCGGAGCGACCCGGAGCGGGTGACGGCGACCACCTGGGCGGGTTCGCGGTCGCGGTCGCGGGCGAGCGGAAACGCATCGGGGCCGACGAGCCGGTGTCCGGATTGACCTTCCGGGCCCCGGGGCCGGGCGCGGCGGAACGGGCGGTGGTGGCGCTGGCCGAGGCGTTCGGGCCGCAGGTGATGTGGGCCGGCGACATCGGCGATGTCGTGGTGGTGCCGCCCGGGCTGACGCCGGACCGGTTGCGGGCGCGACGCATGGGGTGCGACATGGCCGATTCCTGAGGGATCTGCCCCTGTTCGTGAGGGCGCGCGATCTGGGAGCGTAGGCCGGTGAAGCCCCCGGGAGGGGGCGGCCACCCGACTCGCTCGACTGCTGGGAGCCCTCGCCATGCCCTTCTCGCTGTTCGGTCGCAAGAAGTCGAACCCGGCCTCGTCGACGGCCGCCGCACCGCCCGCCGCCGCGCCCCCGGCCACCGTGCGCAGCGGGAGCGGCTCGGCGGTCTCGCTGGCCAAGATCGAGCGCTCCGCACCCGGGTTGGTCAGCCTGTACAAGGCGGCCGGGGTGAGCCTGGAGAAGAACCGGCTCGCGGGTGTGCGCGCCGCCGTCTATCTCGTGCTCGACCGCTCCGGCAGCATGGCGCCGTTCTACAAGAACGGGAGCGTACAGGCGCTCGCCGACCGGGTGTTGGCCGCTGCCGCGCACTTCGACGACGACGGCTCGGTGCCGGTGATCTTCTTCGACACGAAGGCGCACGAGGCCGAGGAGATCTCGCTGGACAACTACGGCGGCCGGATCGCCGCGCTGCACAAGAAGCTGGGCCACATGGGCACCACGGACTACGTGTCCGCGATGGAAGCGGTGATCGCGCACTACCGGTCGTGCGGGGCGACCGATCCGGCCTTCGTGATCTTCCAGACGGACGGCGCGCCGAACAACGCCAAGGCCGCCGAGAAGGCGATCTGCCAGGCGGCCGGGTTGCCGATCTTCTGGCAGTTCATCGGCTTCGGCCGGGACGAGTTCCGCTTCCTGCACCGCCTGGACGACCTGCCCGCGCCCAAGTACCGCGTGGTCGACAACGCGGGCTTCTTCGAGGCGGGCGCGGACCCGAGGCGCATGCCCGACGCCGAACTCTTCGACAACCTGATGAACGAATTCCCCGAATGGCTCCAGACGGCCAAGGCAGCCGGGGTGCTGCGCTGACCCGAGGCCTGCGCGGGAGGTTTGCCCGAGCCGCGCGGGCGACGGGCTGGGGTCGCGCGGTTCGGCCGGGCCGGGCCGGGCGGGTCGGCGACGTTGCCGTTGCACGGGTTGTCCGGCAGCGGGGGCGGGTGGGGGCGGGGCGGGGCGAAGCATCGGAGATCTTGGCGCGGTGGCGCGGTGGCGCGGTGCGGGTGTCGCGTTGTGGGGCCATGGTGTCGGGCGGTGGGGCGCGGTGCTGCCCGGTAGGTGCGGCGGCCGTCTCGTGGTGCGCCGGTTTCCGTTCGGCGGCGGTGTGTCGTGGCGAGTGCGGTGGGTCGGTCGGTGGGGGCTCCGGGCCGTGCGCCGGGCGCGTCCCGGGACGGTCGGGAGTCGGGGGTGGGAGTTAGGGTCGGGGAGTGGATTCCGATCTCTTTACCGCTGCCGCCGAGGCCCGGCAGGCCAAGGACCCCTCGCTCGCGCCGCTTGCCGTGCGGATGCGACCGCGCGATCTGGACGAGGTGGTCGGTCAGCGGCATCTGTTGGGTGAGGGATCGCCGCTGCGCCGGTTGGTGTCGTCGGAGAGCCGGGTCACCGCGCCGTCCTCGGTGATCCTGTGGGGGCCGCCCGGCACCGGCAAGACCACGCTCGCCTACGTGGTCAGCCACGTCACCAAGCAGCGTTTCGTGGAGTTGTCCGCGATTACGGCGGGCGTCAAGGAAGTACGCGCGGTGATCGAGGACGCGCGGCGGCAGGCCGGTGCGCAGGGGCGCGACACGGTGCTGTTCCTGGACGAGATCCACCGCTTCTCCAAGGCCCAGCAGGACTCGCTGCTGCCCGCCGTGGAGAACCGCTGGGTGACCCTGATCGCGGCGACCACGGAGAACCCGTACTTCTCGATCATCAGCCCGCTGCTCTCCCGCTCGTTGCTGCTGACCCTGGAGTCGCTGACCGACGACGACCTGCGCGAGGTGGCGCACCGCGCACTCACCGACGAGCGCGGGCTCAAGGGCACGCTCAGCCTCGACCCGGACGCCGAGGAGCACCTGCTGCGCATCGCCGGCGGTGACGCGCGACGGATCCTGACCGCGTTGGAGGCGGGCGCGGGCTCGGCGGCGGACAAGGGCGAGGACACGATCACGCTGGCCACGCTGGAAAGCGCGGTGGATCGCGCGGCGGTGCGGTACGACCGGGACGGGGACCAGCACTACGACGTGGCGAGCGCGTTGATCAAGTCGATCCGGGGCTCCGACGTGGACGCGGCGCTGCACTACCTCGCGCGGATGATCGACGCGGGGGAGGACCCGCGCTTCATCGCCCGGCGGTTGATGATCTCGGCGAGCGAGGACATCGGGATGGCCGACCCCACCGCCCTCCAGGTCGCGGTGGCCGCCGCGCAGGCGGTCGCGCTGATCGGCTTCCCCGAGGCGCGGATCACGCTGTCCCAGGCGGCGATCCACCTGGCCCTGGCACCGAAGTCGAACGCGGCGTATCTCGCGATCGACGCCGCGCTCGCCGACGTCCGAAAGGGCCTGGCCGGTCCGGTACCGCCGCATCTTCGCGACGGCCACTACAAGGGCGCCGCCAAACTCGGCCACGCCCAGGGCTATGTGTATCCGCACGACGTCCCCGGCGGCGTGGCCGCGCAGCAGTACGCCCCCGACGCCATCCACGGCCGCACCTACTACGAGCCCACCCGCCACGGCGCCGAAGCCCGCTACGCCGACATCGCCACGTGGACCAGATCCCGCCTCTCCGGCACCACCCCCACCACGGAATAGCGCCCCCGCCGATTCCGCCACCCTCATCCGCTTTCGGCCGCGCCCCGCCGCGCCCCCGCCTCGCCCCGCCGCGCCCGTCCTCGGTCGCCGGCGAGTGAGCGTGTGCGTCCGCCGCGCCGTGCCGCCCTCCCCCGCCGCGCCCAGCCCTGCCGTGCCGCGCCCCGCCGTACCGCGCCTCGGCCCGCTCGTCCTGGCGGCCCGCGAGTGAGCGTGTGCGTCGGCCCCGCCGCGCCGCCGCGCCCTGCCGTGCCGCGCCTCGGCTCGCCCGTCCTCGGTCGCCGGCGAGTGAGCGTGTGCGTACGTCCCGCCGCGCTTAGTCCTGCCGTGCTGTGCCTCGGTTCGCTCGTCCTGGCCGCCCGTGAGTGAGCGTGTGCGTCCGCCTCGCCGCGCCCGTGCCGCCCTGCCCCGCCGTGCCGCGCTGTGCCGTGCCTCGGTTCGCTCGTCCTGGCCGCCCGCGAGTGAGCGTGTGCGTCCGCCGCGCAGGGCGCCGCGCCCCCGCCGCCACGCCCCGCCCCCGCCGCGCCCTGTCCCTCCCCGCCATGGGCTCGACCCGCTGCCGTAACGCCCATCCGCCGTCCGGCCGTCGCCATGTCCCGGCCCGTCCCGCTTCCTTCGGCCGCTGCCGGGGAAGGGGTGGTGGGGCTCGGGGGGTCGGTCGTGTGGGGGAGTCGGGGGTCGTGTGGGTGATGGGGGCTGGGGTGGTGGGGGCCGTGGGATGTAGGTGAGGGCGGTACCGGTGGGGGACGTCGGCGGGGCTCGGGGCCGGCGAGGATGGGTGGCATCCCAGATGTTTGGTTTCGGTCTCTCGGGGGCTGCCCATGTTTCGTTTCGCTCTGCGCAACGTCGTCGCGCACAAGGCGAGATTGGCGATGACGGCTGTCGCGGTCCTGCTCGGGGTCGCGTTCGTCGCCGGCACCCTGGTCTTGTCGGACACGTTGGGCCGGGCCTTCAAGAACACCGCCGCCAAGAGCTTCGCCGACGTGTCCGTCGCGGTGATCGACGACAACGTGGACCGCACCGGGGCCCGTGAGCACGGCCGCCCCGATCCCACGCTCGGCGAGGACACCCTGAGCCGATTGCGCGCGTTGCCGGGAGTCGCCCGGGCACGCGGTGTGTTGGAGGGGTTCACCGGCGTGGTCGACCGCGACGGCGACCTGCTCGGATCCGGGTGGACCACGATCGGGACCAACTTCGTGCCGAGCCGCGACGGTGTCGACCCGCGCTTCCCGATGCGGGCCGGGCGCGGGCCGGCGGGCGGTGGCGAGATCGCGTTGGACGCCGGGACCGCCGACAAGGGTGGCTTCCGGGTCGGTGACACCGTGCGCGTCGCGCTGAGCGGCCCGATGGTCGAGGTCCGGCTGACCGGGGTGTTCGGGACCGACGATCCGAGGGTGTCGTCGGGCGGTTCGCTGGTCCTGTTCGACACCGCGACCGCGCAGCGCCTGTTGCTCGAGCCCGGCCGCTACGGCGAGATCGACCTGACCGCGGCCCCCGGTACGAGTGAGGCGACGTTGCGGGACGCGGCCGAGCGGCTGGTGCCCCGGTCGGACAACCTGCGGGTCGACTCCGGGCGGGCACTGGCCCGGGCCCAGGTGGACATGATCGAGGCCGGTACCCGGCAGATGACCATCGCGCTGCTCGCGTTCGCCGGCATCGCGCTGTTCGTCGCCACGTTCATCATCGCCAACACGTTCACCATGCTGGTTGCCCAACGCACCCGCGAACTCGCGCTGTTGCGTGCGGTCGGTGCCCGGCGTGGGCAGGTCACCCGGATCGTGCTCGCCGAGGCCGCGGCGGTCGCCGTGGTCGCGTCGTCGCTCGGCCTCGGGGTCGGGATCGCGCTCGCGGGCGCGCTGCGCTCGGCGCTGGAGCGGTTCGGCGCGCACCTGCCCGCCGGGCCGCTGATCGTCGGCGGTCGCACCATCGCGGTCGCACTGCTCGTGGGCGGCGCGGTCACCCTGCTCGCCTCGTGGCTGCCGGCCCGGCGCGCGTCCCGGATCCCGCCGGTCGCCGCGCTGAACACGGTGGAGCAGCCCGCCGGCCACGCCGGCCCGCGCGGTCGCGGCGTGCTCGGCGTACCGGTGACGACCGTCGGCGTGGCACTGACCGCGTACGGCCGTTCGATCGCCGGCGACAGCGGCCGAGTGCCGGTGGCCGTCGGGGTGTTCCTGGTCCTGGTCGGCATCCTCCTGCTCACCCCGCCGCTGTCCCGACCGGTGATCGGGATGAGCGCGCCGCTCCTGGACCGACCGTTCGGCGTGGCCGGTCGGCTGGCCCGGCGCAACGCCGTGCGCAACCCGCGACGCACCGCCGCCACCGCGTCCGCGCTGACCATCGGCCTGTCCCTGATCGCGGGCCTGAGCATGCTCGGCGCGTCGATCCGGCAGGCCGTCGAGGACCGGGCGATCGCCGAGGTCGCCGCGGACTACCGGATCCGGACGGTCAACGGCGCCTCCGTCGACCCGAGCGTGCTCGACGCCGTCGCCCGGGTGCCGGGGGTCACCGCGATGTCCCCGCTGATCCGGGACACCGTGACCCTGGACGGCCACGACGACGCGGTGATCGGGGTGGATCCGAAAGGAATCGAACGCCTGCTCAACCTCGGCGGCACGGCGGACGCCGCGGCGGCGCTGCGCCGAGGCGAGATCCTGGTCGCGCCGGACATCGCCAAGCGGCGCGGGTGGCGGATCGGCTCGGTCGTCGCGATCGGTTATCCCGACGGCTCACGCGGCCGCGTCACCGTCGGCGGCTTCCAGGGCGACCTGGAACAGTTGACCCGGATCACCGTGCCGGCCGCGCTCGTACAGGCGCGTTCCGCCCACCGCGACCTCCGGTCGATCATGGTGCGGACCGCCGACGGCGACAACCCGCGGACCACCCGCGCGATCGAGCGCGCGATCGGCGACAACCCGTTGATCACGGTGGAGGACCGCACCGACGTCCGGCGGTCCATCAGCCGCTCGGTCGACCTGCTGCTCGACATCATGTACGGGCTGCTCGCGATGGCCGTGCTGATCGCCGTGCTCGGCGTGATCAACACCTTGGCCATGTCCGTGTTCGAACGTCGGCGCGAGATCGGGATGTTGCGCGCGATCGGCCTCGACCGCTCGCGGGTACGCACGATGGTCCGGCTCGAATCGCTGGTGATCTCGGTCTTCGGCGCGGTGCTCGGAGTGGTCGTGGGCGCGTTCCTGGCCTGGGGGATCCTGGGCACCCTGCGCTCCAGGCTGCCGGACCTGGTCCTGATCGTGCCCTGGGCCGGCGTCGCCGGATTCCTCGCCCTCGGGGTGGTCGTCGGCATCCTCGCGGCGGTCTGGCCGGCCCGTACGGCGGCCCGCGCGGACGTACTCACCGCGATCGGCAGCCAATGACCGACGTCGGCGCACTCGGGCGACGCGCCCGCGACACACTCGGGCGACGCGCCCGCGACACACTCGGGCGACGCCCGCCGGTCAGTGCACCACCGCGCGCAGCCCGTCCGGATCCGGCGCCGTCATCGCCCGGGCGATCTCGGGGTCCAGCGTCCCGGTGACGGCGCCCACCACGGTGCGATGGATCAACCCGGTCCAGGCCGAGGACCGACGCACCATCGCGTGGCCGTCCGGGAGTTCGAACCGGCAGACCCGTTCGGAGACTTCCCGGGCGGCCAGCGCGTAGCGGTGCGAGGCCTTCGGGCTCGTGGTGTGGTCGGCCGTACCGTGCACGATGACCACGTCGCGGCCGGCGAGTTGGGTGTACGGCTCGTCGTCCTCGATCCACGGCGCGAGGGCGCAGATCGTCCGCACGCTGTCGTGGTCGGCGACGCGCAACGCGGTACGGCCGCCCATCGAATGGCCGACCAGGGTGACCTCGGCGTGCGGGTAGCGGGTACGGATGCCGTCGAGCGCCCACCACGCGTCCTGGACCGGATCGTGGTCGGGCTCGTTCCACCCGCGTACCCGGTAGCGCAGCAGCCAGGTCGCGACGCCCTCCGCGCGGGTCGCCCGGTGGATGCCGCGCGCGATCGGCACCATCCGGCGATACGCCAGATTGCGGGTCGAGGCGGGCTGTTGCCCCCGCGCGCGCCCGCCGGGCAGGACCAGCACGACCGCGCGTACGTCCGTCCCGGTCGGCGGCGACCACGTACGCAGCGCGGCGAGCGGTCCGGTCGATGCGTGCGCGTCCGACATGCGGAGCCCTCCATGCCTCTACTCGGTCCCGACGACCCGAACCACCGTCACCACCCGGGGCCGAACCCCGAACCACCGTCCCAAATCCCGAACGCCCCCACGCCCCATGTCGTTCCCGCCGCCCGCTGACCCGTCACCCGTGAACTCGGCGAACAGCCGCCGCCTCCGGGCCCCGCCCACACCCGCCGAACCGGCCCGCGCACCCGTCGACGCCGCCGAGCACCACGCCGCCGCCCCGGCCCGGACAGCCGCACCGACCCGACCCCCCGGGCCGGCGCATGCGCGGCCCGCGAGTTCCCCTTGCGATACCTCCGCCCGTAGCCCGGAGCCGTCCGGGGGATCCCGGCGGACCCGCGACGCGTGCCCACCTCGCGGCAGCGGAGGGACAGCCCGGGCGTCCCCCGACCGGTCCGACGCCCCCGCCCGGCGCGGGCGCACACCCCTTGCCGCCCCCGCCCCCTCAGAACCCCCGGGTCCGCTTCGAGGCCGGTCGCATTTCGCGCCCCGTGCGCGGTGGCGGTGACGGGAGGACGAAGCGGGCCGCCTCGGAGCCGACGTTGACGCCGGCTGCCAGGGCCAGGGCCAGGGAGGCCGCGTTGACCAGGCTGCGCCAGCCGGAATCGGTGTGGCCCAGGGACAGGCCCAGCATGCCCTGGTACATCGCGCTGCCCGGCAACATCGGGCCGATCGCCGGGATCACGTACGGCAGCGCCGACGTCCCGTGCCACCGCGCGAGCAACTGGCCGAGCAGTCCGAGCAGTCCCGTGGCGACGGCGGTCGCGAGCACCGGTGCGGCGCCGGCCTCGCGCAGCACCTGGAACACCGCCCAGCCGACCGCGCCACCCGCCGCCGCGACCGGCAGCAGCACCCGGCGCACCTGGACCAGCACCGCGAAGGTCATCGACACCGCGCCCGCCGCGAGCAGTTGCACCACGCGGGGGTTGGCGTTGAGGTTGAACGTGCCCTCGACCTCGAACTGCACGCCCACCTGGTCGCCGATGTAGAGCACGATCGAGATGCCGACGATGATGCCGACGATCAGGTAGAAGACCTCCAGCAGGCGGGCCGCGGCGGTGATGTAGAAGCCGGTCAGGCCGTCCTGGACGGCGGCGACCAGGGCTCTTCCGGGCAGCAGCGCGAACAGCCCGCCGGTGACCACGGCGTACGGATTGATCCCGACGCCGACCTTGATCATCCCCACCGTGATCGCGGCGGCGGGCATCGAGGCGAGCACGAACTGGTAGAACTCCGGGACGCCCCGGTCGGCGAGCAACTGCGCCAGCCGCTCGCCGATCAACGCCGCGACGCAGGCGGCGATGGCCACGATCAGCCCGCCGCCGACCATCACGCTCGCGAAGGCCGCGATCAGGCCGGCCGACAGCAGCAACAGGTTGCGCGGGTAGGGGTGTCGGTTGCGGCGGATGTCGGCGAGCCGGTGGTACGCCTCCTCCAGGGTCAATTCGGCGCCGGTGATGTCGGAGACCAGTTGATGCGCCTCGTCGAGCCGGGTGTAGTCCACCGCGCGGCGGCGCACCACCCGCTCGCCGGTGACCGGCGGTTCGACCAGGGACGGCTGATAGGACAGGGTGATCGCGACGAAGGTCACATTGGGCTGGCAACGTTCGAGGCCGTACGCGTCGGTGATGCCCAGCATCGCCGCCTCGACGTCCTCACCGCCCTCGCCGCTGGCGAGCAGCAGTTCGCCGGTGCGCAGCGCCAGGTCCAGGACACGCGGGACCGAGGGGCCGGCCTCGGGCTTGTCCGGGGCGGGCACGATCGGGATGCTCGCGGTGTGCCCGCTGAACCGAAGCTGGGTGCGCAGGCGGTCCTGCCACGGACTGATCCCGGATCGGGGCGCCGATCGGGGCTCCGGCTCCCAGGGCGCGCGCGGGGTGGGGTGGTCGCGACCGTCCCCGTTCGTCGGGTCCTCCGGACCGTGCCGCGCATGTTGCTCCGACACCCCGTGTCGTCCCTTCCGCCGTCCGCCGATGCGGTCGTCTCGCGCCGGCGGACGCGTGATCGGTCCGCCGTGGCGATCCGCCCGAGTGGATCGCCACCCGGTGCCGCGACCGGAAACGTTAGCCGGTTCCGGGTACCGGGCACGGCGCCGCTGATCTTGGACGGGGAGACTGCCCGTACCGCGGCGCATCATGCGACACCGGAAGGCGCTCGCGGGTCGCCGGGGGCGTCACGCCTGTCCGTGCACCCCGTGCAGCAGTCGGCGCAGCGCCCCGCCCAACTCGAGCGGACCGGAGACCGGCGCCTCGAACTCGAACCGCACGTCGCAGGTACGGTCCGGCCCACCGGTGCGCAGCCGGATGCCGTGCCGGTCCAGCGACACCGGTACGACCCGGTGGTCGCAGGCGGGGGCGCCCGCCACGCTCGCCAGCCGGCACAGGTCGTTGCCGTGTGCGGCGGCCAGGTGTTGCAGCAGTTCGGCCTCGTGGCCGGCCAGCGGGTCGGGCTCGGCGTCGGCGTACTCGTCCGGCTCGACGTGCCCGGTGCCCCACAGGTCGTCGACCAGTACCTCGCCGACCTCCAGCCGCACGACGGTGCCCGCGCGCGGCGACGCGGTGGGGTCGGGGGTCGACTCGGTCAGCCGCTCGGCGGCGCGCTCGGCGTCGGCGCCGGTGGGCACGGTCAGCCAGCCCGCGATCCAGCAGTGCGCCCGGACCCGGTGCGGCACCGCGACCGGCGCGACGTCGACCAGGTGCAGCACGGCGGCCACGTCCTCGCGCGAGGTCAGCACCACCGCGGCGGTCTCGGCCGGGACGAGCAACAGCAGCGCGCCGTCCGGCTCGACCGCCCGCGCGGCGGGGATCACGTGCTCGTCCCGGTCGCCGGGCACGTCCAGGGTGGCGGAGCCCGCGTACGCGGCCAGGGTGCGGGCCCGCTCGGCGGTTCGCGGCCGTCGGGAAGAGACATCGGTGCGCCCGGCGTTGGCCTCGGTGGGAACAGACATGGCGTCCTCCAGGTGTGGCGCTCGTTTGCGACCCCCGCTGTGGGCTACCGAACGCATCGACGTTAAGGTTAGGCTTACCTAAGTGCACCGATCTTGGCAAGGCGACCCGCGTCACGGCGGCCCGAGCGAAGGCGGCCCACCCCGGGGCGCCGGCGCGACGGCGACCCGTGCGCGACCGACCCCCCGAGACGACCAGCACCGAAAAAACAGCCCCGCACGGAGGACCCGACCTTGAACCAGACCCGACCCAAGATCCGGCGCAGCCGTGCGCTCGGTGTGGCGCTCACGCCCAAGGCCGCGAAGTACCTGGAGAACCGGCCCTACCCGCCGGGCGAGCACGGTCGTGGTCGCAAGCAGTCCTCGGACTACAAGACCCGGTTGATGGAGAAGCAGCGGCTGCGCTTCCAGTACGACATCTCCGAGGTCCAGATGCGGGCCGCGTTCGACCGTGCCAACAAGCACTCCGGCAAGACCGGTGACGAACTGGTGGTCGACCTGGAGCGCCGGCTGGACGCGTTCGTGCTGCGCGCGGGCTTCGCGCGCACCGTCTACCAGGCGCGCCAGATGGTCACCCACGGCCACATCGAGGTCAACGGCGGCAAGGTGGACAAGCCGTCCTACCGGCTCAAGCCCGACGACATCGTCGGTGTCCGCGAGCGCAGCCGGAACAAGCCGCTGTTCCAAGTGGTCCAGGCCGGCGGATTCGCCGCCGCCGAGACCCCGCGCTACATCGAGGCGCGTCTGGACAAGCTGATGGCCCGGCTGGACCGGCTCCCGCAGCGTCGCGAGGTCCCGGTGATCTGCGACGAGCAGTTGGTCGTCGAGTACTACTCGCGCTGACCCGCGCACCCCCATCGGCGCCGACCCGGACACTCGGGCCGGCGCCGACGCACGCACCGCCGCGGCACCGCACCGCCACACCGCAACACCGCAGCGTCGATCCGCGCCCGCGCCGGGCGTCGATCCGCGCCGACGCCCGGGCCGCGTCCCGGCGGCGCCGGCCGCCGATCCGGCACCTGCCCACCGTCGATCGGGAAACGGCGGCAAGCCGCGACACGCGCCATACCCACCGCGCGGGTTTCCTCGGACGAGGGGACCCGCGCGGTCGCGGTAGGGTCGGGTTTTCCGAGGTGGGCGACGCGTATCCGCCTCCTCGACTGATCCCACTCATCAAGGAGCGCATGACGGTGTCGGGTGGCGAAGTCGCGCTGATGATCATCGCGGTTTTCTGGGCGATCCTGGTCGCCTTTCTCGCAGTGGCTCTGGTCAAGCTGGCGAAGGTGCTCAAGGAGGCCACGACCCTGGTCGCGGGGGTGGCGGACCGGGCGGTCCCGCTGCTCGACGAGGTGACCGAGACGGTCCGGGCGACCAACGCCCAGATGGGCCGGGTCGACCAGATCGCGGGCAACGTGCAGACCATGACCACGAACGCCACCGCGCTGTCCTCCACGGTCGCCGCCACGCTCGGCGGCCCGCTCGTGAAGACCGCCGCGTTCAGCTACGGCGTCCGCCGCGCGCTGTCCGCGCAGCAACGCGCCGAACTCGGCCGCCGGGTGCGCGTCGCGGCCAAGGCGCAGAAGGTCGCGCGGCAGCGCAGCATGCGCGGGAGGGGCTGACCGATGGCGAGGCTGTTCTGGATCGCGGTCGGCGCCGGCGCCGGCGTCTGGGCCGCGCGCAAGGTCAAGGACAAGGCGTACAAGTACACGCCCGAGGGCGTCGCCGACAACGTCACCGGTATCGGCGAGGCGATCAAGTACTTCGCGGACGAGATCCGGGCGGGAATGGCCGAACGCGAGCAGGAGCTGTACCGCGCCATCGGCGCGGACGTGGCCGCCGCGTCGCTGCCGCCCGCCCCGGTGCGCCGCGCGCTGCCCGGCGCGCGCGAACCGCACGACGATTGGCACGACGGGCGTGACCTCTACGACCCGCGTGAGCTGTACGAAGGCAAAGCAAGGTACGACCGAAGGGACGGCAGCTGATGGAATCGGCAGAGATCCGGAAGCGCTGGCTGCGCTTTTTCGAAGAGCGCGGACACACCGTCGTCCCCTCGGCCTCGCTGGTCGCGGACGACCCCACGCTGCTCCTGGTGAACGCCGGCATGGTGCCGTTCAAGCCGTACTTCCTCGGTGAGGTCAAGCCGAGCTTCAAGCGCGCCACCAGCGTGCAGAAGTGCGTGCGAACCCTGGACATCGAAGAGGTCGGCAAGACCACCCGGCACGGGTCGTTCTTCCAGATGTGCGGCAACTTCTCGTTCGGCGACTACTTCAAGGAAGGCGCGATCGCGCTCGCCTGGGAGTTGCTCACCAACTCGGTCGAGGACGGCGGCTACGGGCTGGACCCGGAGAAGTTGTGGATCACCGTCTACCTCGACGACGACGAGGCCGAGCGGATCTGGCGGGACGTGATCGGCGTGCCGGCCGAGCGCATCCAGCGCCTGGGCAAGTCGGAGAACTTCTGGTCCATGGGCGTACCGGGTCCGTGCGGCCCGTGCTCGGAGATCAACTACGACCGCGGCCCCGCCTACGGCGAGGAGGGCGGTCCGGCGGTCAACGGCGAGCGCTACCTGGAGATCTGGAACCTGGTCTTCATGCAGTACGAGCGCGGCCCGGGCACCGGCAAGGACGACTACCCGATCCTGGGCGAGCTGCCCGCGAAGAACATCGACACCGGGCTCGGCCTGGAACGCCTCGCGTGCATCCTGCAGGGCGTCGACAACCTGTACGAGATCGACACGTCGCGGATGATCCTGGACCGCGCCGCCGAACTCGCGGGCAAGACCTACGGCCAAGACCACAAGGACGACGTGTCGCTGCGCGTGGTGGCCGACCACGTGCGCACCGCCGTGATGCTCATCGGCGACGGCGTGGTGCCCGGCAACGAGGGCCGCGGCTACGTGCTGCGCCGGATGATGCGCCGGGCGATCCGCAACATGCGCCTGCTCGGCGCGCAGGGCGAGACGCTGCACGACCTGGTCGAGACCACGATCAAGGCGATGGCCCCGCAGTACCCGAACCTGATCGAGGAGGCCGAGCGGATCGACGCCGTCTCGGTGGCCGAGGAGAAGCGCTTCCTGGCCCGACTCCAGGAGGGCACCGCGCTCCTGGACGAGTCGATCGTCAAGGCGAAGAGCTCCGGCTCCGGGACGCTCCCGGGCGAAGTGGCGTTCCTGCTGCACGACACCGAGGGCTTCCCGATCGACCTGACCCTGGAGATCGCCGCCGAGCAGGGCCTGGCGGTCGACGAGGACGGGTTCCGTCGGCTGATGAACGAGCAGCGCCAACGGGCCAAGAAGGACGCCCAGGCGCGCAAGCAGGGGCTCGCCGACCTCTCCGTGTACCGCGAGGTCGCGGACGCGGCCGGCGGCACCGTGTTCACCGGCTACCTGAACACCTCCAACGAGGTGACCGTGGTCGGCCTGCTCGTGGACGGCGTGCCGGCGCCCGCCGCGCACGAGGGCGACGAGGTCGAGGTCGTGCTCGACCACACCCCCTTCTACGCCGAGGGCGGCGGCCAGCTCGCCGACACCGGCCGGATCCGGCTCGACACCGGCGCCGTGGTCGAGGTCCGCGACGTACAGACCCCGGTGGCCGGTGTCACCGTGCACCGCGGCCGGGTCCAGGTCGGCGAAGTCCTGGTCGGCGCCCAGGCGCTGGCCCAGATCGACACCAACCGGCGCAACGCGATCGCCCGCGCGCACAGCGCGACGCACCTGACCCACCAGGCGCTGCGCGACGCGCTCGGCCCGACCGCCGCGCAGGCCGGCTCGGAGAACGCGCCCGGCCGCTTCCGGTTCGACTTCGGCGCACCCGGCGCGGTACCGGGCAGCGTGCTCACCGACGTCGAGCAGAAGATCAACGAGGTGCTCGCACGCGACCTGGACGTCACCGCCGAGGTGATGTCGATGGACGAGGCGAAGAAGCAGGGCGCCGTGATGATGTTCGGCGAGAAGTACGGCGACCGGGTCCGCGTGGTCACCATGGGGGACTACTCCAAGGAACTGTGCGGCGGTACGCACGTGCACAACACCGCGCAACTGGGCCTGGTCAAGCTGCTCGGCGAGTCCTCGATCGGCGCCGGCGTGCGCCGCGTCGAGGCGCTGGTGGGCACCGACGCGTACAACTTCCTGGCGCGCGAGCACACCATCGTCAACCAGCTCACCGACGTGGTGAAGGGCCGTCCCGAGGACCTGCCCGAGCGGGTCGCCTCGATCATGGCCAAGCTGCGCGACGCGGAGAAGGAGATCGCGGCGCTGCGCGGCGCCCAGGTACTCCAGGCCGCCGCGGGCCTCGTCGAGGGCGCGCGGGACGTGCACGGTGTGGCGCTGGCCACCGCGCAGCTCCCGGACGGGACCACGCCCGACGACCTGCGCAAGCTCGCGCTGGACGTGCGCGGTCGGCTCGCGGCGCGCCCGGCCGCGGTCGCGGTCGTGTCGGTCGTGAACGGCAAGCCGATGGTCGTGGTGGCCGCCAACGAGGCCGCGCGCGAGCGTGGCGTCAAGGCCGGCGAGCTGGTCCGGGTGGCGGCGCAGACCCTCGGCGGCGGCGGTGGCGGCAAGGACGACGTGGCCCAGGGCGGCGGTTCGGACCCGGCCAAGGTGGCCGACGCGCTGGCCGCGGTCACCCGGACAGTCGCCGAACGTACATCCTGAGTCGTCCCCTACCCTCGTTCCCCCGGTGGGTGTGGAAGTCTGGAACCGGACTCCCGCACCGCCGGGGGACTTGCATGACGGGGCGTCGAGCCCCGACGGTCAATGACGCAGAGCCTTGTGACGGAGAGCCGACCTTGAGACGCGGAGTACGAATTGCGGTCGACGTGGGAGACGTTCGGATCGGCGTCGCGGCCAGCGACCCGCACGGGTTGATCGCCACTCCCGTGGAGACCGTGCCCGCCGGCAAGCGGGACGTCGCCCGAATCCTGGAGATCGTCGCCGAGTACGAGGCGATCGAGGTCGTGGTCGGGCTGCCGCGCTCGTTGTCCGGCGCGGAGGGCGCCGCCGCGGCCAAGGCGCGGTCCTTCGCCGATCGCCTGGTCGCCGCGCTCGACCCGGCGATCGGGGTGCGCCTGGTCGACGAACGACTGACCACCGTCACCGCGACGCGCGGCCTCCAGGCGTCCGGCGTCAAGGCGAAGAAGGCCCGCGGCGTCGTCGACCAGGCGGCCGCGATCGTGATCCTGCAAAACGCGCTCGACACCGAGCGTGGTTCCGGACGTCCTCCGGGCCTGGCCGTGTCACCTGCCCCGGCCGGGTCCGTCTCCGACTCTGAAAGGCCCACGGCATGAGCGATCTCGGACTGCGCATGGAGTCGGAGCCGCGCAGCCGGCGACGGGGCAAGGACGACAACTCGCGGGGCGGCCGGCGCGGCCGGGGCCGCAAGAAGAAGAACCGCAGCGGTTGTGCCGTCTCCCTGGCGCTGGTGATCGTCCTGGCCGTCATCGGCGGCGGTGGCTACTGGGCCTACGGCTTCCTGAAGGACCGTTTCGGCCCACCGCCGGACTACAGCGGCAGCGGCTCGGGTTCGCTCGTGGTGGAGATCAAGCAGGGCTGGGCCACCCCGCAGATGGCCAACGAACTCAAGCGGGTCGGGGTGACCAAGAGCGTCGAGGCGTTCACCAAGGTCGCCCGCGAGGACAAGGACCAGCGCGCGTCCAAGATCCAGCCCGGCGCGTACACGATGGCCAAGCGCATGTCCGCCAAGGCCGCCTTCGAGATCCTGGTCAACCCGAAGAACAAGCAGGACTACATCCTCAGGCCCGGCATTCGCGCCACGCAGGTCTACGAATCGTTGGCCAAGACGCTCAAGGTGCCCAAGGAAAAGGTCGAGGCCGCCGCGAAGGACCCCTCGCTCGGACTGCCCGAATACGCCAAGGGCAACATCGAGGGCTTCCTGTACCCCGCGTCCTACGTCGCGGCGCCCGGCATGGACCCGCTCGTGGTGCTCAAGGACATGGTCGCCAAGGCGGTCAAGGAGTACGACAAGCTCGGTCTGCCGGCCAAGGCCCAGGCGATGGGCAGGTCGCCCTACGACATGATCATCATCGCCAGCCTGGTCGAGGCCGAGGGCAAGACCACCGACGACAAGGGCAAGGTCGCCCAGGTCATCTACAACCGGCTCGGCAAGAACATGACGCTGGGGCTGGACTCGACGGTCAACTACTACCTCAACAAGAGCAACATCCAGCTCACCAACAAGGAACTCAACGACGCGAGCAACCCGTACAACACCCGGGTCAAGAAGGGCCTGCCGCCGGGACCGATCGGCAGCCCGAGCAAGGCCGCGCTCGACGCGGCGGTGGCGCCGCCCGCGGGCAAGTACCTCTACTTCGTCACCGTCGACCCGATCGCCGGCACCACGAAGTTCACCGACAACGACGCCGACTTCCAGACCTACAAGGCCGAGTTGTCCAAGTGGATAAAGGATCACCCGAGCCCGAGTACGAGCCCGTGACCGAGTCGACTTCGCTCCCGCGCCGGGCCGCCGTGCTCGGCTCGCCCATCCGGCACTCGCTGTCCCCGGTCCTGCACCGGGCCGCGTACGCCGAACTGGGCCTGACCCACTGGTCCTACGACGCGTTCGAGATCGACGAGGCGGCCCTGCCGGGCTTCGTCGGCGACCTCGACGCGTCCTGGGCCGGGCTGTCGTTGACCATGCCGCTCAAGCGGGCGATCCGGCCGCTGCTCGACGAGATCGGGCAGGTCGCGCGCGACGTGGACGCGGTGAACACGGTGGTGTGCACCGCGGACGGCCGGCGCGTGGGGGAGAACACCGACGTGCCGGGCCTGGTCGCGGCGCTGCGCGAACGCGGCGTGCGCCGGGTCGAGTCGGCGGCCGTGCTCGGCGCGGGCGCCACCGCGACCTCGGCGCTGGCCGCGGTGCGCGAGGTCACCGACGGGCCGGTACGGGTGTACGTGCGCGGCGAGGAGCGGGCCCGCGAGATGCGCGCGGCGGGCGAGCGGCTCGGCGTCGCGGTCGAGGTGCGCCCCTGGGCGGACGCGGCCGAGGCGCTGCGCGCGCCGCTGGTGGTGGCGACCACGCCCAAGGGCGCGGTCGACCATCTCGCGACCGAGGTGCCCGCCGGGCCCGGTGTGCTCTTCGACGTCGTCTACGACCCGTGGCCCACCGCGCTCGCGGGCGCGTGGGGCCACGCGGGCGGGCCGGTGGTGGGCGGACTGGACCTGCTCGTGCATCAGGCGGTGCTCCAGGTCGAGTTGATGACCGGCCGACCCGGGCCGTTGGCCGTGATGCGCGCGGCGGGCGAGGCGGCGCTGACGGGGCGGGGCTGACGGGGCGGCGCGGAGCACGAAGGGCCGAGTACGGGCCCACCGGGCGGGACCCACCGGCCGGATTCGTCCTCCCGGGTTCCCACGTGTCCGCGTCCCCGTGCCCGCCCGACCGCGTTGCCACGGGCCGCCTTTCGCATCCCGCATTCCTGCGATGATCGGATCGGCGCTGGGGACGACGGAACGTGACCGCCGTTGGATCCTGCGTATCGTCACAGGCGTGTTCCCCGTTCTCACTCTCGCGTGTGCGCTGCTCGGCTTCGTCGCCGGCCTCGGGTTGCCCCGTCCCATCCACCTCCTGCTCGCCCAGGGCGCCGGCCCCGGGCCGCGCTCCCCGGGCCCCGGCCCCGTCGCCGGTCCGGTCGTGGCCGCCACCGGGCGCTACGGAGCCCTGCCGATCGCCGCGCTGACCGGCCTGGTGTGCGCGCTGCTGGCCTGGCGGCTCGGGCCGGGCCTGGACCTGCTCGCGTTCCTGGTGCTGGCCGTCGCGGGCGTGACCCTGGCCATCGTGGACGTGCGCACGCTGCGGCTGCCCGATCCGGTGCTGCTGGTGACGCTCGCGACCGGGCTGACGCTGCTGGGCATGGAGTCGCTCGCGCTGGGCGACTTCACCGCGTACCGGCGGGCCCTGCTCGGCGGCCTCACCCTGGCCGGCTACCACCTGTGCCTGGCCGCGCTCTCCCGGGGGAGCCTGGGCATGGGCGACGTCAAGCTGGCCGGCGTGCTCGGCATACACCTGACCTGGCTGGGCTGGGGCGTGCTGGTCACCGGCGCGTTCCTGGCGTTCCTGCTGGCCGGGCTCACCGCCGGGCTGCTCGTCTCGGTGGGCCGGGCCCGCCGGGGCAGCCGGCTGCCGTTCGGGCCGTGGCTGCTGCTCGGCGCGCTCGGCGGGGTGTTGTGCGGCGCGGAGTTGTCCCGGCTGCATCTCGCCTGGTGAGACGACGGCGGGCGGCGAGGCCGCTGTCCGACACCTGGACGCGGCGAGGGGAGCCCGCCGCCGGCATGAAAGGATTCGGGTGGACATCCGCCGGGCGAATCGTGGACGGCCCCCGCGCCGCTTCCCGGACGTGATACGCGGCAAGCGCAAGAAGGAGCATTCGTGGGCAACCTACGCTGGCTGACCGCCGGGGAGTCGCACGGCCCCGCACTCGTGGCCACCCTGGAAGGGCTGCCCGCCGGCGTGCCCATCACGACCGAGCTGGTCGCGGACGCGCTCGCACGCCGCCGGCTGGGCTACGGGCGTGGCGCGCGGATGAAGTTCGAGCGGGACGAGGTCACCTTCCTCGGCGGCGTCCGGCACGGCCTCACCCAGGGCGGCCCGGTCGCGATCATGGTCGGCAACACCGAGTGGCCCAAGTGGGAGACGGTCATGTCGGCCGACCCGGTGGACCCCGACGTGCTCGCCGCGCAGGCCCGCAACGCGGCGCTGACCCGCCCGCGGCCCGGCCACGCCGACTTGGCCGGCATGCAGAAGTACGGCTTCGACGAGGCCCGGCCGATCCTGGAGCGGGCCAGCGCCCGCGAGACCGCGGCCCGGGTCGCGCTCGGCGCGGTCGCCAAGTCGTTCCTGGAGCAGGTGGCGGGCGTCCGCATCGTCAGCCACGTGGTCGAGTTCGGCGCGGCCAAGGCCCCCGCCGGCATGCTGCCCGGCCCCGACGACACCGCGCGCCTGGACGCCGACCCGGTCCGCTGCTTCGACCCGGACGCGTCGGCCGCGATGGTCGCCGAGGTGGACGACGCGCAGAAGGCCGGCGACACCCTCGGCGGTGTGGTCGAGGTGCTCGCCTACGGCCTGCCGCCGGGCCTGGGCAGCCACGTGCACTGGGACCGCCGGCTCGACTCGCGGCTCGCGGGCGCGCTGATGGGCATCCAGGCGATCAAGGGCGTCGAGCTCGGCGACGGCTTCGAACTGGCCCGCACGCGCGGCTCGCGGGCCCACGACGAGATCGTCAACACCCCCGACGGCGCCAAGCGCACGTCGCACCGCGCCGGCGGCGTCGAGGGCGGCATGTCCACCGGCGAGGTGCTGCGCGTGCGGGCGGCGATGAAGCCGATCGCCACCGTGCCGCGCGCGCTGTCCACCTTCGACGTGCGCACCGGCGAGCCCGCGCAGGCGCACCACCAGCGCTCCGACGTCGCGGCCGTGCCGGCCTCCGGCATCGTGGCCGAGGCGATGGTCGCGCTCGTCCTGGCCGACCTGGTCACCGAGAAGTTCGGCGGCGACTCGGTCGCCGAGACCACCCGCAACGTGCGCGGCTACCTGGACGCGCTGGAGATTCGGTAGCGCCATGGCGGACATCGGGGACACGGCGCACAGCGAGACCGCGGACGTCGAAGACGCGGGCACCGGCCCGCTGGTGGTCCTGGTCGGGCCGCCCGGCGCGGGCAAGACGACGGTGGGCCTGCTGCTCGCCCGGGCGCACGGGGTCGGCTTCCGCGACACCGACGCCGACGTCGAGGCGCGCGCGGGCAAGTCGATCCCGGACATCTTCGTCGACGAGGGCGAGCCGTACTTTCGTACGCTCGAACACCAGGCGGTCGCCGCGGCGTTGGCCGAGCACGACGGCGTGCTCGCGTTGGGCGGCGGCGCGATCATGGACGACGCGACCCGCGCGCTGCTCAAGGGACACCGGGTGGTCTTCCTCGAGGTCGCCCTCGCGGACGCGGTCAAGCGGGTCGGCCTGGACGCGCCGCGCCCGCTCCTGGTGGGCAACCCCAGGGCCCGCTGGCGCGAGCTGATGCAGGCGCGCCGACCGCTGTACCTCGAGGTCGCCGCGCTGACGGTGGACACCGCCGGGCGCACCCCCGAGGACGTCGCCGCCGAGATCCGCGGCGCCTTCGCCACCGAGCAGGCTTCCTCCGAGCAGGCCCCATCCGAGCAGACCGAGCCCGAGAAAGACGTGAATCGATGAGCGGCAACCCCTCCGAGCCGGTCCGGATCCGCGTCGGCGGCGCCTCGGAGCCGTACGACGTGCTCGTGGGCGCCGGCCTGCTCGGCGAACTCGCGGGCCTGATCGGCACGTCCGCCCGTCGCGTGGCGATCCTGCACCCGGAGGCGCTGACCGCCACCGGCGAGGCGGTCCGCGAGGACCTGGCCGCGCAGGGCTACGAGGCGATCGCCATTCAGGTGCCCAACGCCGAGGAGGCCAAGGACGTCGCGGTCGCGGCGTACTGCTGGTCGGTGCTCGGTCAGACCGGGTTCACCCGCTCCGACGTGATCGTCGGCATCGGTGGCGGCGCCACCACCGACCTCGCGGGCTTCGTCGCGGCCACCTGGCTGCGCGGCGTGCGCTGGATCGCGATGCCCACCACGCTGCTGGGCATGGTCGACGCGGCCGTCGGCGGCAAGACCGGGATCAACACCGCCGAGGGCAAGAACCTGGTCGGCGCGTTCCACCCGCCGGCCGGCGTGCTCGCCGACCTGGCCACGCTGGAATCGTTGCCGCGCAACGACTACGTCAGCGGCCTCGCCGAGGTGATCAAGGCCGGCTTCATCGCCGACCCGGTGATCCTGGACCTGATCGAGGCCGACCCCGAGGCCGCACGCGACCCGCGGGGCAAGGACACCGCCGAGCTGATCACCCGCGCCATCCGGGTCAAGGCCGACGTCGTCTCCGGCGACCTCAAGGAGGCCGGCCGGCGCGAGATCCTCAACTACGGCCACACCCTCGCGCACGCGATCGAGAAGGCCGAGCGCTACAAGTGGCGGCACGGCGCCGCGGTCAGCGTCGGCATGGTCTACGCGGCGGAGCTGGGTCGACTCGCCGGTCGCCTCGACGACGCGACCGCCGACCGGCACCGCACGGTGCTCGCCTCGGTCGGCCTGCCGTTGACCTACCGCGGCGACGCGTGGCCCAAGCTGCTGGAGACCATGCGCGTGGACAAGAAGTCGCGCGGCGACATGCTGCGCTTCATCGTGCTGGACGGTCTGGCCAAGCCGGTCGTGCTGGAGGCGCCCGACCCGAGCTTCCTGGTCGCCGCGTACGCCGAGGTGTCCGGGTGAGCGCGCGCAGGGTGCTCGTGCTCAACGGGCCCAACCTCGGCCGCCTGGGCAGCCGCGAGCCCGACGTCTACGGGGCCACCTCGTACCAGGGACTGGTCGCCGAGTGCGAGCGGCTCGGCGGCGAGCTCGGCTTCGCCGTCGAGGTCCGCGAGACCAACGACGAGGGCGAGATCATCCGCTGGATGCACGAGGCCGCCGACGGCCGCATCCCGGTGGTGATGAACCCCGGCGCGTTCACGCACTACTCCTACGGTCTGCGCGACGCGGTCGCCCAGCGCACCGCGCCGTTCATCGAGGTGCACATCTCCAACCCGTACGCGCGCGAGAGCTTCCGGCACACCAGCGTGGTGGCCGCCGTCGCCAGCGGCACGATCGCCGGCTTCGGCATCGGCTCGTACCGGCTGGCACTGCGCGCGCTGGCCGAGGAACTCCAGGACTGAGGCCGCTCGCGGGGTCGCGGGCTTGGGAGTCACCCACGTGAGTGACCCCCGAGCCCGTGCCCCGGAGCCCGTGCCCGCGAGCCCGAGGCCCCGAGCCGGCCATCCCGAGCCCGCGTCCCCGAGCCCGCGACCTCGACCGCGATCCGCGAGAGTCCCGCTCACCCCAACAGCCGCCCGATCGCCGTGGCCACCTCCCGATGCGCCAGATACGCGCCGATGTCGTGCGCACGATCGTGCGGATTGGCCACCGTGCACTCCGCCGCCAGCCCGCTCCAGTCGTCGGCCAGCGGAGACCCGATCGCGACCGGATCGGTCGGACACCACGCGTTGAACCACGGCCCGGCGATCTGCGGCAGACGCGGCCCGCCGACCCGCAGCCGCGAGTACACCGCGTCCATCCCCAGCGGAGCGCCCGCCGTGATCAACCCGGCCACCGACACCGCCGGCCCGAGCCGGGTCAGCAGGTCCATCGCGACCACCGTGCCCAGGCTGTGCGCGACCAGCACCACCGGACCGGACCCGGGCAATCCGGCGAGCACCCGCTCCAGCACCGCCTCGCGCGTGTCGTCGCGGTCCAGATACGCCGCGACATCGCGGAACGCGGTCCGGATGACCAGCCGATCCACCCCGGTGTGCGCGGCGATCCAGCCGAGCGGCTCGTACACCCTGCCCACCACGTGATCCCAGATGCTCTCGGTCACCACGATCCGACCCGGCGCCGGCATCCCGGCCCGGCGCGCGGCCTCGTCGAGCAGTTCGTCGTACAACCCCTGTGCGGACGGCGACAACGGTGCCTCGACCGGCGCCGCCGACTCCATCACCTCGACGAGCCGATCACCGTAGAAGGGGAACCAGACGTCCTCGGGATCCACGGTCGGCAGCCCCGCCATGGTCAGCCCGCTGTTCAGCCCGGCCGCCCAACTCCGCCGCAGCACCGCCGGATCGTGCCCCTGCTGACTGCGCCCGTGCAGGAACACCAGCCGCACCCGGCCGCCGAACGCACCCGGGCGCCCGGACACCCCCGACACGGTGACCGCCTCGGCACCGGACGCGGGCTCCACCGGCGAGCGCGGCGCGGGCACCGCCGTGCGCGCCGCGGGTGTCGTGCCCAGCCCCGAACCGGCGCCCAACTCGGCCAGCAGCGTTCGCACGCGGTCGTCATTCGCGGCCAGCGCGCCCAGCCGGGCCAGGATCACGCTGATCCGCACCCCCTCGTTGGCGATCCACTTGATCTGCGCCAACCCCTGCTCGGGTCGCCACGGCGCCCCCTGGAGATCGAGCACCGCGCCGCCGGCATCGTGCGCGGGCACGCCGCTGTGGTGCAGCGCGACCGCCTCCCACTGGTCGTTGAACACCGGCGATCCGGAGTTGCCCGGTTCGGTGTCGGTCTCGTAGTGGAGGAAGTCGTCGAAGCGCTGGGTGAACCGATTCGCCCGGATGGCGATCTCCTTGAGCCGCCCGTCCGGGTGACCGATCACGTTCACCGGATCGCCCACCACCAGCTTGCCCTCGGCCGCGATCAGCCCGATGTGTCCGAAGATTTGCCCGGGCGGGCGGCCGTCGCCGCCCGGGCGCATCGCGACCAGGGCGAAGTCGAGGTCCTCGTCGGTCAGGAACAGGGTGTCCGGGTCCGGCGCGAAGCGCGTGGTGTGCGCCGGCAGATCGTTGTCGACGCCCATCTCCGCGCCGAACTCGGCGAACGCGCCGCGCGCGGTGGCCAGGTCCGGGAACACGTGGTGGTTGGTCAGCAGCAGGCTCGGCGCGACCAGGAAGCCGGTGGCCTGCGGTCGCACCGGCCCGCCCGTCGAATACCAGATCCGGGCCACGCACGCGGCGGCCCGCAACCCGCGGGCAAGGAAGTTCAGGCTCTGGAGGTCGTTGGTGACACCTATGATCCGCTCGGCCAGTCGCGGTGCGCTCTCGTCCGGCGAGGTGGCCAGCAACACCTGCCCGGGCACCTCGTGCTGCTCGACCAGCCGGGCCGCGCGCAGTTGCAGCCGGTCGTCGTCGTCCGGGAAGCGGCTGCCCGCGGCGCGCCGTCGCTCGATCTCGCCGCGATCCGCTTCCGCCGCCCGGTACCGCGCACCCGCGGCCTCGATCTGACGGACCAGCCGCTCGTCCGCCGGCACGACGCGAGGTCCGTCATTTCCGCTGATTTCCACTGAAGTACACCCCCTCGCAGGCAGCGTAGGACCCGACCTCGGCCGCTGTCCGGCCTTCACGCGATTGCCCTGGTCGCAGCCCGAAGGATGCAGTCCGCCGAGTCACGCCGGGCTCCGCCTACCTCGCGGGACTACGCTGGTCCCATGCCCGAGGCCCATGCTCAACGCCGTGATCGGCTGCGTTCCCGCCTGGCCGGTGCCGGCGCCGATGTCGCCCTGATCACCAATCTCGTCAATGTGCGCTATCTGACCGGTTTCACCGGTTCCAACGGCGCGCTGCTGGTGTACGCGCCGGGAGCGGCGGGCGAGGGGTCCGCCGACTCGGGCGCCGTGCTGTGCACCGACAGTCGGTACGCGACCCAGGCGGGCGAGGAGTCGCCGGGCGTCGAGCTGCTCGTCGAGCGGGCCTGCGCGCAGGCGCTGACCAAGCGCGCCGCCGCGGCCGGCGCGGTCCGGCTGGCGATCGAGGAACAGCACGTGACGGTCGAGCTGTACCGCGCGCTGGGCGCGGTGCTCGCCGAGGAGAGCCCCGCCGCCGCGCTGGTCAAGCTCGGCCGGGTGGTCGAGGACCTGCGCCGGGTCAAGGATCCGGCGGAGATCGCCGCGCTGCGGATCGCCTGCGAGATCGGCGACCGCGCGCTCGGCGAGATGATCGAGTCGATCCTGGTCGGGCGGACCGAGCGGCACATCGCGATGGAGCTGGAGCGGCGGATGGCCGACCACGGCGCGGACGCCGTGGCGTTTCCCACCATCGTGGCCACCGGGCCGAACTCGGCGATCCCGCATCACGACCCCGGCGACCGGCGGGTCGAGGACGGCGACTTCCTCAAGATCGACTTCGGTGCCCGCTACCGCGGCTACCACGGCGACATGACCCGCACCTTCGTGATCGGTACCGAGCCGGCCGCGTGGCAGCAGGAGATCTACGGCGTGGTGTTCGCCGCCCAGAAGGCGGGTCGCGAGGCGCTGGTGCCCGGTGCCGAGGCGGTCGCGGTGGATCGGGCCGCGCGCGAGGTGATCGAGCGGGCCGGATACCTGGAGTTCTTCGAACACGGCCTCGGGCACGGCGTCGGTCTCGAGATCCACGAGGACCCGCGTCTGGGTCCGACGGCGACCGGTAAGCTGGACGCTTGCATGCCGGTCACCGTCGAACCGGGGATCTATCTCCCGGGCCGAGGCGGCGTCCGCATCGAGGACACCCTTGTGGTTCGTCCGCTCGAAGACGGCGGCCCCGAGCTACTCACCATCACGACCAAGGAATTGCTCGTCCTGTAGCGGGCTGTCTTCGCACCCGCCCCGTCCGACGCGCGATCATCCGGTCCCAGAAGCACGCAGGAGACACCACACTCGTGGCCACGACCAACGACCTGAAGAACGGCATGGTGCTCAAGCTCGACAATGGCCAGCTCTGGTCCGTCGTCGAGTTCCAGCACGTCAAGCCCGGCAAGGGCGGCGCGTTCGTTCGTACGAAGCTCAAGCATGTCCTCTCCGGCAAGGTCGTGGACAAGACCTTCAACGCCGGCACGAAGGTCGAGACGGCCACCGTGGACAAGCGCGGCATGCAGTTCTCGTACAAGGACGGCACCGACTTCGTGTTCATGGACACGGACACGTACGAGCAGTTGCCGATCTCGCCCGAGACCGTCGGCGACGCCGCCAACTACCTCCTCGAAGGCTTCGAGGCGACCGTCGCGATCTACGAGGGCGCCGCGCTCTACGTGGAGCTGCCGGCCTCGGTCGAGCTGCTCATCGAGTACACCGAGCCGGGTGTCCAGGGCGACCGGTCCACCGGTGGCACCAAGCCCGCGAAGCTGGAGACCGGCTTCGAGATCGCGGTTCCGCTCTTCATCACGACGGGCGAGAAGGTCAAGGTCGACACCCGTTCCGGTGACTACCTGGGCCGCGTGAACAGCTAGTGGCCGGTGCCCGCAGCAAGACCCGGAAGCGCGCGCTGCAGATCCTGTTCGAAGCCGACCAGCGCGGCGTCGACCCGGTGACCATCCTCGCGGACTGGGTCGGCCGGTTCCAGGCCGACAAGGCGGAGCCCCAGGTCGCCGACTACACGATGCAGTTGGTCGAGGGCGTCCAGGAGCACCGCAAGCGGATCGACGACCTGATCGGCACCTACGCCGTGGGCTGGACGCTCGACCGGATGCCCGGCGTGGACCGCAACGTCCTGCGCCTGGGCATCTACGAACTGCTCTGGGAGAGCGACGTCCCCGACGTCGTGGCCATCGACGAGGCCGTCGAACTCGCCAAGGAGTACTCCACGGACGAGTCGCCGGCCTTCGTGAACGGCCTGCTCGCGCGGATAAAGGACCTCAAGCCGACGCTGCTGCGCTAGCCGCGCCCGGTTCCGGGACTCCGGTCGAGCCGCCTGCCCCGTGTGGGGGAGGCGGCTCGTCGGCTTTTCCGGGCCCGGCCCGAGGCCGGCGCGATCGAATCATGATCGAATGCCGATAATGAAGATCATGAGATCCGACCGCAAGGGTTCCCGGCTGCGGGAGATCGGGGACGAGCCCGACTACCGCTTCACGCTCGCCAACGAGCGGACCTTCCTGGCCTGGATCCGCACCGCCCTCGCGCTGCTCGCGGGCGGTGTCGCGGTGGTCCAGTTGGTCCCGGATCTGGCCTCGCGCGGACAGCGGCTGGTGCTCGGCCTGGCCCTGATCGCGCTGGCGCTGACCCTGTCGGCCACCGCGTACCGGCGCTGGTACCGGGTCGAGCGGGCGATGCGGCTCGGGCACGCGTTGCCGTTCTCGGCGGTGCCCCTGGTGCTCTCGGTGGGCCTGGTGGTCGTGATCGTGCTGAGCGCCCTGCTCATGATCGCCTCCTGATGTCGCGCCCCGCGTCGCTGCCGGGCGCACCGCTGGATCCGGGGCTGCAACCGGAGCGGACCAGGATGGCGTGGTCGCGCACGTCGCTCGCGTTCGTCGCCAACGGGGCGTTGCTGGTGCACGCGGGCCACGTGCCGGATCGCTGGTGGTTCATGCTGCCCGGGGGCGCGGTGATGGCGGCCGGTCTCACGGTGTACGCGGTGGGGCTGCTGCGGCACCGGCAGGTGGACCGGGCCTTGCGGGCCGGCGACCCCGTGTGCGGTGGTCGGGCGATCCGCGCGACGCTGCTGACCGCGGTGTCGGTGTGCGTGCTGGCCGCGGTGGTCCTGCTCGGCAGGCCCTGAGGTCCCTTGTCCCGACCGGGGAGGCCCGGCGAGAATGCGCGGCATGACGACCGACGATCTCGGCACGCGCGGCTTCGCCCAGGGCACGGATCGGTACGAGCGGGCGCGGCCGTCCTACCCGGCCGAGGCGGTGGAACACCTGTGCGCCGCGGCCGGGATCGGGCCCGGTACCCGGGTGCTCGACCTGGCCGCCGGTACCGGCAAGTTGACCCGGCTGCTGGTCGAGCGCGGCGCGAAGGTGATCGCCGTCGAGCCGTCGGCCTCGATGCGCGAGACGTTCGCCCGGGTGGTCGAGGAAGTGCCGGTGTACGCGGGCAGCGCGGAGCGCATCCCGGCTCCGGCCGGCGCCTACGACGTGGTCACCGTCGCCCAGGCGTTCCACTGGTTCGAGCCCGAGGCCGCGCTGGGCGAGATCGCGCGCGTGTTGCGGCCCGGCGGGGCGTTGGCGATGGTGTGGAACGAGTTGGACGAGAGCGAGGTGTTCGTCGCGGGTCTGCACGAGGTGGCCGAGTGGCCCTTCCACAAGCTGCACGACTATCGCTCGGAGTTGGCCGCCGCCGAGCCGTTCGCGCCCGCCGAGCGCAGGGTGTTCCGGTGGAGCGAGGAACTGACGCACGATCAGGTGTTGGAGCGGTTCTCGACGTTCAGCTACGTGGCCGCGATGGAGGCCGAACGGAAGGCGCAACTCATGGCCCGGGTACGCGAGTTCGTCCGGGCGCACGCAGAGCCGGTGGAACTGGCCTATCTCACCGACACCTACGTCGCCCCCCGCAAGGAGTTCGAGCCGCCACTGTGAACCGACGGCGGGTGCGGACATCCGCCGCGGTCCCCTCGGCAGGCGATCCAGGACACGCCCTAGTTCTCCCGCCACCACCAGGCCTGGCTCAGGTTGTCGGGCAGTTCGCCGGACGCGCCGAGTTGGCGCATGCCCGCGCGTAGACCTTCCTTGAGCACCTCGACGCCGTCGTCGCCGACCGCCTTCGTCCACGCTCCCTGGATCCAGGACAGCTCGGCCCAGATCACCCGCAGGCACTCGCGCCCGCGTTCGGTGAGGGTGATCCGGCGCGCGCGGCGGTCGGCGGGGTCGGGCTTGCGCTCGACGTATCCGTGTCGGGCCAGGTGCGAGACCACCTCGCCGGCCGACTGCTTGGTCATGCCCAGCCGACGCCCTAGTTCGGTGGCGGTGGTGCCGCCCTCGCCGACCAGGGTCAGCGCGAAGCCGTGCGTGGGCCGGATCTCGTCGAAGCCGGCGGCCGTCATGCGGTCGGAGAACAGTTGGCTGATCCCGCGCACGGCGCCGACCAGCAACGTCACCAGTTCGGGCCCGGGGGAGGTGTCTTGCTGCACGAGGTAAGAATACCTGTCTAATTTGCCGGGCAAACCGGAACGCCGCCCCCGATGTCGATCGGGGACGGCGCGACGGTCTTGCCCACGACCATTGCCTGGGGATGACGCTCCCCGTCGATCATGCCCTACACATGCACGGCGACCGCGCCTTCCCGCTTCTCGCCCTGCCGGACGAACAGCGCGAGGACGATTCCGACCGCCATGGTGATCGCGGCGATCGTGAAGGCGAGCTGCATGCCGTCCAGGAACGTGGTGTCCGACGCGTGGCGGACCGCGTCCATCGTGCGCCCGTTCATGGTCGCCGGGTCCACCGGCGGGAAGCCCTGCGCGACCGACCCCTCGATCGCCTCGCGCCGGCCGTGCGGCAGCGTGTCGTAGGCGCCCGCCTCGGCCGGCCAGCGGTCCGGCAGCACCGAGGAGACCTTGGCCGCCACCACCGCGCCGAGCACGGCGGTGCCGAGCGCGCCGCCGACCTGCATCGCGGCCTGTTGGATGCCGGACGCGACGCCGGAGAGTTCGAGCGAGGCGTTGCCGACGATGATGTCCGTCGCGCCGACCATGATCGGGCTGAGCCCGAAGCCGAGCAGTACGAACGGCACCATCGTGGCGCCGAAGCTCGCGTCCTCGCCCAGTCGGGCGAGCAGCGCCATCGCGGTCGCGGACAGCGCGAGGCCGGCGATGATCGGAACGCGCGGGCCGAGCTTGGTGATCGCGAAGCCGCCGATCGGCGAGCCGATCATCATCACCACGGACATCGGCAACATCCGCACGCCGGTCTCCGTCGGGCTGAGCCCGTTGACGCCCTGGAGGTAGAAGGTGATGAAGAACATCGCGCCGAACATCGCGAACGCCATGAAGATCATCAGCACGATGCCGATCGAGAACGACCGGTTGCGGAACATCACCAGCGGCATCAGCGGCTCGGGCGCCCTGGTCTGCCACAGCGCGAACAGCGCGAGCAGGATCAGCGCGGCGGCCATGAAGCCCAGCGTGTACGCGCTGCCCCAGCCGTTCTCGCCGCTCTTGATCACACCCCAGACCAGGCAGAACATCGCCACCGACAGCAGCAGGACGCCGAGGTAGTCGATCCGGTTGCTCGCGCCGGCCACCCGGCTGTTGGCCAGCGCCCAGATGCCCACCACCAGGGTCAGCACGCCGATCGGCACGTTGATGTAGAAGACCGACTGCCAACTGACGTGCTCGACCAGCAGCCCGCCGACGATCGGACCGGCGGCGGTCGCGGTGGAGATCGCCGCGCCCCAGATGCCGATCGCCATGTTGAGCTTGTTGCCCGGGAAGCTGTTGCGCAGCAGGCCCAGCGCGGTGGGCTGGAGCAGTGCGCCGAACACGCCCTGGAGCACCCGGAACGCGATCAGCATCGAGACCGACTGCGAGAACGCGATGATCAGCGACGTGGCGGCGAAGCCGGCCGCGCCGATCAGGAAGATCGTCTTGTGGCCGTAGCGGTCCCCGAGCTTGCCGGCCGGGATCAGGCACACCGCGAGCGCGAGCAGGTAGCCGTTGGTGACCCATTGCAGGTCGGCGAGCGAGGCGTCCAGGTCCTTGGAGATGGCCGGGTTCGCGATGCCGACCACGGTGCCGTCCAGGGCCACCATCATCACGCCGAAGGCGACCGCCAGCAGGGTCAGCCAGGGATGCCCCTGCATGCCCCGGCGCACGGCGCTCTTCGAGATGTCCGGCGGGAGCGCGCCCGAAGTCGCCGCCGTCGAAGTCTGACTCATGCGTCCCCTACATCCATCCGTGTCCAGCGCCGCATCGAACCATCGAACGATATGGCACACAGTGCCATATAGCCAAATCACTCAAATTGCACACAGTGGCAAGTGTCATACTGTGCATAGGCGAACGAGAGGATCACCCAACGTGCGGGACACGGCCGGCACCGCGACGGGCTTGCGGGAGCGCAAGAAGGAACGCACGCGCGAGGCGTTGGTGGACGCCGCGCTGGAGCTGTTCCTGCGCAAGGGGTACGACGCCACCACGATCGACGAGATCGTGGCCGCCGTGGAGGTGTCCCGGCGCACCTTCTTCCGCTACTTCGCGGGCAAGGAGGAGGTGGCGCTGGCCCGGGCGATCGAGTTCGAGGGACTGTTCCTGGAGGCGCTCACCGCCCGCCCGGCGGAAGAGGCGCCGCTGACCGCGCTGCGGCGCGCGGGCGCCGAGGTGTTCGCCCGGGTCGCCGAGAAGGAACAGGAGGGCGCGGGGCAGGAGTTCCTGCGGATGCGCCGGATGATCGAGGCCACTCCCGTACTGCTGGCCGCGTCGCTGCGCAACGCGATGGAACTGGAACGGCGGATGGCCCGGGAGATCGCCCGGCGCGAGGGGCTGGAGTCCGAACGGGACCGGCGCCCGGCGCTGTTGGTGACCCTGTACCACTCGGTGATGCGGGTGGCGATGGACGAGTGGATCGAGGGCGAGGTGCTGGACGTCGCGCGCCTGGCCCGCGTCATCGACGAGGCCTGGGACGACATGGGCGCGCTGCTGACCGGCCGCTGGACGGCGGGCGAGATCCCGCGCGCGTGAGCGGCGACCCGACCCGACCTCATCCGACCCGACCCGCGGGTGAGCAGCGCCGACATACCGACGGGGCGGACCGGTGATCCGGTCCGCCCCGTCGGCGTTTGCGGCGCGCGAAGCCGCGCGCGGGCCTGCCGCCCGCGCACCTACCGCACGCGCTTGACCAGTAGTGCCAACAGCGCTCCGACCAGGGATATCGCGGCGGCGAAGGCGAACAGACCCTCGTAGCCGAAGTCCAGGTCGTCGACCAGGAACGGGGCCAGGAACGGCGCGGCGATCTGCGGCCCGGCGTTGGCGATGTTGATCAGGCCCATGTCCTTGCCGACGTCCTGCGGACGCGGGAGCACCTGGGTGATCAGCGCCATGTCGACGGCCATGTACATGCCGAAGAACAAGCCGTTGGCCACCTGGAAGGCGATCATGCCGTCCTCGGTGGCCCACACCAGCGGAATCATCAGGGAGAGCGCGGCGCCGGCGCCGGAGCCGATCACGAACGGCTTGACCCGCCCGACGCGGTCCACGATCGGGCCGATCACGACGGCCGCGACGATGGTCACCACGGCGTTGATCACGGTGAGGGTGCCCAGCTTGGACAGCACCTCGGCCTGCGGGATCTCGATGTACATCAACAGGATGAAGAAGTTGAACTGCAGGACGACCATGTAGCCGAGCATCACGCCCAGGCGCGAGACCAGGGCGATGAAGAAGTCGGCGTGCTCGCGCGGCGAGACCCAGAAGCCCTTGACGAACGAGACGAACTCGAACTTCTCCCGCGGCATGTCCTTGGAGGACTTGTCCGGGCTGACGATCACGAAGATCAGCGCGGCGGCCACGAGCACGGCGGCGATCAGGTAGAAGCCCTTGGCCCCGCCGTCCGCCGGATCGGCGAATGTGCCGTCGAAGCCGCCGATCCGGGCGTCGATCCCGATCATGCTCAGGTCGACGCCGGCCAGCAGCAGCGAGGCCACGATCGTGCCCACGGGGATGCCCAGGCCGATCATCGCGGAGAACCGGCCGTACTTGCCCGCGGGCACCCGGTCGGGCATGACCGCGGTCACCGCGGCCTGGTACCCGTTCATGATGAACTGGATGACGCCCCAGGTCAGGCCGACCACCGCGATCGAGTTCGCGTTGGCCTGCAGGCACAGTGCGGCCGCGCCGACGAGCGCGCAGAACAGGATGAACGGCGAGCGGCGGCCGAAGCGCGAGCGGGTGATGTCGGACAGCTTGCCGAACAGCGGGTTGCCGACCGTGGCGAACAGCGCGCCCCAGAAGATCGGCCACTTGAGCGCTTCCTGGTCGGGAACGCCCTTGATGTGGATGACCTGGGTCGGGAGCAGGTAGACCCCGACACCCAGCCACAGCATGTACAGCGCGATGTTGGCGATGGGCAGCGTCGCGTAGAGCGGCCCGATCTTGTACCCGGTGTGCTCGACACCGGGGGTGGAATCCGGCGCAGGGGACGACGAGTCGGGTGCCTCTGTGGTGGTCGAACTCATGTGGACCGTCCGATGGAGGGGACTCGAAACCCTCCCTGCACGGAGGTCTCGAATCTGCTGACGAGGTGTTGGGTTGGGAGCCTAGGTGACACGAATAAGCAGGGGAATGGGTCCACAACGTGAAATCAGTCCGACTAGATAACGATTTGATTGTTCAAGGCTTGAACAGAGCGCAATCCGCAGCGAATCGTCACTGCGAGTGATCTTGTAACGACCGACACCTGTCGGTAGCGCATTCGAGCGATTACGGCCAAGGTTGTCCCCGCTAACCAAGCGGTATCGGATCGCGCGACCCTGTGATCCGGTGGACATCGGTTGCGCGCGGGCCGGCCCCGCGTGCGGGTGCGGTAGGGGGTGTCGTCGAGATGACGAGCACGAAGTCGGTCACTTGCCGCCCGGGGGGTCACGGATGAGCGCGCCGGAGGCGGGGGCGAAGCCGCCCACCAGTTCCGATGTCGCCCGGCTCGCCGGCGTATCCAGATCCACCGTGAGCTACGTGCTCAACTCGCCACCCGGGGTCCGGGTCAGCGCGCAGACCCGGGAGCGGGTCATGCTCGCGGTGCGCGAACTGGGCTACGCGCCCAGCGCGCCCGCTCGATCGTTGCGCTCGGGCAACAGCGACGTCGTACTCTTCCCGCTGCCGCTGCAGCCGATGGGCCAACTCCTCGAGGCGTTCATCGACGAGCTGACCGAGGCGCTCAACCGGCACGAGCTGAGCCTGCTCATCCACGCCGACCGCACCTCGCGCGGGGCCGACGCGGCCCGGCAGTGGGCCGCGCTGCGCCCGCTCGCGGTGATGGCCGAGTCCAACCGGCTCACCGGCGGCGCGGTCGACGTGCTCAAGCGGGCCGGGGTCCGGGCGATCTTCGCGTGGGGCCGCGAGGAGCACCCCGACGTGCCCACCGCGATCTTCGACAACCGGGACACCGGCCGGGTCGCGGTGCGCCACCTCATCGATCGGGGCCACCGCCGGCTGGCGTGCCTGGTCCCGTCCGGGCCGCTCGCCTTCCTGGGCGAGGAGCGCTGGGCGGGCGCGCAGGCCGCGGCCGAGGAGGAAGGAGTCTCGCTGCGCCGGGTGGATGTGGGGTACGTCCGCGAGGACGTGCTGGCCATCGTGCGGCAGTGGCAGCGCGAGAGCGAGCCGCCGACCGCGGTGTTCGCGGGCAACGACGACTTCGCCCTGATGATCATCTCCGCGCTGCGCGAGTGCGGTTGGTCGGTGCCCGACGACATGGCCGTGGTCGGCGCCGACGACCTGCCGTTCTGCGACCTGGTCTGGCCGAGGCTGACCAGCGTCTCGATGCACACCCGCACGATGGGCTCCGGCGCCTCGGACGCGATCACCACCTTGATCCGAGGCCGTGACTACCGCCCGGGTGGTCGCATGGTCGTGCACCCGCGCGTGGTGGTCCGCGAATCCGGCTGAGGCCGGCGATCGTACAAAAGGTGAAGGGTCCCGAAGCCGATCGGCTTCGGGACCCTTCGGCGTTTCCGCCCGCTACGGTGACGCTCCGTCTAGCGGCTCGTCACGCGTTGTTCTGGCTGTCCACGGCCCGACGGGCCTCGGGGTTGAGCACGCCCCACCCGATGAGCTGCTCGGTCAGCACGCTCGGCGACTGGTCGTAGATCACGGCCAGCGTGCGCAGGTCGTCCTGACGGATCGACAGCACCTTGCCGTTGTAGTCGCCGCGCTGGCTCTGGATGGTGGCCGCGTAGCGCTGCAGCGGACCGGCCTGGTCGGACGGCACGGTCTGCAGCCGCTCCAGGTCCAGAACCAGCCGCGGCGGCGGCTCGGCCGCGCCGTTGGGGGTGCCGCCGGGCAGCAGCTCCTGGACCGGGACGCCGTAGAAGTCGGCGAGCTCGGCCAGGCGCTGCACGGTTACCGCACGGTCGCCGCGTTCGTACGAACCGACGACGACGGCCTTCCAGCGGCCCTGGGACTTCTCCTCGACGCCGTGCAGGGACAGGCCCTGCTGGGTCCGGATCGCGCGGAGCTTCGCCCCGAGCTGCTTGGCGTAGTCGCTGGACATCTCGCTCCCAAAACAGGTGACTGACCGTGAAGGTCCACCGGTGGTTGGCCGAACCGATGGGGTGGCTACCTCCGGGCCGGCTTTCTGTACCTCGAACTCTCCCCGAAGCTGCGAGGTTCGGCACGTCGCGACTGTCGCGTTTGGCCCGGTGGTGACTCATTGTGAGGTTACGCAGAGTAATTTGCGTCCGTCAAGCCGAACGGCCTACAAAGCCGGATTCGCGCAGGTGAGAGGTGCCTTTACACCGCTTTCGCCCCGGCTCGATCGAACGGTCCGGGCGGCCGAAAGACTGATGATGTTGGCTGATACTGTGAGGGACGTACCCCGACGTCCTTTAAAGCCCGTCCTGTGAGACGGGGAAGGAGGTCTGTTTTCCATGACAGCACCTGGCAACACCCCCGGCGGCACGTCGGCCGCCCGTCCCAAGGACCTCGACCCGGCCACCGCCCGCGCGGTCCTGGACACCTCAGATATCAACCGGGCACTGACCCGGATCGCGCACGAGATCGTCGAACGCGCCAAGGGCGCCGACGACGTCGTGCTCCTGGGCATCCCGACCCGAGGCGTGGCACTGGCCCGCCGGCTCGGCGAGCGGCTCGCCTCGATCGAGGACGGCGCGAAGGTCCCGGTCGGCGCGCTGGACATCACCATGTACCGCGACGACCTCCGGCTCGGCCCGGCCCGCGCCCTGGAGCGCACCGAGATCCCGGCCGAGGGCATCGACGGCAAGCTCGTCGTGCTGGTCGACGACGTGCTCTTCTCCGGCCGCACCATCCGCGCCGCCCTGGACGCGCTGAACGACATCGGTCGCCCGCGCGCGGTGCAACTGGCCGTCCTGGTCGACCGCGGCCACCGTGAACTCCCGATCCGCGCCGACTATGTGGGCAAGAACCTGCCCACGTCGCTGCGCGAGACCGTCAAGGTCCACCTCGCCGAGTACGACGGCCGCGACGCGGTCCTGCTCGGCACCCGCGCGGCCGACCCCGCCGCGGCCCCCACCGACGCGGAGAAGTAGCCAGTGAAGCGCCATCTGATCTCGGCCGCGGACCTCACCCGTGACGACGCCATCCTGATCCTCGACACCGCCGAAGAACTCGCGCACATCGCCGAGCGGCCGATCAAGAAGCTGCCGACGCTGCGCGGCCGCACCGTGGTCAACCTGTTCTTCGAGGACTCCACCCGCACCCGCATCTCGTTCGAGGCCGCCGCCAAGCGGCTGTCCGCGGACGTGATCAACTTCTCCGCCAAGGGCTCCTCGGTCTCCAAGGGCGAATCGCTCAAGGACACCGCGCTGACCCTGCAGGCGATGGGCGCGGACGCGGTGGTCATCCGGCACCACGCCTCCGGCGCGCCGCACCGCCTGGCCGGCTCCGGCTGGCTGCGCGGCTCGGTGGTCAACGCCGGCGACGGCACCCACGAGCACCCCACCCAGGCGCTGCTCGACGCGTTCACCATGCGGCGCAGGCTGGCCGGCGGGCGCGGCGACCTCGAAGGCCGCCGAATCACCCTTGTGGGTGACGTCCTGCACAGCCGGGTGGCCCGCTCCAACGTGCTCCTGCTGGCCACCCTGGGCGCCGAGGTCACCCTGGTCGCGCCGCCCACGCTGCTCCCGATCGGCGTGGAGAGCTGGCCCTGCACGGTCTCCTACGACCTGGACGCGCCGCTGCCCAAGAGCGACGCGGTGATGATGCTGCGCGTGCAACGCGAGCGGATGAACGCCGCGTTCTTCCCCACCGAGCGCGAGTACTCGCGCCGCTACGGCCTGGACCTGCGCCGGATGGCGATGCTCCCCGAGCACGCCATCGTGATGCACCCCGGCCCGATGAACCGCGGCATGGAGATCGCCGCCGAGGTCGCCGACTCGACCCGCTCGACCATCGTCGAGCAGGTCACCAACGGCGTCAGCGTGCGGATGGCGGTCCTGTACCTGCTCCTGGGCGGCAACGAACCGGCCCTGAGCACCCCCAGCGCCCCGAGCGCCTCGAACACCAGCACCGGCACCGGCACCGAGGAGAGCACCCAGTGAGCACGTACCTGATCAAGGACGCCAAGGTCCTCGGGGGCGACGCGTCGGACGTGCTCATCCGCGACGGCGTGATCGCCGAGATCGGCACCGGCCTGAGCGCCGACGGCGCCGTCGTGATCGAGGCCGCCGGGCAGATCCTGCTGCCGGGCCTGGTCGACCTGCACACCCACCTGCGCGAGCCCGGCCGCGAGGACGCCGAGACGGTCGCCACCGGCGCGAACGCGGCGGCGCTGGGCGGCTTCACCGCCGTGCACGCGATGGCCAACACCGACCCGGTCGCGGACACCGCCGGCACCGTCGAGCAGGTCTGGCGGCTCGGCCAGGAGACCGGTCGGTGCGACGTGCACCCGGTCGGCGCGGTCACCGTGGGCCTGGCGGGCAAGCGGCTCGCCGAGCTGGGCGCGATGGCCGACTCGGCCGCGCGCGTGCGGGTGTTCTCCGACGACGGCAAGTGCGTCGACGACGCGGTGATCATGCGCCGCGCGCTGGAGTACGTGAAGGCCTTCGACGGCGTGGTCGCCCAGCACGCGCAGGAGCCCCGGCTGACCGAGGGCGCGCAGATGAACGAGGGCACCGTCTCCGGCGAACTGGGCCTGCGCGGCTGGCCCGCGGTCGCCGAGGAGTCGATCATCGCCCGCGACGTGCTGCTCACCGCGCACGTCGGCTCGCGCCTGCACGTGTGCCACGTCTCCACGGCGGGCTCGGTGGAGATCCTGCGCTGGGCCAAGTCCAAGGGCTGGAACGTCACCGCCGAGGTCACCCCGCACCACCTCCTGCTCACCGACGAACTCGTGCGCAGCTACGACCCGGTCTACAAGGTCAACCCGCCGCTGCGCACCGCCGCCGACGTCACCGCGCTGCGCGAGGCGCTCGCCGACGGCACCATCGACGCCGTCGCCACCGACCACGCCCCGCACCCCAGCGAGGACAAGGACTGCGAGTGGGCGGTCGCCGCGATGGGCATGCTCGGCCTGGAGACGGCCCTGTCGATCGTGCAGGAGACCATGGTCGACACCGGCCTGCTCGACTGGGCCGGCGTCGCCGACCGGATGTCGGCGCGCCCCGCCGCGATCGGCCGACTGGACGGGCACGGCCGCCCGGTCGAGGTCGGCGAGCCCGCCAACCTGGTGCTGGTGGACCCGGCCGCACGGCGTACGGTCGAACCGTCCGAACTCGCCTCGCGCAGCCGTAACACCCCCTACGCCGGACTGGAACTGCCCGGCAAGGTGGTCGCCACGTTCCTGCGCGGCGTACCCACGGTGATCGACGGGAAGCTCGCGTGACCTCAGGCACGGCGCACCACGACCTGCTGCTGCTCGCCACCGAACAGAAGTCGGCGGAGGTGACGAACTGGGGCGGCCGCATCCTCTGGATCGGCATCTGCGTCGCCTTCGTGCTCGGCGTCTACCTGCTGATGTGGCGCGCCTGGAAGAAGCGCGGCAAGCGGCAGGAGGGGCTGCCCGCGCTGCCCACCGCGCCCGAGGACGGCGGAGCGCCGTTGTTGCCGCCGCTGGTCGGCCGCTACTTCGGCAGCACCACCGCCGGCGACTGGCTCGACCGCGTGGTCGCGCACGGCCTGGGCACCCGCAGCCCGGTCGAGCTGACCCTGCGCGCGGACGGCCTGGTGGTCCAGCGGCCCGCCGCGACCGACTTCTTCGTGCCCGCCGCGGCGCTCACCGGCGTGCGACACGAGAAGGGCATCGCCGGGAAGGTGCTGCCCGAAGGCGGCCTGCTGGTGATCACCTGGACGCACGGCGACACCTCGCTCGACTCCGGCTTCCGCGGCGATCACCCGGACGACCACGACGCGTGGATCGAGACCATCACCCGGCTGATCGCCGGGGAACTGCCGGCTACCGCCGGCACCGCTCCACAGAACCACCAGGAAGGATCGGTCACGTGACCGCAATGACCGGACGGGCCACGACGCCTGCGGTGCTCGTCCTCGAGGACGGGCGCACGTTCCGCGGCAGCGCCTACGGCGCGGTGGGGGAGACGTTCGGCGAGGCGGTGTTCTCCACCGGCATGTCGGGCTACCAGGAGACCCTGACCGACCCCTCGTACCACCGCCAGGTCGTCGTGATGACGGCCCCGCACGTCGGCAACACCGGCGTCAACGACGAGGACCCCGAGTCGTCCCGGATCTGGGTCTCCGGCTACGTCGTCCGCGACCCCGCCCGAGTGCCCTCCAACCACCGCTCGCGGCGTTCGCTCGACGACGAACTGGTGCGCTACGGGGTGGTCGGCATCAGCGGCGTCGACACCCGCGCGCTGACCCGCCACCTGCGCGAGCGCGGCGCGATGCGGGTCGGCATCTTCTCCGGCGACGCCGCCCGCGCGGACGAGGCCGCACTGCTGGAGCGGGTGCGCACCAGCCCCGAGATGGCCGGCGCCGACCTCGCCGAGCAGGTCAGCACCGACACGGCGTACGTGGTGCCGGCCATCGGCACCAAGCGCTTCACCGTCGCGGCGCTGGACCTGGGCATCAAGGGCATGACCCCGCACCGGATGGCCGAGCGCGGCATCGAGGTGCACGTGCTGCCCGCCACGGCCACGCTGGAGGAGGTCAACGCCGTCGCCCCCGACGGCGTGTTCTTCTCCAACGGCCCCGGCGACCCGGCCACCGCGACCCACCAGATCGAGCTGCTGCGCGCCGTCCTGGCCCAGGGCACCCCGTTCTTCGGGATCTGCTTCGGCAACCAGTTGCTCGGGCGCGCGCTGGGCTTCGGCACCTACAAGCTCAAGTACGGCCACCGCGGCATCAACCAGCCCGTGCAGGACCGCACGACCGGCAAGGTCGAGGTGACCGCGCACAACCACGGCTTCGCCGTGGACGCGCCGCTGGACACCGTCTCGGACACCCCGTACGGGCGTGCCGAGGTCAGCCACGTGTGCCTCAACGACGACGTCGTCGAGGGCCTGAGGCTGCTGGACCGACCCGCGTTCAGCGTGCAGTACCACCCGGAGGCGGCGGCCGGACCGCACGACTCCGCCTACCTGTTCGACCGTTTCGTGACGCTGATGGAGACCAAGAGTGCCTAAGCGCAGCGACCTGAAGTCCGTCCTGGTCGTCGGCTCGGGCCCGATCGTCATCGGCCAGGCCGCGGAGTTCGACTACTCCGGCACCCAGGCGTGCCGGATCCTCAAGGCCGAGGGCCTACGGGTGATCCTGGTCAACTCCAACCCGGCCACGATCATGACCGACCCGGAGATCGCCGACGCGACCTACGTCGAGCCGATCACCCCCGAGTTCGTCGAGAAGATCATCGCCAAGGAGCGCCCCGACGCGCTGCTGCCCACCCTGGGCGGGCAGACCGCGCTCAACATCGCGGTCTCGCTCAGCGAGAACGGCGTGCTGGAGAAGTACAACGTCGAGCTGATCGGCGCCAACCTCGACTCGATCCAAAAGGGCGAGGACCGCGACCTGTTCAAGGGCGTGGTCGAGCGGGTGCGGGAGAAGATCGGGCACGGCGAGTCGGCCCGCTCGGTGATCTGCCACTCGATGGACGACGTGCTCGCCGGCGTCGACACGCTCGGCGGCTACCCGGTCGTGGTCCGCCCGTCCTTCACCATGGGCGGCGCCGGCTCCGGCTTCGCGCACGACGAGGAGGACCTGCGCCGGATCGCCGGCCAGGGCCTGACCCTGTCGCCGACCACCGAGGTGCTCCTGGAAGAGTCCATCCTCGGCTGGAAGGAGTACGAGCTCGAGCTGATGCGCGACAAGCACGACAACGTCGTAGTCGTCTGCTCGATCGAGAACTTCGACCCGATGGGCGTGCACACCGGCGACTCGATCACCGTGGCGCCCGCGATGACGCTGACCGACCGCGAGTACCAGACGCTGCGCGACATCGGCATCGCGGTGATCCGCGAGGTCGGCGTGGACACCGGCGGCTGCAACATCCAGTTCGCGATCGACCCCGAGGACGGCCGGGTGATCGTGATCGAGATGAACCCGCGCGTCTCCCGCTCCTCGGCGCTGGCCTCCAAGGCGACCGGCTTCCCGATCGCCAAGATCGCCGCGCGGCTCGCGATCGGCTACACGCTCGACGAGATCCCCAACGACATCACCAAGGAGACCCCGGCCAGCTTCGAGCCCTCGCTCGACTACGTCGTGGTCAAGGTCCCGCGCTTCGCCTTCGAGAAGTTCCCGGCCGCCGACGACCGCCTCACCACCACGATGAAGTCGGTCGGCGAGGCGATGGCGATCGGCCGCAACTTCACCGAGGCGCTGAACAAGGCGCTGCGCTCGCTGGAGAAGAAGGGCTCGCAGTTCGACTTCGTCTCCGAGGTCGGGGACAAGGCGGACCTGCTCGCCGCCGCCGAGAAGCCCACCGACGGCCGGATCAACGTGGTCATGGACGCCATCCGGGCCGGCGCCACCCCCGAGGAGCTGTTCGAGGCGACCCGGATCGACCCGTGGTTCCTGGACCAGATGTACCTGATCCACGAGATCGCCGGCGAGGTCCGCGACGCGGCCGAGCTGACCCCCGAGGTGCTGCGCCTGGCCAAGCGGCACGGCCTCTCGGACGTGCAGATCGCGGCGATCCGGGGCATGCGCGAGGAGGTCGTGCGCGAGGTGCGCCAGGCGCTCGGCGTGCGTCCGGTGTACAAGACCGTGGACACCTGCGCCGCCGAGTTCGCCGCGCGCACCCCGTACCACTACTCGTCCTACGACGAGGAGAGCGAGGTCGCGCCGCGCACCAAGCCGGCCGTGATCATCCTGGGCTCCGGGCCGAACCGGATCGGGCAGGGCATCGAGTTCGACTACTCGTGCGTGCACGCCGCGTTCGCGCTGCACGACGCGGGCTACGAGACCGTGATGGTCAACTGCAACCCGGAGACCGTCTCCACCGACTACGACACCTCCGACCGGCTCTACTTCGAGCCGCTCACCCTGGAGGACGTGCTGGAGATCGTGTACGCCGAGACCCAGGCCGGACCCGTCGCCGGCGTCCTGGTCCAGCTCGGCGGACAGACCCCGCTCGGGCTGGCGCAAAAGCTCAAGGACGCGGGCGTGCCGATCGCGGGCACCTCGCCCGAGGCGATCCACCTCGCCGAGGAGCGCGGCGCCTTCGGCCGGGTGCTGGCCGAGGCCGGCCTGCTCGCGCCCAAGCACGGCACCGCGTTCTCCTTCGGCGAGGCCAGCGCGATCGCCGCCGAGATCGGCTACCCCGTGCTGGTGCGGCCCTCGTACGTGCTCGGCGGGCGCGGCATGGAGATCGTCTACGACGAGCCCTCCCTGGCCACCTACCTGGAGCAGAACGCCGGTCTGGTCAGCGACCACCCGGTGCTCGTCGACCGCTTCCTCGACGACGCGATCGAGATTGACGTGGACGCGCTCTACGACGGCGAGGACCTCTACCTCGGCGGCGTCATGGAGCACATCGAGGAGGCCGGCATCCACTCCGGCGACTCGGCCTGCGCGCTGCCGCCGATCACGCTCGGCGGGCACGACATCAAGCGGCTGCGCGCGGCCACCCTGGGCATCGCGCACGGCGTCGGGGTCCGCGGACTGATCAACATCCAGTTCGCGCTCTCCGGCGACATCCTCTACGTCCTGGAGGCCAACCCGCGCGCGTCGCGGACCGTGCCGTTCGTGTCCAAGGCGACCGCCGTGCCACTGGCCAAGGCCGCCGCGCGCGTCTCGCTCGGCGCCACGATCGCCGAACTGCGCGCCGAGGGCCTGCTCCCGGCCGAGGGCGACGGCGGCACGCTGCCGATGGACGCGCCGATCGCGGTCAAGGAGGCGGTCCTGCCCTGGAACCGCTTCCGCGACACCAAGGGCCGCGGCGTGGACACCGTGCTCAGCCCGGAGATGCGCTCCACCGGCGAGGTGATGGGCATCGACGCGGTGTTCGGCACCGCCTACGCCAAGTCCCAGGCCGGCGCGTACGGTTCGCTGCCGCTCGAGGGCCGCGCCTTCGTCTCCTTCGCCAACCGGGACAAGCGCTCGATGGTGTTCCCGGTCAAGGCCATGCACGACATGGGCTTCGAGATCCTGGCCACCGAGGGCACCGCCGAGGTGCTGCGCCGCAACGGCGTGCCCGCGACGGTCGTGCGCAAGCACAGCGAGGGCCCGGGCCCGAACGGCGAGCCGACCATCGTGCGGATGATCCACGACGGTGAGGTCGAGCTGATCGTCAACACCCCGTTCGGCACCGGCGGCCGCCTCGACGGCTACGAGATCCGCACCGCGGCGGTGACCCGGGGCATCCCGAGCATCACCACGGTGCAGGGCTTCGCCGCGGCGGTCCAGGGCATCCATTCGCTGATCGCCGGCGACATCGGGGTGCGCTCGCTCCAGGAGCACGCCGACCACATCACGTCCCACCGAAAGGGCTGACGACACCGATGGCACTTCCCCTGCAGGTGCAGGCGGAGATCGTCGGCCGCGAACCCGCGGGCGCGTACCACCGCCTGGTGCTGCGCGCCCCCGGGATCGCCGCCCGCGTCGAACCCGGCCACTTCGTCGCCGTGGCGATCGGCGGCGTGGACTCGGCGATGCTGCTGCGCCGCGCGTTCTCCATCCACCGGGCCGACCCGGGCGCGGAGACGATCGACGTGGTCTTCGCCGAGGCCGGGCGCGGCACCCGCGAGCTGGCCCGGCTGCGGGTGGGCGACAGCGTGAACGTGGTCGCGCCGCTGGGCACGCCGTTCCCGCTGCCGGCCGAGCCGGTCAGCGCGGTGATGGTGGCCGGCGGCTACGGCAGCGCGCCGATGTTCGCGCTCGCCGAGCGGATCGTGGCCGACGGCGGCTCGGTCGCCTTCGTGCTCGGCGCGGCGACCGGCGCGCGGCTGTACGGCGTGGACCAGGCGCGCGCGATCACCGAGGACGTCGTGGTCACCACCGACGACGGCTCCGAGGGTGTGCGCGGGTTCGTCACCGGCCCACTGCCCGAGGTGCTCACCGCGGTGGCGGCGGACGTCGTGTACGCGTGCGGGCCGATGGGCATGCTGCGCGCGGTCACCGAGGTGGCGACCGCGCACGACGCGCGCGTGTTCACCGCGGTCGAGGAATCGATGGCGTGCGGCGTCGGGGTATGCATGACATGCGTGCTCCCGGTGGTCGGCGACGACGGCGTCAGCCGGTTCGTCCGCTCGTGTGTGGACGGGCCGTGCTTCGACGGCACCAAGGTGCGCTGGGACGACGCCGGCACGATTCCGGCGGACATCGAGGGCGCAGCGGCGATGGGAGCGCACTGATGACCGACGTGTACGGCGGTTACGCCGACAACGAGGACGCGAGCGACTTCGACGAGCCGCCGCCGTCCACGATCATGCTGCCCGGCGGCGGGATCGACCTGGCCACCCGGCTCGGCTCGACGCTGCTGCCGAACCCGGTGACCACGGCCTCGGGCTGCGCCGGCTACGGCAAGGAATTGGCCAAGTTCTTCGAGCCGGCCGCGATCGGCGCGGTGGTCACCAAGACGATCATGCCGTACCCGCGTTCGGGTCGGGCCACCCCGCGGATGGCCGAGACGCCGTCCGGGATGCTCAACTCGATCGGCCTCCAGGGCCCGGGCATCGACGCCTTCGTCGAGCGCGACCTGCCCTGGCTGGCGGCCCGCGGCGGGCGCACCATCGTGTCCATCGCGGGCGGCCACGTGGACGACTTCGTGGCGCTGGCCGAGCGGCTCAAGGGCGCGCCCGGCGTGGTCGGCATCGAGGCCAACATCTCGTGTCCGAACGTGGCCAACCGGGGCCAGGTGTTCGCGTGCAACCCGGCCACGTCCTACGACGTGATCCGCGCGGTGCGCGACGCGGCGGACCCGCTGGTGCCGGTGCTGGCCAAGCTGTCGCCGGATGTGACCTCGATCGTGGACATCGCCCGGGCGTGCGTGGAGGCGGGCGCGGACGGCCTGTCGATGATCAACACGCTGCTGGGCATGGTGATCGACACCGACACGATGAAGCCGGTCCTGGCCGGTGTCACCGGCGGGCTCTCCGGCCCGGCGGTACGACCGGTCGCGGTGCGCTGCGTGTACCAGGTGCACGCGGCGATGCTGGACGGGCAGATGGCGCAGGTGCCGATCGTCGGCATGGGCGGCATCCGCACCGGCCTGGACGCGCTGGAGTTCATCCTCGCGGGCGCGGCGGCGGTGTCGGTGGGCACGGTGATCTTCAACGACCCGTCCGCGCCGGTGCGGATCCTGGACGAACTGCGGGCGGCGCTGATCGCCCGCGGCTTCGGCTCGCTGGAGGCGGCGATCGGGTACGCGCATCGTTAGCGGCTTGTGCTGAGGGCGATGCCGGTACGGACGGGGTTCGTGCCGGCATCGCCATGTCCGGGCCCGGATCCGGACGAATATTCGATGTCGACGAGAGTGGGATTTCGATGAGCAACCTCGCACCCGTGGCGGTGGCCCTGGACGCGCCCGACCTCGACCGCGCGCTCGCGTGGGCGAAGGCCGCGGGACCGCACGTGAGTACGGTCAAGGTCGGCCTGGAGGTGTTCCTGCGGGACGGCGCGGACGCTGTCCTGGGCGCACGGGAGGCCAGCGGCGGGCGGGACGTGTTCCTGGACCTGAAGCTGCACGACATCCCGAACACCGTGGCGGGCGCGGTGCGTTCGGTCGCGCGGCTGGCGCCGAGGTATCTGACCGTGCACGCGAGCGGCGGGACGGCGATGATCCGGGCCGCGGCGGACGCGGCTCCGGAGGTGAACATCGTCGCGGTGACGGTGCTGACCTCGATGGCCGAGGAGGACTTGACGGCGATCGGTCTGGCGGGCCCCTCGATCGAGGCGGCCCGGCGGCTGGCCGGGCTCGCGGTCGCGGCCGGGGCGCGCGCGATCGTGTGTTCGCCGCGCGAGGTCGCGGCGGTGCGGGCCGAGGTGGGCCCGGGCATCGTGCTGATCACCCCGGGGGTGCGGCCGGCGGGCGCGGCGCTCGGCGACCAGAGCCGGGTGGCCACGCCCGAGCAGGCGTTGGCCGACGGCGCGGACCTGCTGGTGATCGGGCGGCCGATCACGGGTGCGGCGGATGTCGGCGAGGCGGCGCGGGAGATCGGCGCGGCGCTGGCGACGCGCTGATCGCGGCGGCGCGCGGGTGGGACCGGGCCCGATCGCCGGCCCTCGCCCGCGCGCGTGCGTCGGCTCGCGGATGCCGCTGTGGCGTGCGTGTGGCCCCGGACCGGGCGCCCGGCACCCGGGAGCGCCGGGAGTGCCGGACGCGGCCCAGGGGCGCTCCGAAGGCGCTCTCGGGCCGTTGCGGCGGTTCGGCGTGCTCGCGGAGCGGCCGCTCGTACGTGCGGACCGTTCCGGGCGGGGCCGATCGCGCCGTTGCCGCCCGGCCCGGCGCTCGCCTTCGCCGTCTCGGCCCGTCGTCTCGACCCGTGCCGATCCGACCCGACGCTCGCCCCGGGGCGCAAGGGCGCCGGGAGGGGGTACGGAGGCGCCGTCGGGTCCGGCGACCGCCCCGCAGGCGCCCGACGCTCCGTCAGGTTCGGGTTTTGTCGCAGGTAGCCGGGCTTTTCCCATCGATTCGGGCGACGCGGACCGATTCGCCGACTAGGCTCCCTCGTGAGCCGGCCCGGTGGAGTGTCGCGCGTTGCCGCGAACGCTCTGACCAGCTAGGTTCCACTGTTTGTTGGTGGCCGTCCGAGCCGGGCGGCCTTGAGGATCGCAACGAAGTCCGAGGTGACACGGCGTGGCTCTCCCACCCCTGACCCCCGAAGAACGCGCGGATGCGCTCGCTAAAGCCGCTGCGGCTCGGCGGGAGCGCGCCGAGGTGAAGAACCGGCTCAAGAACTCCGGTGCTTCGCTCAGCGACGTCATCAAGGAGGGCAAGGACAATCCGGTCGTGGGCAAGATGAAGGTATCGGCCCTCCTGGAGTCCCTCCCCGGCGTCGGCAAGGTGCGCGCCAAGCAGCTCATGGAGAAGCTGAACATCTCCGAGACCCGGCGCGTCCGCGGTCTCGGCACGAATCAGATCGCAGCACTCGAACGGGAATTCGGTGGCTCCGCGTCCTGAACCGGGCGCCGGCTCCGATCCCCGTAACGTGCACGGCACCCGTCGACTCATCGTGCTCTCCGGCCCCTCCGGGGTCGGCAAGAGCACGGTGGTCGCTGACCTGCGCCGCCGTCACCCCGAGGTTTGGCTGTCTGTGTCCGCGACCACACGAAAGCCCCGTCCAGGGGAGACCGACGGTGTGGAGTACCACTTCACCGACGGCGATCAGTTCGACAAACTGATCGCTTCCGATGAACTGCTCGAATGGGCCGAATTCGCCGGGAACCGATATGGAACCCCGCGACTGCCCGTGCTCGAACGGCTTGACGCCGACGTTCCCACCCTGCTCGAAATCGACCTGCAGGGCGCTCGGCAGGTACGGCAGGCGATGCCCGAGGCACGCCTGGTGTTCCTCGCCCCGCCCTCGTGGGACGAACTGGTCCGCCGTCTGGTGGGCCGGGGGACCGAGTCCCCGGAAGTCATCGAGCGGCGCCTGGCCGCCGCGAAGGTCGAGTTGGCCGCGGAATCCGAATTCGACATGACGCTGGTCAACACGTCCGTCGAAGACGTCGTACGCGAACTGCTAGCCTTGATGAACGTATCTTGATCGTCCGGGCTGCCCGATAGCCACCAGGCAGCCCGACTTTCACCCACAGCTTTCACAGCTTTTCGAAGGGCCCCCGCCTTGTCAGCTTCTTCCACCGCACCCGAGGGCATCATCAACCCGCCCATCGACGAGCTCTTGGAGGCGACCGACTCCAAGTACAGCCTCGTCATCTACGCGGCGAAGCGTGCTCGGCAGATCAATGCCTACTACTCGCAGCTCGGCGAGGGCCTGCTGGAATACGTGGGTCCGCTCGTGGACACGCACGTGCACGAGAAGCCGCTGTCGATCGCGCTTCGCGAGATCAACTCGGGCATGCTGACCGCCGAGCCCATCGAGGGCTGAGCGAGTCACGCGACTCGAACGCGCTGTATCGCTGGACTGCTGGACACGAAGGGCCCGACGGCGTGCCGTCGGGCCCTTCGTGCGTCTTGATCCTTGATCGCGTATGGCGTACTTGTGCTTCGGGCGCCGACACGCGCGACACGCAGGTGATCCGGAGGGTGGGCGACGAGGGTGGACCGGATCGAGAGCGGTGCGCACGCGCCGAAGGCGGGCGCACGACGACCGCTGCCCGTGGACACGCTGCTGGACGCGCCGTTGGCCCGCGCCGGTGAGCGGGCCCGGGAACTGCGCGAGGCGGGCTTCGACGGGGTGTTCACCTTCGAGGGCCCCACCGACGTGTTCCTGCCGCTGGTGCCCGCCGCCGCGGCGGACGTGGACATCATGACCAACATCGCGGTGGCCTTCCCGCGCAGCCCCACCCATCTCGCGCACACCGCCTACGACCTGCACCTGGCCTCGCACGGCCGGTTCCGGCTCGGCCTGGGCACCCAGATCCAGGCGCACATCGAACGCCGGTACGGCGCGAAGTGGTCGCGCCCGGTGGCCCGGATGGCCGAGACGCTGCGCGCGGTCCGTGCGGTGCTCACGTGCTGGCAGCGGGAGACGCCGCTGGACTTCCACGGCGAGTTCTTCGACCTCACGCTGATGCCGCCGACGCTGCGACCGGGGCCGAACCCGTACGGGCTGCCGCCGCTGCTCGCGGGCGGGGTGGGCCGGCGGATGATCACCATGGTCGCCGAGCACGCGGACGGGCTGCTCGTACACCCGCTCAACACCGACCTGTTCGTGCGCGGCCCGGTCACCGACGCGGTCACCGACGGCCTGGTGTTGTCCCAGCGCGCCAGGGAGCGGTTCTCGGTGATGCTCGACGTGATCGTCGCGGCCGGGCGGACCGAGGAGGAGATGCGCGCCGCGATCAAGGGGGCCCGGGCGATGGTCGCGTTCTACGCCTCCACGCCCGCCTACCGGCCGGTGCTCGACGTGGAGGGTTACGGGCCGCTGCAGGCCGAACTGCACGCGCTGATCCGGGCCGGCCGCTGGTCGGACATCCCGCACGCGGTCGACGACACACTGCTGGGTCGCGTGGTGGCGATCGGCGATCCCAAGGACGTCGCGGCCCAACTGGCCTCGCGTGCCCACGGGGTCGCCGACCGCCTCGGGTTCTACCTGCCCTATCGGGCCGACCCGGCGTGCGTGTCCGAGGTGCTGGACGAACTGCGGGCGCTCACCTGAGCCGACCCCGTCGGCGGCCTACCCCAGTCGTCCCACCGCGCGGCGCAGGCGCTTGAGGTCGCGCAGCCGGCGCTCGTAGCCGGCGCCGATCACGATCAGCAGGATGCCCGCGGTGCCGAGCACGGCCCAGCGCGGCACCGCGTCGTACACCGGCGCCAGGTGCGGCAGCAGGTGCACCAGGCCGACGGTGGCCAGCACCGCCGCGCCCAGGAACAGCGGTGCCTGGAGCCGGAATCGCGCGCCGACCAGGAGCGTGGCGATCGCCGCCGCGCCGAGCAGGCTCGGCCGGATCGGCTCGTCCCGGCTCAGCGCGAGCGGCAGCGAGGGCAGCAGCAGCACCGCGAGCGGCGCGCCGTAGGCGGCCCACGAGGTGGTCTTCGGGTCGGCACGCCGGCGCAGGAAGCCCTCGGTCAGCAGGGCCAGGCCCAGCGGGATCGTGTACGCCTCCGGGTGGGTGACCCCGAGCAGCGCCAGCCGCAACCAGTAGGCGGCGAACAGCAGCGACACGGCGGTCGGTCGGGCCGCGGCGCGCAACGGTCCGTCCGGGGTGGTCGCGGCGGCCGCGCCGGCGGTGGCCAGGGCGAGCCAGATCTGCTCGGGGGCCACCACGAGGGTCGCGACGGCGGCCACGAGCACACAGCACGCGGCGACGAGCGCGGTCGCGAGGCCGGCGGCGGCGTCGCGGCGGGGGAATCGGGCGGCGGCGACGTACAGGAGGGCGGCGGTGCCGACCGCGGCCAGGACGGACACGGTGGGCGCGGCGCCGAGGCGGTGCAGTGTGGCCGGCACCGTCGCGGTGAACAGCGCGACGCCGGCGGGCGCCCAGATCGGGCGTGCCTCGCCGTGCCCGCGGACCGCGCTGTGCAGGGTGCCGGCGGTGACGACGGCGAGCGCGACCGGCAGCAGGCCGTGTGCCTGCGTGATCGACAGGCCCGCCGCGATCACGGCGACTGCCTCGATCGCGAGCGCGGCCCCGGGCAGATCGTGCAGACGGGTGGCCACCACGAGCAGGATCGCCGCCGCGCACGCGCCGGCCACCGCCTGACCGGGCACCCCGACGTCGAGCCGGTGCAGCGTGGCCGCCGTCGTGGCGTACAGCAGGACGGCGGTCGCGGGCGCCCACGCGGGCCGCAGCACCGTGCGACCGAACAGCGCGCCGCACAGGGTGGCCCCCGCCGCGATCGCGAACGGGACGGGCGAGGTCGTGCGGCCGGCCAGGAGGGCGACGAGCAGGGCCGCGCCCGCCGTGCCCTCGATCCCCAGGGCGACGGCGGGCCGACCGGCGGGCACGGTGGCGAGCGGGAAGAGCAGGGCGGCGGCGATCACGGCGGCGTGCGCGGTGCCGGGCCGATCGGCGCCGAACGCGTGTGCGCCGGCCGCGATCGCGGCGACCCAGCACACGCAGGCCGCGCCGGCCCAGCCCGGCCGGGTGCTCGGCAGGTCGCGGAACGCGCCGGCCAGGCACGTCGGCAGGGCCGCGGCCAGGCCCACCGCGAACGGGACCGGGGCGGGCGCCGCGGCGAGGAGGCCGATCGCCCAGCCGGCGCCGCCGACCAGGGTCAGCGCACGGGTGGTCGTGGACGTCGGGCGCGGCGCCATCGCGATCAGCGTGACCAGCGCGCACAACAGGGCGGGGACGAGGCCGGTCGTGGCCGGCGCGGCGCCCGCGTGGTGTGCCGCCATCGCGGCGTCGGTACCGGCCACGGCGAGTGCGAGGCCGGCGGCGATCGGTCGGACGAGGGGGCGGAGGAGCGCGGGGTCGAAGGTGAGGCGAGGCGGGTGGTCGGCGCCGGGATGGTCGGCGGCGGGTCGGTCGCCGTCGGGGCGATCCCGGGGCGGGGCGAACGGGTCGGTGGTCGAGTCCTCGGCGGCGGGCGATCGGTGCTTGTTCCGGTGATTGGTGGTCGCTTGGTCGGATGCCCGGTGGTCGGATGTCGCGTCGGTGTTCGCCTCGGCCTTTGCCTCGGTGTTCGCGTCGGTGTTCGCCTCGGGGTTGGCCTCGGCGTTCGCCTCGGTGGTCGCCCGGTTCGGCTCCGGCGAGGGACGTCCCGGTGACAGGACGGCGGTGAGCGTGAGGCCGGCCGCGCCCAGGGCCCAGACCGTGATCGAGGTCAGCGGGTGCGCCGTCGCCCACGTGAGGGCCACGACACCGTGCGCGAGGCCGACGAGGGGCAGCCACGGGCGTACCCGCCCGGTCAGGGCCCACCCGGCGGCGGCCACCAGGTGCCAGCCGAGCGCCGCCCACAACGGCAGATCCAGGGCCGGCGGCAGGACCACGAGCAACCCCTCGACGGCGACCGCGCCGGCCACCAGGGCCGGCGTACGTCCGGGCCGACCGCGCAGCAGGGTCACCGCGGTCAGCGCCACCAGCAGTGCCAGGGGCAGCATTACCGGCGGCGCCAGGCCGAAGTCCCAAGCACCGTCCGGCAGGACCGCGTTTCGCCCGCCCGCGCCGGCCGAGTCCAGGCTCCACGCGCGGCCGGGCCAGGACAGCGGGCCCACCAGCGCCACCACCGGCGCCGCGATCACCCAGAACGCGGGCGCCGCCGTCAGCGGCGCGAGCACCGCGAGCGGCCCGGCCCGGAACGCGCGCGGCACCGCGAACAGCGGCGCCATCGCGAGCAGGACCACGATCAGCAGGCCCACGCCCGTCCACGCGATCGGCAGGTCCGAGTCGTCGGTGGGCCGGGTGGCCGACAGCAGGGCCACGGCCGCGAGCGAGCCGGCCATCGCGCATCCGGACGCCAGGTGGCGCACCGCGGGGGAGCCACGCAGCGCGAACGCGATCCCGCCGGCGATCGCGGCGAGCCCCAGCATGGTGGCCGCCGCCGCGCCGCTCGGACCCTCGACGAAGGTCAGCACGACCGCCGTCAGCCAGTAGCTCAGCACGCCGACCTCGGTGACGATCCGCAGCCCGCGCGCGGCCCGGGCGTAGACCCGGCTCAGCAGCGCGACGTCGACCGCGGCCTGGACCCCGAGCCCGACGGCCAGCGGCAACAGCGACGAGCGGCCCACCCCGAACCACGCGATCACCAACGGCAGCGGACCCTGGAGCAGCACCGCCGCCGAGATCCGCAACGCGCGCAGCGGCGCCACCATCGAGCCCAGCGCCGCCGCACCACCGACCGCGAGCATGGTGCCGGCGAAGGCCGGCACCGCGCTCCCGTCGCGCAGCCCGGCCAGGTCCGCGGCCCAGGCCGCGTAGCCGTCGAGCAGGCCCATCGCGACGGTGAGCGCGGCCATCGCCTCGGCGGTCGCGGGCAGTTCGCGCCGCTCGGCGACCGCGGTGCCGGCCGCGGCCAGCACCAGGGCCAGCGCCATCACCAGGGCCCGGCCGCCGGTGCCGGTGCGATTCCAGGTGACCGCGACGAACACGAGCGCGGCCAGCACCACCAGCAGCACCCCCGCGCCCAGCACGATCCGGGCCACCCGGCGCCGCCCGACCTCGGCCATCTCGCGCAGGCGGGCCGCGGGCGGCTGGGTGGGGACGGGCGGGTACACCGGTGCGGGCGGCTGCGGCTGCGGCTGCGTCGGAGGCGGCACCGGCACCGGCGCCGCCTCCGACGCCGGTGTCGGCGGCGGTGTCGCCGCGGGCACCAGGGGCGGGCGCGTGACCGCCCGGTGCGCCTCGGCGCGCATCCCCTGAAGCAGTGCTTCGCGCTGCCGCAGAAGTTGCGCCGCCGACACGCCGAGCCGCCACAACCGGTCAGCCTCCGGCCCGCTCAGCCGGATCGCACACCGGTGGCAGCGCTCGGTGCGCGGAATCCCCAACGCCCCCGCACAGCCGGGACACCGCGTCGCGTCGTCCAACAGCCGCTCGTTCAACATCGACGTCATCTCCCCCGATGGAATCCTCGCCACGATGCTGGCAGCGGCAGCGGGGCGGGACATCCGTACGCGTACTCAGATTCCGGCCCGCCGTGCGGGTGCCCCGCGGAAGGCGGTGTGCGAGGGCCGCCCGCGACGGCCCGTCGGCAATCGCCGCCCGTGCGACACGAGATCGAGCCGTTTGGGGCGGTGTCGTAGGCTCGCCGTGCCGGTCGGAACCCGGGTCGGCCGCGACGGAGGACCAGGAGCAGCGATGAGTACCGGATCTCGACCCCGCGTCGTCCTCGGCGTCGCCGGCGGCATCGCCGCGTACAAGGCGTGTGAACTGCTGCGCAGACTGACCGAGTCCGGGCACGAGGTCCGGGTGGTGCCGACCGCGTCCGCGCTCAACTTCGTCGGTGCGGCCACCTGGTCGGCGCTGTCCGGGCAGCCGGTGGCCACCGGGGTGTGGGACGCGGTGCACGAGGTGCCGCACGTACGGATCGGCCAGAACGCGGACCTCGTCGTGGTCGCGCCGGCGACCGCCGACATGCTCGCCAAGGCCGCGCACGGGCTCGCCGACGACCTGCTCACCAACACGCTGCTCACCGCGCGATGTCCGGTGGTGTTCGCGCCCGCGATGCACACCGAGATGTGGGAGCACCCGGCCACGGTGGAGAACGTCGCGACGCTGCGCCGGCGCGGCGCGATCGTGATCGAGCCGGCGGTGGGCCGGCTGACCGGCAAGGACACCGGCAAGGGCCGACTGCCCGACCCGGAACAGATCTTCCAGGTGGTCCGGCGGGCCCTCGCACGCGGGGCGACCGCGCCCGATCTGGCCGGCCGGCACGTCGTGGTCACCGCCGGCGGCACTCGTGAGCCGCTGGACCCGGTCCGCTTCCTGGGCAACCGCTCGTCCGGCAAGCAGGGCTACGCGCTGGCCCGCACCGCGATCGCCCGCGGTGCCCGGGTCACCCTGATCGAGGCCAACACCGGCCTGCCGGATCCGGCCGGGGCCGACGTGGTGCACGTGGGCACCGCCCTCGACCTGCGCGAGGCGGTGGTCAAGGCGGCGGCGGACGCGGACTGCGTGGTGATGGCCGCGGCGGTCGCCGACTTCCGGCCCGCGAACCGGGTGGGCGGCAAGATCAAGAAGACCGACGCGGAGCCGGACCCGATCACGCTGGTCAAGAACCCGGACATCCTCGCCGAACTGGCGCACGACCGGCTCCGGGCCGGTCAGGTCGTGGTCGGCTTCGCGGCGGAGACCGACGACGTACTCGCCAACGGCCGGGCCAAGCTCGCCCGAAAGGGCTGTGACCTGCTCGTGGTCAACCAGGTGGGCGAGGAGTTGACGTTCGGCACGGATGTCAACGAGGCGATCGTGCTGGCCGCCGACGGTGCCGAGACGCCGGTTCCGCACGGCCCGAAGGAGGACCTCGCGGACGTGGTCTGGGACCTGGTCGTGCCCCGTTTCGGCTAGTTCGTCGGCCGAATCGAACGCCCGATCGCCCCAAGTTCACACAAAGTGAGCAACGCCACGCCGTCCATTGCGTGGGACACCCAGTCCCCCGTCGGGGGTCGGGGGGATAAACTCGGGCCCAGTATTCGGTGGACCCGCCCGTCCCGACCTGTCCGGACGGTCCGGGTCCACCTGCCAGCCAGCAGCCGCTGCAACCCCAGGGAGCGATGTGTCCCGCCGTCTGTTCACCTCTGAGTCCGTGACCGAAGGTCACCCGGACAAGATCGCCGACCAGATCAGCGATTCCATCCTGGACGCGCTCCTCAAGGAAGACCCCAAGAGTCGGGTCGCCGTCGAGACGCTGATCACCACCGGTCAGGTGCACGTGGCCGGCGAGGTCACGACGCAGGGCTACGCCGACATCCCCACGATCGTGCGCGAGCGCGTCCTGGAGATCGGCTACGACAGCTCGAAGAAGGGCTTCGACGGCGCCTCGTGCGGCGTCTCGGTGTCCATCGGCGCGCAGTCGGCGGACATCGCCCAGGGCGTCGACACGGCGTACGAGAATCGGGTCGACGGCGACGAGGACGAGCTGGACCGCCAGGGCGCGGGCGACCAGGGCCTGATGTTCGGCTACGCGTGCGACGACACCCCCGAGCTGATGCCGCTGCCGATCACGCTCGCCCACCGGCTGGCCAAGCGACTCGCCGACGTGCGCAAGAACGGGACCATCCCCTACCTGCGCCCGGACGGCAAGACCCAGGTCACCATCGAGTACGACGGCGACCGCCCGGTCCGCCTGGACACGGTCGTGGTCTCGTCGCAGCACGCGTCCGACATCGACCTGGACTCGCTGCTCGCGCCGGACATCCGCGAGTACGTGGTGGAGCCGGAGCTGGCCGGTCTGGGCATCGAGACCGAGGGCTACCGGTTGCTGGTCAACCCGACCGGCCGGTTCGAGATCGGCGGCCCGATGGGCGACGCCGGACTCACCGGTCGCAAGATCATCATCGACACCTACGGCGGCATGGCCCGGCACGGTGGCGGCGCGTTCTCGGGCAAGGACCCGTCGAAGGTGGACCGCTCGGCCGCGTACGCGATGCGCTGGGTGGCCAAGAACGTGGTGGCCGCCGGCCTCGCCCGCCGTTGCGAGGTGCAGGTCGCGTACGCGATCGGCAAGGCCGCGCCGGTCGGCCTGTTCGTGGAGACGTTCGGCACCGAGTCGGTCCCGGTGGCGACCATCCAGGCCGCCGTGAACACCGTGTTCGACCTGCGGCCCGCCGCGATCATCCGCGACCTGGACCTGCTTCGGCCGATCTACGCCCAGACCGCCGCGTACGGCCACTTCGGCCGCGACCTGCCGGACTTCACCTGGGAGCGGACCGACCGCGTGGACGCCCTCAAGGCGGCCGCGGGCGCCTGAGCCTTTCGCCGATCGCTTTTCGCTGTCTCGTTTTGCCGCCGGCCGCGGCGCGGACCCTTCGGGGCGCGCGCCGCGGCCGGCGGCGTTTCTTCCGGGGTCGATGGTGACCGGTCCGCGATCGCCGGCGACCGGGGCGGCCGACATCGAGGGGCCGCGCGGGACGCCGGGGCGGGCCGGGCCGGGTTCAGGCGGCCTGGGCGGCCATGCGCAGGCGGGTGACCAGGTCGGCGCGGTCGCCGCCGGCGGTCATCGCCGGGTGCGCGTGCAGCGCCTCGACGGCGTCGCGAGCCTGGGCCCACAGCCGGGCATGCTCCTCTTCGGTGAGCTGCCCCGCGTGTCGGGCGATGGCCTCGTAGGCGGCGTCTCGGGCCCGCTGCAACTCGATCAGGTCCGCCGGGATGGGCTGTTCGGACATACCCCAGAGCTTACGAGAGACCACGTAAACACAGGGTTAGCTCCAAATTGCGGCGGACCCCACGCGATGTCTGTTTCAGATGGCCTCGTGATCACGGCCGGGCTGATGTTGCTGGTGGCGCGGTATGCGGTACTCGGTCACCGGTGGCATGCAGAAGATGGTCAGGTCGCACGCGACGCCGACCGCCTGGGTGGGGGTGTGGCCCAGGTGCAGCGCGGCTCGCGCGTACTCCCAGCCGGAGCCGATCGCGCCGTAGTCGTAGTAGAAGACGTCGAAGTCGTTGCTCGTCTCGAACAGTTTGCCGTCGAACGCGAACATGAACTCCGACTTGGGCTCGAAGCTGGACAGCTTGCGCTTGCCCCATTCGACGAACTCGGCGTAGAACTCCAGAATGTCGCGTTCCTCGGCCGACGCGGGTGTGTGCGTGTCCAGGAACAGGCGCATCAGGTTGATGTCGCGCAGCAGTCCGGCGCCGCCGAAGATCAGGCTCTCGCCGATCTTGTACAGCTTGGTGCCCTCGGTCTTGGCCTGACCCCAGGTCACCTGGGAGTCGGCGGCGACCACGATCGACTCGTCGATGATTTTTCCGGCGACGACACTCATCAACGCCCCCCGTACGTACGGCTGATGCGGATCCGGACGTGCCGATTCAGGATCGCAGAGGGGCGGGCTTCGGCGCAGGCGTTCGAGGTGGCGCGCGACGGCTCGCGCCGGACGCGAGCGGGCCGGCCCCGCCGGACGGGCGCGGTCGTACGGCCCGCCCGGCGGTCGCGGTGGTGCCGGCGGCGGGTCAGAGGCGGACGACGACCTGGTCCAGCGGCTTGCGGTGGATGTCCGGGACGCGTGCGTGCTCGGCCGGGTAGCCGACCGGGATGACGTAGGCGGCGCGCTCCTCCTGGGGGCGATCGCACACCTCGTTGAGGAAGCGCATCGGGCTCGGCGTATGGGTCAGCGTGGCGAGGCCGGCCTGGTGCAGCGACGCGAGCAGGAGGCCGACGGCGATCCCGACCGATTCCTTCGTGTAGTAGGGGCGCGGCGAGTCCGGTCCCTTGTGCACCTCGAACACGACGATCACGACCGGCGCCTCCTCCAGGAAGGGCTTGTGCCAGTCGGTGCCGATCGGCGCGAGGGCCTGGAGCCATTCGGCGGACGCGCGGTGTTCGTAGAACTCGCGCTCCTCCTGCTCGGCGGCCTCGCGCAGGTGGCGCTTGCGCTCGGGGTCGGTGAGCACGACGAAGCGCCAGGGCTGCACGTTGGCGCCGCTGGGCGCGGTGCCCGCGGTGCGGATCGCCCAGTCGACCACGTTGTCCGGGATCGGCCGGGAGGAGAAGTCGCGGACGGTGCGGCGTTGGGCCATCACGTCGTGGAAGGCTCGGCTGCGGGCTTCCGCCTCGTGGGCGGGGACGCCGCGGTGCCGGTGCGGAACCGTGGGGTATGTGGGTTCGTCGACCATGGCGCACAGCACAGCACGGCGCGGGGGCCGGACGGAAGGCCCGCTCTTGGTCGACCGCGGTCCGCTTACCCGAGTGGGTCACCCCGCAGGCCGAGTCGCCCCGATTCGGGTCGACTGGTGGGGCCCGGGCTCCCGTTCGAGGTCCGGCCTCCCGTCTCGGAAGGACGTTCGCGATGAGCGATCAGCGGTTGCCCGCGCCCGTGGAGCGGCTGGTCGCCGCCGCGAACGCGGGTGACGCGGAAGCGTTCCTGGACGCGTTCGCCGCCGACGCGTCGGTGAACGACTGGGGCCGGGTCTTCACCGGGCGGGACGCGATCGCACGGTGGAGCGACGCCGAGTTCGTCGGAGTACGGGTGACCCTCTCCGTCACCGCGGTCCGCGAGGACGGGGACGAGACCGTGGTGACCGCGGACGTCGGGGGCGACGGGTTCGACGGCCTGTCGAACTTCGCGTTTCGCGTGGCGGGCGACGTCGTGCGCGAGATGAGGATCAGCGGGTGAGTGGTACGGGCGGCGTCCGCCGGTGCCGGTGCCGGTGCCGGTGCCGGTGCCGATGCCGAAGCCGAAGCCGGTGCCTGTGCATACGCGTGTGCGCGCGTGCGCGTGTGCGCGTGTGCGCGCGTGCCAGTCTCCGGGCCCGGTTGCCGGGCGGTGTCGGCTCGGCGTCAGCGGTTGAGCAGGGACTGTTCGGTTTCGGTGCGTTGCGGTTCGCTGAGCGAGGTCGTCGGCGCGGGAGCGCTGGTCCGGGTGACCCGGAACTGCCGGCCGGTGCTCGCGACGGTCACCACGGAGCCGGCCCAGGCTTCGGTCACCCGTCGGGCCAGGTCCGCCTCGGCCACTCCGGCGCGGGCCAAATCCTCGCGCAATCCGCGGGCCGCGGACTCCCGAGTCCCGGTGTGCAGCGTCTGCCATGCGTCGCGGTTCGTCTCGCGTGTCTGCGCCTCGTGCATTCCGTTTGCTCCCTCCCCGGCCCCAGGACCGGGCTTTCCGTCCCTGACCCCCTGGACCACCCTGCGCCGGCGATCAAAGATCGTCCAAATCCATCAGGAAAAATCAGCCTCAGGCATGAGACGGGTGGAGGTGTCTACGTCGTTGGAACGAGCGGTTGGGTGGGCTGTGGGTCCGGTGGCGGGGAACCGCCTCCAACCGGTCGAAAGCGCCGCGGGCGGGAGTCGGCCGAGGCGCCTGGGCTCGGCAGTCGGCCGAGATGCCTCGGCTCAGCAGTCGGCGCCCACCGGGACGCGCACCTTCGTCTGCAACCCGCGCGAGCGCACGACCAGGGTGAGGCAGCCGGGCCGGTCCACGTAGTAGCCGCCGGGGAAGGCCGTCCAGGAGTTCGCGGTGGAGCCGGTCGTGCAACCCGGGACCCGGACGGCGACGGCGGACGACTGGCCGTTGCCCCATCCGATGGACGCGCCGTTGCCGCGTGCGGGCAGCACCTCGATGTCGACGACGGCGCCGTCGCGGACCATCAGGCCGGACTTGGCGAACAGGGGGTGCAGGTACTCGGTGCCCGTGGACTTGGTGGTCTGGAGCCTGCGGCCGGTCTCCAGGGCGACGTCGCCGAGGACGACGGTCGACCCGTCGGCGGGCTCCGGGCGGTCGCCGATGGTGTGCAGGCAGTTGATGGTCAGGGACGGCTCGGGGCGGACCTCGGCGACCTCGGTGGGCTCCGGGGCGCGGCCGACCCGGTCGGGTCCGTCGGCCCTGTCGTCGGGTCCGTCGTCGCCGTCGGAGCCGCATCCGGTGGCGGTGAGCACAAGGCAGGTCAGGACCGCGGCGACGCGTAAGCGATATTCCGGCACCCGGACATGCTGCCAGGCGGGGCCGCTCCCGGGCAGCCCCGAATGAACCGGCCGACGCTGGGCAAGGTCACTCGGGTCGCGGGGGACGGGGCCGAGCCCTGGACGCACGGCACGAGCACTTCAGCGGAAGGTGGCAGGCGATGAGCGACGACACTCCGGATCCGACCGAAGACTCCCCGGACACGCCGGGCGACGACGGCGTACTCGGCCCCGAGGACACGCTGTCGACCGACGACCTGTCGTACGACCCGCTGGACACCGGGATCCTGCCGCCGGACCGCTGGTCGGCGGCGGAGCGCTACGGCAACACTCCCGAGGAGGAGCGGCGCGGCGAGTCGCTCGACCAGCTCCTGGCCGAGGAGGAACCGGACGTCTCCATCGACGACGTCGTCTCGGACGAATGGGAGGGCAGCCCCGACCCCAGGGCGGGGCGGCTGGTCGCCGAGGACGAGGGCGCCCACGAGGACACCGAATCGGAGGCGGTCGCCCACGACGTCGGCATCGACGGCGGCGCGGCGGGTGCGGAGGAGGCGGCGATGCACATCATCCCGGAGGAAGAGGTTCCGTAGGCGGGAGAGGTCCCGTGGACGGAAGACGTGTCGTGGACGGGAGAGGTCCCGTGGACGCAAGCGCGGGTCGGCCCGCCCCGCGTCCTCGCGCTCGCCCCCGTGCCTGCGCTCGCCCCCGCGTTCGCGCCCGTGTCGTGTCGTGGGGGCGGGGTCAGTCGGTGGTGGGGGGAATGGGGGTCAGGAGGGTTTCGGGGGTGGGCTCGGGGCCGGTCAGGGGGCGGCCGTCGAGGAGGTCGAGGGTCGCGGACAGGCTCGCGGCGGCGGCTCGTGCCGCGCCGGCGGCGAGTGGGTCGCCGGTGTGCGCGGCGAAATCGGCGAGTTCGCGGTCGGCTTCGGGGCGGTCGGCGATCAGGGTGTGGCGCAGGTCGGCCAGCGGGCCGGCGATCCAGGACTCCGCCTCCGACTCGGTCTCGGCGACCCGGCGCATGGCGTCCACCCAGCGGCTCACCGTCCCGAGCGACTCGCGGGCGTACTCCAGCAGTCGGCGTCGGGCCGGCCCCTCCAGGCGGTGGCCCTTGCCGTTGCGGAACTCCTCGTCGATCGCGGAGAGCCGGCTCTCCAACTCGTGGTGCTTGGTGAGCCGGCGCAGCGCCTCGGCGACCTCGTCCAGGTCGCGCCGTTCGTTGCCGGCCGCCAGCCGCAGCAGTCGGCCCAGCAGGCCGTCCTCGGGTCGCCACCACAGTTGGGCGATCGAGGTGGCGCGCGGGAAGCGCAGGTGGCGCGGGTGCAGCAGGGCCTCGGCGGCGTCCGCCGCGCACGTGGCGGCGCCGGCCTCCGCCTCGGCGAGGGCTTCCAGCGCGCCGAGGTTGCGGGCGCCGCCGAGCAGGCCCTGTGCGGAGCCGGTGGCGATGTGGCGGGCCAGCGTGGCCACGGCGGGCAGGTCGCCCAGCCCGGCGGCGGCCTCCTGGAGCAGGCCGTACGTGCTGTGTCCGCACAGTACGGCCGCGCGCGCGGCCGCGGCCACGGTCAGCAGTTGGGTCGCACGGTCGTGGCCGGGTACGCGCAGGGCCATCTCGTCGAGTTCGTCGCGCAGGGACAGCGCGAGGGCGCCGGTGTCCGAGCGCGCGCCGTTGGCGTAGGCGAGGGCGCGCAGCGCGGATACGCGCTCCGGAGCGTCGGCGGACATGGCCCGCACCGCCGAGGCGTAGTCGCCCCGGCCGATCAACTCGCCGATCAGTGTCGCGGAGTCGGGGTCGGGTCGGGGGGCGGGCGGGTGGCTGGACTCGACGGGTGCCGTGCCGACGGTCTTGGTCCCGGCGTCGCCATCGTCGCCGTTGTCGGCCCGGCCGTCCGCATTGGCAGCCGCGGCCGTGGCCTTCGCTCCCGCCCGCGCCGACGGTTCGTCGGCGTCGACCGGCGGAGCCTCGGGGGTCGGGGCGGGTTCGGCGTCGGTGTCGCTCGTGCCGTCGGGTGCCGCCGCCTGCTCCTCGGTGGTCGGCGGGTGCGTCGCGGCGTTCGGGGCAGCCGTGGTCGGTGTCTCGTCCCAGGACAGCCGACCACGCAGCGCGGCGTTGACGATGGTCGGGTCGGGCAGGTGCGGGCGGACCGTCTCGGCCAGTGCGTCCACGCCCTCGTCCCGGTCGGCCGCGATCGCGTCGATCAGCGCGCCGAGGTCGGCCAGGGCCAGTACCCGGCGCCGGTCGGCCGGCTCCCAGTTCTCGTGACGCGTACTCAGGTCGGTTGCCAGCTCCCGAAGTTCGGTGATCGCCGCGCCGTGCGACGACGGGCCGACGAGGTCCCGGAAGCGGGCCACACCGGCGAGTTCGCGGGCGTGTACGGCGGCCTCGTGCGCGGTGATCGCCGCGGCCAGCCCCGGTCGGTCCTCGGGCAGCGTGTCCGGCTCGGCCCCGACCAACGCGCCGACCGCCTCGCGGGCCTCCGCGACGGCCGGGCCGACCAGCGCGAGCATGGTCAGGTCGGCCTCCTCGGGCGCGCGGCCGGCCGCGACCGAGGCGGTCACCGAGTCGGCGGCGGCCCGGGCCCGGCCGAGCGCGTCGTCGAGCGAGCGCAGCGGCGACGGGGGTTCGCTCGCGCCGCACATCCGGTCCCGGCAGAACGCCTCGAACCGCCGACACGCGGTCACCACGTCGGCGATCACGTCGGCGGGCCACCCGGGCAGCGCGAGATCGGCCTCGGTCAGCGTCAGTCGCAGCAGCGCGGCGGCCTGGCAACTGAACCCCCAGTCGGCGATCGCGGTGAGCCGGATCAGATCGGGGGTCAACGTCGTGGTCTTCAGGCTTTCCAGGATCTCGCCGTCCAACGCCTCCGAGTCGGTGTCCAGGGTCGCGGGCAGCAGCACGCGCAGCACCGGCAGGGTGACCACCTGGGCGGTGTAGCCGCGTACGCTCGCGGTCTGTTTGCGCAGCCGCTTGAGCGCGTGTTCGGCGATCGCGGGAGTGGGGCGGCGCGCGGGCGGTACCCGCAGCGCGCGCAGCGTGTCGGTCCGGGTGGGGTTCGGCAACCGCCACAGGGCGTCGGCGAGGACGTCCGGGGCGATTGCCGCCAGACAGTCCACGAGTGGATCGCCGAGGCGGGCGAGTTGCACCGCGACCGCCGACTTCTCCCGGGCTATCTCCTGTTGATCGTGATCCGGATGATCCAGGAAGGGTTGCAGTTCGCCCGACGAGGTCGCCCACCACAACCAGTCGACACTGCGGGATCGTGGCTGACGCACCATGTTGGCCTCCCGAGGGAGAGGGGGCTGGTCTCTGGTTATACCGCCGCCGGCCCGAGATACGGATGGTTCTGCCGGAAACGCAAGGAATGAGCGCGGGTCGATCGACGCTCCGTATACCACCATGAGGTATATGGGAATTCGATGGCGGGCGAGGCTTGTCCGCCGCCGTCTACCGCAAGATGCGGTAGAACCCGGCCTGGGCGCGGCGGGCTGCAACCTCGACACCGTGCCGCCGGCCGCGGGTGCCCTGGGGGGTGTGGTCCTGCCGATGAGGTCGGCGCGATCCTGATGAGCCTCTCCACGGTCGTGGTCGCCCGCAACGCCCAACTCCCGCGCCGCCTCGACCTCCGACCCGGCGCGCGGGAGGCGTGATCAACCGGGCGGCGCCGCGCTTCCGGCCTGTCGGCGAACTCCTGGTCAGGCCTGCCGTCTTCACGCGCCGAGAGGGCGATCCCCCACCGGTCGCGCACCACCGATACAGCCGTCCGCAGCCGTCCGGAACCCCACCGCGTGGGCAGCCGCCACGCGTCGTACGCCGCCGGCGTGGGCGACGAGGGTGTGGAGTGGGCCGCGACGCGGGCGTGGCGCGCTGCTCGACACCTTCGACGCACCTTCGCGCACGCGCTGATCGCTCCGAGGGGTCGGTTTCCGGATCGACCCCGCGCACCCCCGCGCTCGCGCGGATCGATTCGACAGGCCGGGGCCGCCCACGTCAGGCGCAGGGCGTCCAGTGGCCGCCGCCGGTGGCGGAGGCGCGGATCGCGTCGAGGACTCGTTGACCGGCCACGCCGTCGGCGAAGGTGGCGTGGCGTGGGGCGTCGGGGACCGGGGTGCCGTCGATCAGGGCGGCGAAGGTCGTGGCGAGCCTGGTGTACGGCGCGCGGTCGATGCCCATCGAGTGCAGGAGGTCGTAGGCGGTGTGCATCAGGTCGGACGGGGGCGCGATCGGGTCCGGGTTGGCCAGGTCGGCGGGGGTGTCGACGCGCCGGTCGCCATCGGCGTCGGCGAGCCAGACGTCGTCGAACTCGACCCAGGCCGTGCCGTGGGTGCCGGCCACGCGCGTGGTCAGCAGCGGTGGTCCGTAGACCCCGGCGGAGCTTTGCAGCGTGCCCTCGACGCCGGTCACCGTGCGGAAACGGATGTTGAAGGTGTCCTCGGCGGTCTGTCCGGGCCGGTCGGCGACCAGCGGCAGACCCGCGCTGACCCCGGCGAACTCGCCGAGCGTGTGCCGGATCTGGTCGATCCAGTGCGACGCGTGCGCCCCCAGCCAGCCGCCGCCCTCCTCCGCCCGACCCCACCACGCGGGCACCTCGGCGTCCGGCCCGGTCAGCACCGGGATGTGCAACAGCCAGGTGGCGAGCCGGGGTTCGCCGATCGCGCCGTCCGCGATCAACCGCGCGAGCAGGGCCTGCGAGGACTGCCAGCGGAACTCGGTGCCCAGCATGTGTACGACGCCGGCCTTCTCGGCGGCGTCCAGCATCCGGGCCGCCTCGGCCGCGTCGGTCGCGAACGGCTTCTCGCACACCACGTGCTTGCCCGCCGTCACCGCCGCGATCACGATGTCGGCGTGCGTGTGCGGCGGCGTGGCCACGGTCACCGCGTCCACGCCGTCCAGCGCGAGCGCCGCGTCGAGATCGGTGAACGCGTGCGGCACCCCGAACCGCTCGGCCCGCTCGGCGGTACGCGCCGGGTCCCGGCCGACCAACGCCCGCACCTCGAAGCCCGCGTCCCGGAAGGCGGGCAGATGCGTGATGCATCCGAATCCGGTCCCCACGATCGCCACACCCAGCTTGTCCCGCGCCATGACGCCGCTCTCCTTTTCGGGGCCGAGGATGCCCGGGATCGAGACCGGGACCGTGGCCGGTCGTCCGGGTCCCGGCCGGGCCGAAACGCGCGCCTACGGTAAGGGAAGCTGTCCAATTTCACCATCGCGCCATCATGTGACGAAGCGCATCCGACAGCGTCCGGTGGCGTCAGCCGATCCGGCGCGCCGATCCGCCCTCGGTGGTCAGCCGCGCCCGTGCCATCCACGTTGCCGCCTCCGCCGTGCCCCGGGTCAGGAACAGCCCGACGGCCTCGCGCGCCGCCTTCGGCGTCAACGCGGCCTCGACCTCGTCGGCGGGATATCCGAACACGTCGACGTCCCGCCAGACCACGGGATCCGTGGTGGTGCCGGGCTCGCGTTCGAAGGAGACGGTGCGGCACCCGTGCTCCGAGCCGGTGACGTCGACGCGCAGGGTGCCCAGGCGCCCCCCGAAGCTCCAGAACTCCCGGTGGCCGTCATCCCCGTAGCCGGCCCCGGCGCAGGACCAGTACGGGCGTACGTCCACCACCGTGGACAGCACCCACTGCGCCTGCGGCTCGCTCATCCCGAATCGCAACGTCCCGGCGCCGCGCGGCAGCACCACCCCGACACCCGGCAGCAGTTCGAACATGACCCGATTGTGCCCGCGAAGGCCCGACGCGGGTGATCGGGACTCTGGTTCGATGATCACCAGCCCGGGGGCCCGCGCCGCCCGCGGCCCCCGATCCCCCCACTCGAAGGGCGACACCACGATGACCGAGACCCCCGCCGACGCGCCGGCCACGCCCGAGGCGGCGGATGCCCCCGACGCACGTAAGGCACCTGAGGCACCCGAGGTGCGTGAGGCGCGTCAGGCGGGTGAGGCGCTCGACTTCGCGCGATCCGTGCTCGCCGCCCAGCCGTTCAGCCGGCTCGTCGGTGCCCGGGTCACCGCGTTCGGTGCCGGGGAGGCCACGCTGGAGGTGGATGTGCGCGACGAACTCCGGCAACAGAACGGCTACTTGCACGGCGGCGTGCTCGCCTATGCCGCCGACAACGCGATCACCTTCGCGGCCGGCAGCACGCTCGGCTCGGCCGTACTGACCGGCAGCGTCTCCGTTCAATACCTGCGCCCGGCGCTGGGTGCCACGCTGCGTGCCGACGCGCGGATCGTGCACGCCGGCCGGCGACAGGCGGTCTGCGACTGCACGCTGACCATGGTGGCCGCCGACGGCGGCGAGACGGTCTGCGCGATCGGTCGGGGCACGGTACTGGTGGCGAACGGGACCGGCGCGTGACGGGACGGCCACACGACGGGACGCCCGCGTGACGGGATGCGCGCGCGACCGCGGCCCGCCGGGCGCCGTGGCGGGAAGGGGATGCCATAGCGAGCCGATGTCGCGTACCGTTGACTGTCGTCACGATGGCAACAGGATGATGAGGTGCCGGCATGCAGCTCCGTCCCTCCGCGCACGTCGACACGTTCTCCCGGGATCGGCTGCCGCCGGTCGAGCAGTGGCCCGAGCTGATCTTCGAGCTGCCGGACGTGCGCTACCCGGATCGGCTCAACTGCGCCGCGGCACTGCTCGACGACACCATCGCGCGACACGGGGCGCACCGACGGTGCCTGGTCACCGCGCACGAGACCTGGACGTACGGCGACCTGCGCACCCGCGCCAACCAGGTCGCGCACGTCCTGACCGAGGACCTCGGCGTCGTGCCCGGCAACCGGGTACTGCTGCGCGGTCCCAACAACCCCTGGCTGGTCGCGAGTTGGTTCGGCGCGCTGAAGGCCGGCGCGGTCGTGGTGACCACCATGCCGCTGCTGCGCGCGCACGAACTCGACGCGATCCACACCATCGGCAGACCCGCGGTCGCGCTGTGCGACCACCGCTTCACCGCCGAGCTCGACGCGGCCGACACCCCGGGCCTGCGCGTGCTCACCTACGGCGGTCCGGGCGAGGACTCGCTGCCCGCCCGCTGCGCCGGGAAGAGCACCGTGTTCGAGACGGTGGACACCTCGGCCGACGACGTCGCGCTGATCGCGTTCACCTCCGGGACCACCGGGCGGCCCAAGGCCACCATGCACTTCCATCGGGACGTGCTCGCCATCGCCGACACGTTCTCCGCGCACGTCGTGCGTCCCGAGCCCACCGACCTGTTCACCGGCACGCCGCCGCTGGGCTTCACCTTCGGACTCGGCGGCCTGGTGGTGTTCCCGCTTCGCGCGGGCGCGGCCACGCTGCTCCTGGAACGCGCGACGCCCGAGGAACTCGCCGCCGTGGTCGCCGAGCAGCGGGTCACCGTACTGTTCACCGCGCCCACCGCCTACCGGGCCATCCTCGGCGCGGGCCTCGCCGACCTGCTCGCCGGTGTGCGGCGCTGCGTGTCCGCCGGCGAGGCGTTGCCGGCGGGGGTGTGGCAGGCGTACCGGGACACGATCGGCCTGCGGATCATCGACGGGATCGGCGCGACCGAGATGCTGCACGTGTTCGTCTCCGCCGCCGACGACGCGATCCGCCCGGGCGCGACCGGGCTTCCGGTGCCCGGATTCCGGGCCGTCGTACTCGGCCCGGACGGCAAGCCCGTCCCGGACGGCACCGCCGGGCAACTCGCGGTGAAGGGCCCGACCGGGTGCCGCTACCTGGACGACCCGCGTCAGCTCGACTACGTGCGGGACGGCTGGAACATCACCGGGGACACCTACATCCGCGACGCGGACGGGTACCTCTGGTACCAGGCGCGCAGCGACGACATGATCGTCTCCTCCGGGTACAACATCGCCGGGCCCGAGGTCGAGGCGGTGTTGTGCACCCACCCCGACGTGGCCGAGTGCGGTGTGGTCGGCGCCGCCGACGAGAGACGCGGCATGGTGGTCAAGGCGTACGTGGTGCTGCGTCCCGGGGTGGGCGCGGACGAGGCGACCGCCCGCGCGCTCCAGACCTTCGTCAAGCGGACCATGGCGCCGTACAAGTACCCGAGGCTGATCGAGTTCGTCGAGGAGTTGCCGCGCACCGGCACCGGGAAGCTGCGGCGCGGCGAACTGCGCCGGCGCGCGGCCGAGGGCACGCCGGTCGCCGACGCGGCGGCGGACCCCGGATAGGATCGCCGGCGAACCAGACTCCGCGAGGAAGGCGACCATGGCGGAGACCCCGGCCCGGCCCAGCTCCCTGATCAACACCGTGTACGGCGCGTTCGTGCGCGGACTCGGCGGCTGGATCTCGATCGCCGACCTGATCGTGCTGATGGGCGAACTCGGCGTGGACGCGCCGGCGGTGCGATCGGCGATCTCGCGGTTGAAGAAGCGCGGCACACTCACGCAGGAGCGGCGGGACGGTACCGGCTATCGGCTCAGTCCGGCGATGGAGTCGATCTTCGACGAGGGCGATCGGCGGATCTTCGGCAACCTGGAGCCGGCTCGGCTCGAGGACGGCTGGGTGCTGGCGATCTTCTCGGTGCCCGAGTCCGAGCGGGCGCATCGGCACCAGTTGCGGTCGCGGTTGACCTGGCTGGGGTTCGGCAACGTGTCGCCCGGTGTGTGGATTGCGCCGGCGCGGCTGCTGGAGGATGCGCGGCGCACTCTGGTTCGGGTCGAACTCGCGGACTACGTACACCTGTTCACCGGCGACGCGGCGTTTGCGGAGCTGGGGTCCGCGGTGGGGGACTGGTGGGACTTCGAGGCGATCGAGGAGCAGTACGCGCTGTTCACCGACGAGTACGGGCCGGCCGCCGCCGAACTCGTGCGGCGTCCGGGGGTGGATCCGGGCGAGGCGTTTCGGACGTACGTGCCGATGCTTACGCAATGGCGGCGGTTGCCGTATCTGGATCCGGGGTTGCCTGCGGAGTTGTTGCCGGCGGATTGGAACGCGGTCGAGGCGCGGAAGGTGTTCTTGGTCCTGCGGTCGCTCCTTGCGGAGGGGGCGGGGCGGCACGTTCGGGAGGTTGCGGGGTTGGCCTCAGTCGCCGGCCGGGCTGACGGGTTGTTCGTCTGACCTCAGGCGTTGGTCGGGCCGGGTTGGGGTGGCCTCAGGCGCCGGCCGGGCTCTGGTTGGCTCGGCCGGCGGGTGGGTTAGACGAGGGTTTTGGTCAGCCAGCGGAAGACGTCGGGGACCATTCGGCGCCAGACGTCGGTGCCGTGGCCGCCGCCTGATATTTCGGCGATGGTGATCGCGGTGGGGGGCTTGGCGATGGACTTGAGGGCTTGGGCGTCGCCGTAGCCGTCACCCTTTTCGCCCGCCAGGTAGAGGGCGACCTTCGGGGGCTGGGGGGCGTTCTTGAGGATGGTCAGGGGGTTCGAGGACTCGCGCAGGGCCGGGTCCTTCGAGGTGACCGAGTCGGGCTCGCCCTTGGGGTCGTTGTAGCCGGACAGGCTCACGCCCGCGCCGTAGCGGTCCGGGTGCAGCAGCGCCATCCGGGTCGCGCAGTGGCCGCCGGCCGAGTAGCCCGCGATGGCCCAGTGCTTGGGGTCGGACTCGGCGCGAAAGTTGTCGATCACCATGCGGCGCACGTCGCCGGAGATCCAGGTGTCCGCGTTGGCCTTGCCCGGCACGTCCGCGCAGCCGGTGTCCTCCTGGCCCGCGAGCAGCCTGGTCCGCGGCGAGACCAGGATGAACGGCGCCACCTCGCCCTTGGTCATCAGGGCCTTGAGCTGCTTGTTGACGTCCAGCGTGCCGAACCAGGCCTTGGCCGAACCCGGGTAGCCGGGCAGCAGTTCGACCACGGGGAACTTCTTGTCCGCGAACGCCGGGTCCTTGTACTGCGGCGGAAGCCACACGTAGACCTCGGCCTCGACGGCCGACTGCGGACCCTTGAGAGTGGTCTCCTGGACGCCCTCGCCCATCTTGCCGTCCGAGGCGGGCTCGAACTTGGTGAGCAGCTTGACCTCCGGCGCGGGCGGCGGCGCCGGCTCGCGAGCCTCGGTCACGTGGCCGCCCCCGGTGCCCAGGAAGTCGTCCCAGGTGTCGTAGAGGCTGTTCGCGTTGTTGACCATCACGAAGACCATCAGGATGGCCGTCGCCTGGCAGGTCACCAGCATGAACAGCCGCGCGACGATCTTGACCGGTTTGGGTCCGGGGATGCGGTTCCAGGCGATCATGGCCGCCGCGATGGCCGCGATCGCGAGCACGATGGTCGTTATGTAGAAGGGCGTACCGGTCAGGCTCACTGTGGTCTTCCAGGGTGATTCAGCGACGGTCCGGACACGGTCAGTCGGTGGTGGGTGGGGACATGTGTCGGCCGAGCCAGCCGAGCAGGTCGGGGATCATCCGCTTGAAATGTGAGGTGAGATGCCTGCCGCCGGGCTGCTCGTAGTACTCGACGCGGACCGGTGGCGCCGCCTTGGCGACGAAGGCCTTGACCAGCCGGACCTCGGCCGGATCCCCGCCGCCCGCGGTCGCGAGCACGTCGATCCCGGCCTTGCCCGCCGCGATGAGCTGATCCGGGCTGTTGGCGAGCCGTTCGGCCTCGTGGCCCTTCCACAGCGGCGAATCCGGGTTGAAGTAGCCGTCGATCGGCACCGCGACCTTGAACTGCTCCGGGTGTTGGAGTGCGAGCTTGACGCTGCAGAACGCGCCCGTGGACGCGCCCATCACACCCCATCCGGCCGGGTCGCGGAGCGTGCGGAAGTTGGCCTTGACCAGGTCGGGGATGTCCTGCGCCAGCCAGGTGCCCATCTTCGGCTGACCCGGGATGTCGCTGCACTCCAGGCTGCGCTTCTCGTCCTTCTCCAGGTTCTGCACCGGCATCACCATGATGAACGGATGCGTCCGGCCGGCCTTGGCCTCCTGCACGCTCAGCTCCTGGATCGGCAACTGGTTGTCGGTCCAGGTGTTGTAGCCGTTGCTCTGGCCGCCCGCGTACAGCGTGAGCACCGGGAAGCCGTGCTTCGCGTAGGCCGGGTCGTGGTACTCGGGCGGCAGCCACACCCACACCTTGCCGGTGACCCCCGACTTGGGGCCGGTGTACGAGGTCATCAGGATCGGCCCGACCGAAGTGGTCGTGGCGGTCGCGAAGTTCGTGGCGGGTCCGGTAGGGGCGACGACCTTGCTCGGCGGCGCGGGCTTCGCGGGCGGGTTCACCGGGTGGCCGCCGGACTGGGTCGGCGCGCTCGTGGACTTGGCGTTTTCCACCGATGAGTCGCCGGAAGAGCCGCACGCGGCCGCGGTCACCGCGACGAGTACGGCACCGGCCAGTGCCGTCGCGCGACGACGGCGTGCGGAAAGGGAGTTCAAGGCAAGGGCTCCGGCAGGCGTTCGGGGGTGGTGCTGTTGACAAAAACGACCCTAACCGGACAGCGAAACGGTCATTCGACGGCTCTGTAACAGCCGTCCATCGATCGGCGGGACGAACACAGCGTTTTCGTGATTTTACCGTGACCGAGTCACCCCTTCGGTCGAGCGTCGAGTGACATTCGGCGACGGCGCGGGTACCGGCGGGGACGCCCTCGACCGCAGACAGGAATCGCGCTTGTCTCTCACCGCACCCGTTCCGCGACCGCCTTCGCCGGATTCGAGCCCGAGTTCGAGGTCGGCGCCGATCCCCTCCACCCACGGACTGCGCGCGACGCTCGTGGTGGCCCTCGTGATGCTGCTCCTGATCGCGATCCCGTACCTGCTCAACCGCTCCGTCGTCGGCGCCGCGCGGGTGCACCTCGGCCAGGTGGTCACACTGGGCACGTTCCGGTACCACCCGGCGCCCGGCTGGCAGATCGACCGGGGCGCGTCCCAGACCGATCTGGTCAGCGTGGTGGTCAAGGGCGCGACGAGGTACCGGCTGACCCCGCTGGGTCGGCAATCCTCGGCGGCGAACGCGTTCAGGGCGGCGGCGCGCCGCTACGAGGCGACCGGGCGCGGCCGGATCGGCGGCGGCCCGGCCTCGGTGACCACCGCGCACGGGCTCACCGGCCTGGTCGCGCCGATCAGCGGGAACACCGTCGCCGGCACGCTCACCGTGCTGGTCGGCGGCGGCCAGGGGCTGGGCCTCTCGCTCACCGCGCGGCACACCGCGCCGCTGACCGAGGCGATCGCCGACGACGTGGTGAGCATGCTCGACTCGGTGGAGGTGGTCGAGTCGTGAGCGTGGCTCCGCTGACCGACCGCCGGGGCCGGCGGGACGCGGGCGGCATCGTGCGGCCCGCGAGCGCGGCGTTCTGGCTGTACCCGATCGTGTTCGCGCTGGGCGCGGCGAGCGTGGTGCCCAACTTCATCCGGCTGTCCTCGGCGGCACCCTCCGGCGCGCTCGTACTGAGCGTGGTCATCCACACGCTGTGGCTGATCCCGGCGCTCGCGGTGATCACCCATCTGGACCTGTTCGAGCGCGAGCCGCTGTCGTTCTGCGTGGCCGCCGTGTTGTGGGGCGGTGTGGTGGCGACCGGATTCGCGCTCGTGGCCAACGACAACGTGCTCTGCTATCTGTCCAAGCTGGATCCCACGTTCGCCACCGACTGGGGCGCCTCGATCTCGGCGCCGATCGTCGAGGAGACGCTCAAGCTGCTCGGCGTGGTGGTGCTGATCCTGATCAACCGGCGGGTCTTCGAGAGCGTGCTCGACGGCTTCGTCGTCGGCGCGCTGGTCGGCCTGGGCTTCCAGGTGGTCGAGAACGTGATGTACGCGCTGAACGCCGCGATCCAGGCCGGCGAGACCTGGACCGGCGGGATCGTGGCCAGCTTCTTCGTGCGCGCCATCGTGAACGGGTTGTGGAGCCACGCGGCGTTCACCGCGATGACCGGCGCGGGCGTCGCGTACGTGGTGGTCGGGGTGCGCCGGCCGCTCGGGGTGCGGCTCGCGGCGGCCGGCGCGCTGTACGCGGTCGCGTGGGGCCTGCACTTCGTGAACAACTCGCCGCTCCTGGAGATCGTCCTGGGGCGGACCGACTCGTACCTGACCATCGTGCAGATCGTGCTCAACGGTCTGGTCGTGCTCGCCATCGCGAGCTTCGTCTATCGGCTCGCGGCCCGGCAGCGGTACCGCTGGTTCGCGCATGCCGTGGGCAACGAGCCGGAGCTGTTGCCGCTGCGCGAACTGGCCGCGCTCGCCTCGAACAAGACCCGCAAGGAGGCGGTGGAGGCGGCCCGGCGCGAGCACGGCCGCAAGGCGGCCCGGGCGCAGAGCCGGTTGCAGCGCGCCCAGCTCGGCTACGGCGTCGCGCTGGCCAGGTCCACCGACCCGGACGGCGACCCGGGCGTGGCCCGCTGGCACCGCCGGATCGACCGGGCTCGGGCCCAGGTGGTGGCCGCCGACGCGGAACCGCCCGACGCTCCCGACGCGCCGACGGCACACGCGACGGTGCACGGCGAATCCGACGCGCCGTAGCGCGCATCGTCGGAGCCCGCGCTCGCTCGAAGCCGCGAGCCGGCCCGGTATCGGCGCACCGCCGATGCCGGACTCGGCACCGCCGCCGACGCGGGGTGGGCCTTGCCCGGCCGAGTCAGCGGCAGGTGCGTGAGTCCGGCGCGGTGCCGGCATCGGTCTGCCGGGGCCATTCGGTGTCCGGTGACCACTCGGCCGCGTCGAGGTCGGCGACGCCGTCCTCGCGCAGCAGGTCCCTGGGGGCGGTGCTGAGGTCGCGACGGCCGAGCGAGCGCACCACCAGGAGCACGGTCAAGCCGAGCAGACACGCGGACACGGCGAGCACGACGAGTCCGTCCATGGCGCTCCTCCCTACCTACATCTATAGGGCAGTTGCCCTCCATGGTCCCGTGCGAAGCCGGAGTTGTGAACCCGACGCGAGATGAACACCGGGCGACGGGTGCCGCGGCGGGCGGGTCACCGGGCGTCCGGGGGGTCGCTGTCGGCCATGATCCGACGTTGTCGTTCGGTGTCCGTGTCGAAGAACGTGTCGAGGTACTCGGTCGGTTCCAGCGGGCTGTCCCGGGCCAGCGAGAAGACCTCCGTACCGTGTCCGACCCGCGTGTCGAACAGCCGGAACGCCTGCGCGAGACCCAGGTACTCGGCGTCGTTCACGTCGCGGGCGTATTCCAGCGCGTCCGCCTCGGCCAGCGCGATGGCCTCGTCGAAGTCGGCGGCGCGCCATAACGTGACGCGTTCCTCGTAGATGTCCGGCTGATGGCGGAACAGACAGCGCACGGAGTGCCAGGCGGGATCCTCGGCGGGGGTCGGGGTGTCAGTCGATTCGGTCACGCGGCCGAGTGTGCCGGCGCCCGGTCACGGGTTCGGCACGTTTACCGGTCGAAGGAGTACGCCGGCGTTCCCGGAACCGGGCGGGACGCCCGGCCGTCGCGCGGTTCGGGCGGGACGCCCGGTGACAATGGCCGGATGCGCGCACCGATCGAAGCCATGGACCGCAACCTCGCCGAGCACGCGTGCC